>NZ_JBDWYG010000001.1:0-2194 GCF_039982535.1 Aliiglaciecola sp.
CTACACTTACAGAACTAGAAAATCTAACTGTGTATTGGACTTCTATAGAAACCTTGGATGTGTCTAACTGTACGGCATTGAAAACTCTGAACGTTAGGGATACTCCATTACGAACCCTAGATCTGTCACAAAATAACAACATTCATAACTTTCGGGCTCAAAGGAATAACCTAGTAAGCTTGGATATATCAAACCTGAGAGGGAGTGGTATCTTAGGTGGTACTCTAATTGTTAATGAGAACGAAAAATTAAAAAGCCTTTCGATCCCCTCCCTTGAAGGCGCTTATGTGGATATCAGAGACAACACCAGTCTAGAATGTATTACTTATAATGGGAATAACCTTGACGTGCACGATAGTAGTCCTGGAATTTCAGAAGATCATCAAGAGCTATTGACAACAAACGCCTGTGTGGTTCAATTTAACGATTCTAATTTTAAAGAAGCTTTGGTTGCCAATACCAGCATAAACGAAAATCAAGATAGTGAAATAAGTTATGCCGAAGCAACCGCTTATACAGGTACAATAAATGTCTCAGATAAAGATATATCAGATATGACAGGTCTTAATGCCTTTAGTAATATTACAGGATTAGATTGTAGTGAAAATAATTTAAGAAGCGACGGCGCACTAGATTTATCTAACAGTCCGGAACTTGAAGACTTATATTGTAGCGATAATGCTTTAGCCGAAATAGATGTATCTGGCAATACGTTGCTTAAAGATCTCTTTTGTGATGAGAATCAGATAGGTGACTTAGATTTATCTAACAATCCAGCACTTGAACAGTTAAATTGTAGCGAAAATGGTGTTTATTTAACAAGCTTAAACCTAACTAATGGTAATAATGAAAATATTAATTCTATTTCTGCCACAGGTAATTCTAATTTAGATTGTATACAGGTAGATGATGTGGTTTATAGTATTTACAATTGGTCAAACGCCATAGACGGCAATACTATTTTTGCTTCTGGTCCTGATTGTTATGTACAAAGAGCATTCATCACCACCTGGAAAACGGACAATGATGGTCCTTCTGATAATAATCAGATCACCATCCCAACAACTAGCAAATATGACTATAACTATGGGGTAAACTGGGTGAATACGGAAAATGCTTCAAGTAATGGTATGGCGGGGCCTTTTACAGGAAGTGCAACGATTACCTTCCCTGCAACAGGTACCTATGAGGTATCTATTGTTGGGGATTTCCCCACTATCCCCTTCGGTAATGGCGGGGACAAGGACAAGATACTGACCGTGGAGCAGTGGGGCGATATCCAGTGGCAAACTATGTACCGCGTCTTCTACGGCTGTACCAACCTGGATGTCACCGCCACGGATGCCCCCGATCTGAATGCTGTGACAGACACGAGCGGCATGTTCTGGGATGCCAGTTCGCTTACTGGGGAAAACACTGATTTCAACAGCTGGGACGTGAGCGAGATAACGAAGATGAATGACGTGTTCCGCGAAGCTTCGGCCTTCAATGGGGACATTGGTGGCTGGGACACAGGCAATGTTACTAATATGAATTCCATGTTCTTGGGAGCTTCTGCCTTCACTGGGGACATCGGCGCTTGGGATGTCAGTAGTGTCGCCTATATGGCCTGGATGTTCGGCAGAACTTCTGCCTTCAATCAGGACCTTGGCAGTTGGAATTTGAGCAGCATAATGGCTATGAATTCGCTATTCACAGGCGCAACCATAGACTGTGTCAACTATTCGGCCACACTGATCGGATGGGCGGATAATCCGAATACAAATACAAATATTACCCTAACGAATGCCCTGCCCTATGGCGCCCATGCCGTGGATGCCGTAAATACACTTGTGAGTGATAAAGGATGGGTGATTCCCGAAAATGAGGGTGAGGATTGTTATGTACAAAGAGCATTCATCACCACCTGGCAAACGGACAATGATGGTCCTTCTGATGATAATCAGATCACCATCCCAACAACTAACAGTTATGACTATAACTATAGTGTAAGCTGGGTGAATACGGGAAATGCTTCAAGTTCTGATACAGCAGGGCCTTTTACAGAAAGTGCAACGATTACCTTCCCTGAATCAGGTACCTATGAGGTATCCATTACTGGAGATTTCCCCACTATCCGCTTCGACAATGGCGGGGACAAGGACAAGATAACGGCAGTAACCCAGTGGGGCGATATCGAGTGGGAAAGTATGTG
>NZ_JBDWYG010000002.1:0-1369 GCF_039982535.1 Aliiglaciecola sp.
TAAATAGTAACCGGGTATCCGGCCTGGGCTAAATTGATAGCAGCAACAAGCCCCCCTGGGCCGGCCCCGATTATATGTATGTGTTCCTTTTTCATACCAACCTCCGATAAGGTTAAAAAATTATCAAAATTATTTTTATTGATTCGGTATATCATTGTCATAAAATACACACAGCCGGATCAGGGCTACATGCATAGGGTTTTCGGGGTATAAATATTAGGATAAATGGTAGCTACCATTGCCGGCCAGATAATAGTCTGGATCTTTTAAGAAGTTATCTTCACAAGATATGCAGCAGAAGAAAAGCTGCATTCCTTCATATTCTAGATATTGAGAATCATCTGGGCTTTCTACAGATAGCCCGCTTACGGGACAGATTACATGACGTGACATAACAAACCTCTTATTTTTAAAATGTTAAAAGTCAATGTAAAGAACGACCGAAGTGACCACTTGTCGAATAGCGCTTAACGGCAAACTTAACCAAGTCCCGGTCAAAAATTTCTTTACAAGTAGTTGTGCAGAACGCCCATGTGTTGCCATTGACACTACTTTTGGGAGAGTTTTGAGGATCTATGACCTCTTTTCCGGTTACCACACATTCTTTATTGAGATTAAGATGTTCCATATTGATTGTAGAAATTAAACCCCCGCCCAAAAACTACCGACCTGGCAGTCTCAAAGGCAGGGGTGATTAAACTATTTAGTGATGATGATGGCTATGGTGGCCACCGGTGTTTCCGGCATAATTTGCCGGATTTTCATCAAACGATGCTTTGCAGTCTTCGCAGCAGAAATAATAGGTTGTTCCCATGTACTCACTGCTGGGTGCGGTTGATGTGTCTTCGATTTCGTGTCCCATTACCGGGCAGATGTTTTGTGCTTTCATGGTATCCTCCATATTATTGGTTGTGATTTATAGATTTATTCAACGATCAGTTTGCCTCGCAGCATACCCATCGCACATTGAAATTCGTATTCGCCAGGTGTATCGGGGATAAATTCCACCGGGATGGTTTTATGCGGGGTCAGTGTAGCCTGTTTACCGAAGTCGGGAAATATTACCTGCTCGGAGCATGCTGCCGTTTCTTCACGCAGGAAATTCAGCCTCACCGGTTTCCCAGCTTCCACTACAATAACATTGGGACTATATCCTCCTTTTACTTTTATAAGGGCTTCCTGCAGACCGCCGGCACTGCTTTGAATACGGGTACCTTCGGAACTGGAGAACCAGAAATACCAGGCTACCAGCGCTATTAGCAGAATGCCGCCAATCAATACAAAAATTTCATCGAGTGTCATAATAATCTCCTTTTAAGTTTATTTATTAGCTTTTGAAAATTTTGGTTGAAATTTGCGCAGCCGGTTA
>NZ_JBDWYG010000003.1:0-1081 GCF_039982535.1 Aliiglaciecola sp.
TATGTAATCCATGTTCTACGTGCTCCATAGCGTGAATTACCGAACCGGATCCAAGGAATAAACATGCTTTGAAGAATGCGTGAGTAACAACGTGAAACATCGCAGCTGTAAATCCACCTGCTCCAAGCGCCAGAAACATATATCCTAACTGAGAAACCGTTGAGTAAGCTAGTACACCCTTAATATCGTTTTGTGTGATCGCAATAGTTGCTGCTACAATCGCTGTTAGTGCACCAATTACAGAGATAATGATCATCACTTCAGGGATCATCGCGTACATTGGCGACATTCTGGAGATCAGATAAATTCCGGAAGTTACCATCGTTGCCGCGTGAATAAGTGCGGAAACCGGAGTTGGACCTGCCATCGCATCCGGTAACCAAACAAATAATGGGATCTGAGCACTTTTTCCGGTCGCACCAACAAACATCAATAACCCGATAGCAACCATATATCCTTCAGTAAAGCTGTCAAGGTTACCAAGAATAACATCAAAATTTAAACTTCCAACCGTTTGGAAGACCATGAACATCGCTATCAAAAACGCGAAATCACCAATACGATTATAAATAAAAGCTTTTTTGGCTGCGTCAGATTTTGCCATGTCTGTGTACCAGAAACCGATCAACAGATACGAACAAACACCTACGCCTTCCCATCCCAAGAATAAAAGAAGGAGATTATTACCTAAAACCAGGTTTAACATCGCAAAGATGAACAAATTCAGATAGGCGAAGAACTTCCAATAACCTTCGTCATGCGACATATAGCCCATAGAATAGATGTGGATCAGGAAACCAACTCCTGTCACAACCATGGTCATCATTACAGACAATTGATCTACACGATAGGCAACATCCACACTGAAAGTGCCAACATCCATCCATGTAAACAATTTATAGACGAGGGCTTCAGAGCCCGCATTCATGTTTATAAAGAAATAAACAGCGATTACAAAGGGTATAAATACTGCCGTGCTGGCAATACTACCAATTAATTGTTTTTTATTTCTGTAGCTCTCAACAAATAAACCTGTCAATCCATTGATCAGGAAGCCCAAAAGGGGAAGAGCAATAATTAG
>NZ_JBDWYG010000004.1:0-5752 GCF_039982535.1 Aliiglaciecola sp.
TGCCGAGGTAACCTTAGGTGGAGTTGATACCAACCAACTTTCCTCAAAAACCATGATGGCAAATGACGTGGATGGCCTATTTTTTATCGGCGAGGTAGTCGATGTTACCGGTTGGCTAGGGGGCTACAACTTCCAATGGGCATGGAGTAGTGCTTGGGTTGCTGGGCAAAATGTGTAAGTGTGTAATGACAATTAAGTTTGCCCATAGACCATAAAGTTTGCCCGTAATAAAGAAAATTTCCCTTAATGTTTGCCCGTAGTGGGGTTTTCTACTATTGTCATTACTAGTGATTTAGTAATGGGAATAGCAATGTCACGCAGGAAACTCAAGAACTTCGAAGACTTCAATAGAGCTTTAAAGAACAAATATGGGCTTGGCGAAGGCAAAGCTTACAAGCCTTGGTTGCGAGTTCAGGACGTTAAATCAAATGGTGTTCGCTCTCAAATTTTAGGGCTGAAAACTGGAAGAGTTCATCATACACTTTCCTCCATAGAGACTGAGTTTTTCTATCTTGCTGAGCACTCCGAATCAGTCATCGATATAAGAGAACAATTTCCTCTACTGCCAATCAATCTATCTATCAAAATTGCCGAGGCTTTAGGCATTGATCATCCTGTTCATCCCGAAACTAAAACACCAATTATAATTACCACAGATTTCCTTCTCACTAGAGTAATCGACGACAACATTATTTTTGAGGCAGTTTCAGTCAAACCAGAAGATGAATCAGATGAAGTTAGGGTGCTCGAAAAGCTAGAAATCGAAAGGGTCTGGTGGAGTTTGCTTGGCATAAAATTTTACTACTTTGTAGGTAATCACCTCACGCAAGTACAGAGTAGCAATATAAATTGGGCTACTCATCCATTGAGATCAGATGAGAGCAGTTTTGCTGACAGTAAAATCGATTTGGCAACATCATTATTAACCACAGGAACGCATTTTATTCGAGATATTTGCAACCTGTTTGTAAGCAAGATGGATATTCAACACGAAAATGCTCTTAATATGCTGAGGAGTCTAATAGGATTAAAGAAAATAGACGTTGATCTATCCTCCCCACTAGAGAGCGAAAATTTCATAAACATATTAAGTGTTCATATCGCTAGAAAGGGCTTAGCAAGTGGAGATTGTTAAAAGCAGTATTTGGTCGATTGACCAATTTGACGGTGTTACCACAGGTAGATATCGTGTAATTCGAGTTTTTGAAGAAATCCCGTGTTTAGTGCTGTTTTATCTAGAAAAGGAAAAGGGATTAAGTAGACCAATAGCTATTGGTCTAGATAAATTTAAAAATGGTATTAAGAAAAACCTGATATTAGAAGCTCAATATACGTTGCCATATCATTTGTTACGTGCCGAAGAAGAAATTGACAAAAGCCACCTGAAGATTAGAGATGAAAACTATGAATTAATTAAAGATATAGCTAACAATGGAGAGTTTATTTTTGATTATGCGACAAAGAGTAGGGTTCCTACACTTGCGAAGTATGCAAAAGAAAAAGGAAAAGATAGAAAAAGCATTGCAAGGCTATTAGATACTTATTGGCGGTACGGTCAGGATAAAAATGCTTTATTGCCTGCATATCAATATAGTGGGGGGGCTGGTCAGCAACGCACGGTTTCTGAAAAAGCCCTTGGCGCACCCAAAACTTCTCGAACACTAGCAGTTAAAAGATCCACAATTTTCATAGTCACAGACACTGACAAAGAAAACATTCATAAAGCATTGAAAAAGCATCATTTAAAGCCGGGAGGCAAAAACTTAGTTGAAACAAGAAAAGAGCTATTGAGAGAATATTATGCTGCTGAAGTAAAGAGAGCTAAAGCTTTAGGAGAGGCTCCTTATGTTCCTTCCTATAAGCAGGTTAGAGAGTGGAAATCTAAGCTATTTACAAAAAACGAAATAACAGAAAAGTCATCGACAGAAAGGGATTACCTATTAAGCAAAAGAGAGTTGCTAGGTGATACTAAGCAAAAATGGCCTGTTCCGGGAAGTTGCTTTGAAATAGATGCGACTGTCGCTGATGTTCATATAGTTTCAAGTTTCGGTAAACAGTATGTTCTGGGAAGACCGACTATATACTCAATTGTCGATAGAGCAAGTGGCTTAATTGTTGGGTTAAATGTTTCTTTAGATTTTGCATCATGGCGTGCAGCTAGGCAGGCATTAGCAAATGCCTTTTTACCAAAAGCATCTTATTGCAAAGAATTTGGTATTATTATTCAAGAGACAGATTGGCCTGCCGCACATACCCCTTTGCGATTAATGTGTGACAACGGTGAAATGATAGGTTTAGCACCTCAAAAGCTAGTAGTTCCGTTAACAGAACTTCAATTGTCGCCTCCGTATCGGCCTGACTTTAAAGCGATGGTTGAACGTCGATTTGGGTTACTTAACGATGAGATGATCCATAAACTTCTTGGCACTACGAGAGGAGGAAAAGTTGTTCGTGGTGATAGAGATCCTAGAAAAGATGCAATTTATACTTTAAATGAGTTTACAGCATTGCTGATCGATGCTGTGCTTGAACTAAACCGATCAATTTACAATAGTTTAGCTACTTCTAGCTCGCTGTTAATTGAAAAAAATCTATCTCCTACTCCGCTGAACTTTTGGAAAGCGCACATTGCGGAACACAAACATGCACTCAAACTTGCTGACAGTAGTGAAGTAATAAGCAGGTTGTACCCTCCTGCTAAGGCAAGCATGACTCGTGATGGTATTGAATATAATAATATGTATTACTCATGTGACCGTGTGGTTCAAGGTAAGCTAGCATCAATCGCCAGAACAAATGGGCAATGGCAGCTAGATGCTAGGGTTAACGAAAATACCACTAATTATATCTATGTCAGATTTGATAAAAATGATGTATTCACCAAATGTAATTTGCTTGGTAAAAGTAAAATGATGAAAGACCTACCGATGCACGAACCTGAATTTGTTATGGATTGGTTAGACAAAAATCATGAGGAAAATCCGATAAGTGTTGAATCTATTGATAGCAAAGTCATACGAACCAACATTGAGAAAAATGCAAAAACGAGAGCTAAAAACGACGACCTTACTCCCACTGAGAAAGTTAAAAATACTAGGGAGCGTCGCAAAATTGAAATCGAAAAAACGGCAAATAAAATTGAGGACAATTCTGTATCTTCACCTCAAGAAAAGTCCATTAGTAACACTGAATCAAATCCTTCCAGTATTGTTTATTTACCTCGTAGAAAACGATAAGGGTCATTAGTTATGTGGAAGGAGAAAGCCAGATACAATAAAGCTATACTGCCTGAGCACCAAGGTAATCCTCTCATAGAAGCTTTAAAGCCGAAAGCCAACCAAGAGACAGTCATGGACGCCTTTAGCAGTTACCCTGAGTTGGATGAAAATATAAGACAGCACCCAGATCCTCTAGTGAGGGAAGAGTACACAGTGCGTTTGAAAAACCTACGTCAACCGTTACCCCTTTACTATAAATGCTTCAGAGCAATTGAGGATGCAATTAAGGCAGGTTATTCAGCTAAAAACCCACTAAGCCCAACAACTGCACAATATTTACATTACCCTGTTGATGAAAAGCTGGATATTGCGCCTCATACTGGATATTTTGAACCAAAAGGTGACGGTATTACGCTTGTAGGGGAAAGCGGTGTCGGTAAGTCTAGTATGCTTGAGCAAGTGCTCAACTATTTCCCGAATGTCATCGTACATGACAACTATAACGGTCAAGTAATGGAGCATAGAAATCAAATCGTTTGGTTAAAAGTTGATTGCCCTAACAACTCAAGCGTAAGAGATCTATGTGAAGAAATCCTAGCTACATTAGATCAAGCTATTGGCGATAAGCGAACTAAGCCAGAATCCACAATTGGTAAGCTTACTCGTCAGATTGAACAAAAAATAAAGGCAAACTTCCTCGGTATCTTAGTTATCGATGAGATGCAGCGTCTTGAATTTAAGAGAACTGGTGGTGAAAACAATTTACTTAACTTCTTACACAGCTTAGTAAACAAATTAGGCGTGCCACTTTTCTTTTGCGCTAATCCTCCATTCAATGACACGCTCGCTAAAACGCTGAAGGCAGCGAGACGAGCTGAAAGTGGAGGTTATTTCGAAATGGAAGCTTTATCTCGTGATAGTGACGCATGGGACTGCTTCGTTCACGAATTATGGGATTTACATTGGACCAACATTACCACTGCGTTAACTGAAGAACTTAATGATAAATTACACGTGCTATCTGTTGGCAACTTAGATATGGCGCACAGGATTTACCGTGACGCACAAAAGCTAGTGATTGGTTCTGGCGACGAAAGAATAACAACAGCAGCATTGGAGCAAGCACATGTTTCTGCTTGTGGCCTTTCGTCTAAAACCGAAGAAGTCATGACATTGCGTAAACAAAATACGTTGCCAAGAAGACAAAAAACAGAAGCTAAAACTGGTACGCCATCGAAGAGCAACGTTGTCAATCCTAAAAAAGTAATTGCTGATATCACTCGACCTCAGCATCCTGAGTTCGAATTTCAACTTAGAGAGTTACAAAGCGCCATCGACTTGCCAAATAGAATCGTAGATCCTGACTTGCTAAGGAGGGCAGCAGATGAAGAATACCCCCTTGAGTATCTTCGGAGCAATGAAATACTCTGCGATTCACCGCTAGAGCAGTTTAATTAGGATAGTCTAAAATATAGTCAGGATAACTAGCTTTTGGGCAGAGTATGCAACTCCCAGCTTCATTACCTGACGAAACTTTATTTAGTCGTTATGTTCGACATATGACTATTTTAGGTATGAGCGAGCAAGATTATCTAACAATACTGTTAAATAAGCCTCGTGCTAGCATCCATCCGTACCTAACTATTGGAATTAGAAGAGCTGCAAAATTATGTGGAGACTCTGAAACTAAAATTTATCGTCAACAAACGTTAGGAAGGTTGTTTTCATACTTTTTACCCCAGCACGCTAAATCAATTTCACAAGCTCTACTTCAAAGTAATGGCAGCAATGCAATTAGAGCGTGTCAACTTGTCACGTTTAAAGAGAGCGAAACATTAACATTAAAATATTGTCCAGTTTGTGCAAAGGAGGATATCAGTCACTACGGAGTGGCATATTGGCATCTAAGCCACCAAATTTCAGGTGTCGAAGCATGTCCCGATCATAAAGTATGGCTTATACATGAGAAACTCCCTGAAATACCTCATATTAAGACACTCTTGCTACCTTCACATTCAACACCCTGTAGCCAATGCACCGAGCTTAGCTTTCAATTTGCTAAATTTACAAAGCAGTTTCTGCATGATATTTCAGAATCAGACAGTAGCTTTAATCAGTCAGAACTACTAGCTGAATTAAGTGAGCGTGGATATATTCTTGGAAAAAAGCGATTTAAAAGGCAGGAACTAACATCAGATTTATTTAGGTTTATAAAAGGTTTGGAACGCACTTCAACAACTTTGCTTCCCTACTCTAACAAAGATTATCGCTATTTGTCTTATCTGCTAACAGGCAATGTTAGTCAGCATCCTTTTAAATATTTATTGGTACTATTTTGGTTGAATAGCACGCTAAACACTGACGACAAGCCACAAGTCAAAAATATTGAAAGAAAGTACGGCATCGAAGACAAATCAGAGTTATGCCAATACTTGCTTAAACAAGGTAACTCAATGGCTGAAGTAAGCCGTATTACGGGTAAAAGCAGGTGCTATTTAAAAGCTTTAGCAATGAAAAATAATATACCGATAGAA
>NZ_JBDWYG010000005.1:0-1309 GCF_039982535.1 Aliiglaciecola sp.
CGCTAAGTTCTGGCCCGGAATGCGCCGTTTGGGTCCAGCCTATAAGCCCACCTACTCGATCTTTTGCCACTAAACTACCGCTTATGGTAGTATTGGTGATGGTTGAGCCCGCATTAAAACCTACCAAACCGCCCACATAACTAGAGGCTTTATAGTCGATATCCTCTAAATGTAAGTTAGCAATGGTGGCATCCGAAAAATAGCCGAACAAGCCCAAAAAATTAGAGCTTGGCTGGTTAATGGTAAGCCCGTTTATGTAGTGATTCTGACCATCAAGACTTCCGGTAAATTTTGTGGATGAATTCCCAATGGGTGAAAAGCCAAGGCTATCGTTCCAAGTTTGGCTTGGGCTTGCATCAATATTGTCCGTTAGTTGAAAGTGCTTACTCCATTCGGTTTCGTTATCACTTATCCACGAAAGGTTGGCTAAGTTTGCGATTTGGTAGGGATCTGCTTCGGTTCCGATTCCATTCACGGTAAAGAAATCTAAGTCAAACCCGTCCACAGAATCTTTATGGTTAGATTGCAAGTATGGTCTTGTAAAATTGCTATGAATTGTCCATACAGAGCTAAAATCAAATCCTGAATAATTTACTTTCGTTTTACTTTGAGAGGTAGATAAACCTGTTGCCATTTGGGAATTGTCGTCACTTCCAAAAGCGAGTAATTGCCCACTTGCGGTTGAGTCCCAATACGCTTCCGCTACGGTTCCGCCTTCGTTAAGCCCTATAAGCCCCCCAACTGTGGTAGTGCCAAATACAACTCCTGTGGCATACCCTCTAGAAATAGTTCCATCATGATTTCGCCCAATAAAACCCCCAACCCTTTCTGTTCCGGAAATATCCGCTGTCGAGTAACTATCATCAATGGAACCACTGCTATACCCAACAAAGCCACCCCCATATGTTCCTGCTTGTACGGTACCCATGGCATAGCTTGTTGTTATGGTGCCTGCATTTTCTGCCGCAAATCCACCCGCATAAGTAGCTCCGGTTACTTCTCCCGAGTAGTGGCTGCCTGAAATAGAACCGCTTGGAAAATTATATCTAACAAATCCGCCAGCGCTACCACTGCTGTTTACAGTTACGGTTGAATAACTATTTGTAATCTCTACTATGTTTTGCCCCACAAACCCCCCTGCTGTACTGGAAGCAGTAATACTTCCCGTAGAGTAGCTGTTGGAAATCGTCCCTCTATTATTTCTTGCCATACCTGCTACATGTTCTCCTGTGAAATCAATGTCTGTTACACCCAAATTTTGAATGATACTTCCTGTTCCAGCATTTACAAATAGACCGACTTCGTTGGA
>NZ_JBDWYG010000006.1:0-1494 GCF_039982535.1 Aliiglaciecola sp.
CATCTCCATATCAAAAGCCAAAAAGAGCAGGGCGTAGCCGTAGTAGTGTACATGATAACGCAGCCAGGCCGGTTTGGGCGCCAGGTTTCCGCTTTCGGCGGGGATGTCCTTGCCCGGCTCGTCCAGCGTTTGGCCCAGCGACTGCTTGATTAGATAAAGCATCCATACTAAACCGGCAGTTGTAATCCCCATGCCGAGCAGGAGTAGATATTGAGTTAAAGGAGCCATATCACTTAGTCCTGAATGATAAATTCATAAACACAATAATATTCAATTGATTCAAAAAACTAAATTCATTCAATAATTTCATATTCTGCCTCTTCCAATTCAGCAAATGCTGTATTTGGTTGATAATCAAAATTTCGCGTACTGTATTTCGAGTATTGCCACATCTCAGAAACAGAATTTTTGAGTATAATAAGCCTGTAATATATAAAATACAAGAAAATGAATGTTAGTATAGACCAGAGTAAGGTTAACATATCAGATCAGAATTGTTTAAAAATAATCAGTGTTAAAATTATATTACTGTGAAGTTTCAACTTTTAAACGCTTGTATTGCCGAAGCTTCGTAAAATACAGCCACAGGGCTGGTATTATCACTAATAAGCTGATAATCTGTGAGGTAGAAATTAAGCCGTCAAGATAAACGCCCCGGGGATCATTTCTAAAAATTTCTACAAAAGACCGTGCGACAGAATAAAGCATAATAAAAACCAGGAAGATTTCTCCTTTAAAACGCTGCTGTTTTTGCCACCAAAGCAAAATGCCAAATACTACCAATAGGACAAGCGTGGAATAGATTTGGGTGGGGTGCAGTGGGATACCCGTTGGGGCCATCGACATTGAATCAGTAAAGGTAACCGCCCAGGGAAGATCCGTCGGTTTGCCGAAACTGTCTCCCGAAAAGAAGCAGCCCAGTCGTCCAAAGGCGATGCCCAGCGCCAGGCCGGGCGCTGCCATATCGCTAATTTGCCATAAGTCCAGATCATGTTTTCGTACATACCAAATCCCGGCTCCTAGTCCGAACAAGAAACCTCCATAGAACGTAAAGCCCCCATTCCAGAGCATCAGTATTTTCATAGGATTTTCAAGGTACCACTGCAGGCTTCCATCGAATAGGATGGAGAACACCCGAGCACCTATGATAGCCCAAACAACTACGACCACAGACAGATCCAGCACATTTTGAGGATTGATACCCTGTTTTTTGGCTTGTTTATAAAGCCACCATATTCCAATAAGAATACCACCAGTATGAAACAGGCTTACTGTGTGAATAGTAATCGGTCCGAGTTCAAAAAGAATGGGTTGCATAGTTTTTAATAATGAGTTTAGCATTCCACTTCGGCGTAGGCGTGGTCACCATGCTTACACCATACACATGAGCAGTTTTCGTGCATGCATTGTTTGTCTTCCAGCCGGGTTTTGAAAGCCCGGTTGGCGACCGGAAAAACAACCTTTTTATACCAGCTTGGGTTATACTGCGTTTGT
>NZ_JBDWYG010000007.1:0-300009 GCF_039982535.1 Aliiglaciecola sp.
TGTAGAAATGGTAATGCCAGGCGACAACTTGAAATTCAAAGTTGAGCTAATTAACCCAATCGCGATGGACGAAGGTTTACGCTTCGCAATCCGTGAAGGTGGCCGTACTGTTGGTGCTGGTGTTGTAGCTAAAATCATCGCTTAATAGCGAGATAAGATACAAAAGCATTTAAAAAGCACTCTTCGGAGTGCTTTTTTTGTGCCTGCAATTTGTATTTACAATATTTGTAGTATGGCCTTCAGGCCATGGAAACTATTGAACCTACCGCGGGGTTAAAACGCCCGCCTACAGGTTATGAAAATGATTCGACATATCGCGGGGTTAAAACGCCCGCCTACAGGTTATGGAAATGATTCGACATATCGCGGGGTTAAAACACCCGCCTACAGGTCATGGAAACTATTGAACATATCGCGGGGTTAAAACACCCGCCTACAGGCCATGGAAATGATTCGACATATCGCGGGGCTGTAGCATGGCCTTCAGGCCATGAAAACTATTGAACATATCGCGGGGCTAAAGCACCCGCCTACAGGTCATGGAAAGGATTGAACGTACTGCGGGGCTAACACACCCGCCTACAGATTAAGCGTATTTTTTCTGCCACACTTCGTTGGCCATTACATCTTCAGCTGATTCAATATGATCGAGCCAGGTTTTGCCAATAAGATGGTCATATTCATGTTGAAATATGCGTGCCACAAAACCTTCGAATAATCGTTTTACGGTATCGCCATTTTCAGCAAGATATTCAATTTCTATCCATGTAAAGCGTTTCACCTTACCCCTTAATCCAGGGACCGAAAGACATCCTTCCCAATCTTTATCCTGGGTTTCACTACTGGCAATCACTTTGGGATTTATCAGAGTTAACGGATCCATATGTGGAGCATCTGGATAACGGGCATTTGGGCGCGAAGCAATAATCATTATTGCGCGAGGATCAAATACTTGCGGCGCGGCAATGCCAATACCATTGGCATCTAACATGGTTTGTTTCAATGCTAAAAGGAACTGGGTCAGTTCGTCAGTTAATAAATCTGCAGTGGGCACTGCCACCGCGGGCGTTTTTAGGATTGTTTCACCAACTTGGGCAATCTTCATTTAGGGTCAACCTTACCCCAAACTGAATTGTTTTCTTCAGGTGTTATTTTCCCTTTGTTCGTTGGGTTTGCACCTTGACGAGGTTTATTTGTTTTTTGATATTTACTCTTCTTAACAACGGGGGTTGTTGACGTTTTTGCTGCATCTGGGCGATATTTAATCGTCATCCCTTTCAATAAATAGCGGACCACTTGATCGCCACTTTCTTTGTAATTCCGATGATCAGGCTTTCTAAACATCGCGCTAAGTTCACCTTTACTCAAGCGAAAGTTAGCCAGTTTTAATATTGTTAACATGTCTTCGTCACGATAACTCATGGCAATACGGATCTTACGCAGGATGTCGTTATTAGATAGGCGCTCACTACCTTTTAATACAACGGGTTCAACACCCTCTTGCTTACCACGTTTTTGAATAATTAGACCATCCAAGAAAAGACTGAGTATTTTATCTCGACAGAGCATAAATCCAGGCTCTTCCTCTTTTTTCATGAGCATCGATAAATAGTCTTTCTCCATTTCATAGTTTGCTAACTTGAAAATAGCGATAGTAGCAATGTCATCAAGACTGAGGGCAAAGCGTAGGCGGCGTAAAATATCGTTGTGGTTCATAAAAAGGGCCAATTTCTGTTAATTGCGGTTATTCTACCTTAAACCGATAAATAAATATCCTATGGGGAGTAATTTGCTTGCTATTGGGATGCTAGCTTTAATCCAACAAAAAACAGAATAGAATCATTTTTGAGTTTTTCAATAGGCTCTTAAAAAGCCTATTGGTTAATTCTCTTAGAGAAATAAAATTAAGTTGCGCATTTTTTGTCAGCTCAAGTATAGTAAATTAACTAACTGAAAAATAAGGCTTTGATTATGAATAAAACTAGCCAGACAGAGTTTCGATTTTTAGCTGAGCCGACAGATGTTAATTTTGGTGGGAAAGTGCATGGCGGAATGGTCATGAAATGGATCGATCAGGCATCCTATGCTTGTGCGGCGCAATGGAGTAAACATTATTGTGTCACCGTCTCCGCCAATGCCATTCGTTTTATTCAGCCTATTTTAGTCGGGCAAATGGTGACAATTACTGCCCGCATCGTCCATACTGGTAGAACGAGTATGCATATTTATGTGGTAGTAAGAGCATCAGACCCCAAGCAAGATGAAATCGTCGATACTAACCGGTGTTTTATTACTTTTATGGCCATAGATGAAAACGGTACACCCGTTGAAGTGCCGCATTTTTCGCCGCAAAGTAAAGAAGAAGAAATGTTAGAAAAAGTGGCTATTAGTGGTAAAGATTTTGCCAAAAAATTGGATAAACATTATCAACAAATGGTTGGTTGGTAGTAAAGAAAATAGTGGCCTTGCAGGCCACTATTGTAAATAGGTAGCGGTTGGCAGCACATAACTCGAGTTGCTGCCTAAATAAATGGGAGTTAACTTACCTTAGAAAGCATATTTCGCCGAGAATTGCAGTCGACTCATATCACCATCAGCACCGGTTTCAAGCTCACGTTTTGCGTAAGCGTACTCAGCACCAAAAGTAAGCTCCTTACTTGGAGAATACAAAATGTTGGCGCGAGCGCTGTAGGTTTCTTTTGTAGTAGATAAACCAGTCAAAGCTGTATCATTGTCAGCGCTAAACATGGAGTAGGTAAAGTTACTTCTCCATTGAGTATCCCAAATATGTCTGTAGGCAATACTAAAGCCCATTGAGTCAATGGCTTCTAGTTCGTTATCGGCATTCAAAACTGCACCATTGACTGCATTCAGAGCAATATAACGTCCTAAACCTTGTCCATAATTAGCTGCAATTCGAATATCGTCCTGACCTAAATTAAATTTAGCCGTCAAACTAATACCCGCACTGGTGGTTGAGGTATCAATATCGTTGCCACCCTGTTTGTCCACATAGGATAATTGACGCAGTAGACCCGCTACCGCAAAGTGCCCCCAATCTCCTTTAAAGGTATATCTTGCTGCTAAATCGGGTACGGGATTATCATCGGTAACAATCCGGGTTCCGCCACCAAAAGGGGAAACTGTGGTTTCTGGATTTTCTAATGAAACTTCAAAGTTGCCCGTGGAATATTTCACCATGACTTGTCGGATGAATATGGTGCCATCAGTAGAACCGATGAAATCTAAGGTTTCAGGGAGGGCTTTAACATCTAAAAAAGTAGTCCAAGTTTGGCCGATTAACCAATCATTATATTTGATAAACCCGTGTCGAATTCTTGGTTCATAAGAGTTACTGACACGTTCATTTCCATCTGGTGTTGCTTGGAAATCGAATTCCAGAACGCCGACAACTTTATCGCCACTATCAAGGTCTGTACTTGTGGTAAATCTAAACCGTGATTGCTTAACATGGGCATCGAATTGAGTTGATTCTTCTACGCCGCCTACTGGAGTTAGACTTGGTAGATAGAAATCTCTACCAATACTCCCCGAAGCTATTGTTCCATCACTATAACTACTGAACATGGCATCGGCTTTGAGGTAGCCACTAAATTTAACGTTGGTTTTATCTAAGAGGTTGGCATTGGTTGCAGTACCATACAAAGTGCCAAGTGCTAGCGTAATTGCTGCTGTAATTTTAGTTTTCATGACTTTTCCTAGTGCAGTTTAATGCTCAGTAAACTTTGCACTAAGATACACTTTTTACATATAAGCGGATGGTCTATCAGACTATAGTCGTATAGTCTAGAAACTGAGTTTTAGAAAAATAAAGAGGCTGCTTTGTATTAAGTAAGACCAAAGTCAGCTTCGGTAAGACCAAAGTCGCATTCCACTCTAAAATATTAAGGTTACAGTATGACCAGTTGCAAAAAATTGTGTTGGAGAACCCTATGACAGATTCATTATATCCGGTCCCAGAGACCGCCAAGCTAAATTCCCATTTAACCCCTGAATTGCATGCCAAGATGTATCAGCAATCAATCGAATCCCCAGATGAGTTCTGGAAAGAGCAAGCGGCAAACTTAGATTGGTTTACATTCCCAACTAAAATTAAAAATACTTCTTTTGCCAAAGATGATGTCAGTATTAAGTGGTTCGAAGATGGTGAGCTCAACGTAAGCTATAACTGTATCGATAGGCATTTGCCGGAGAAGGCCAATGATGTGGCTATCGTCTGGGAAGGCGACTCTCCAGATACCGACAGTAAAGTAACCTATCAAGAGTTGCATGACCAAGTTTGTCGCCTAGCGAATGGTATGAAAAAGCTTGGCATCCAAAAAGGCGATCGTGTAGCCCTTTATATGCCAATGGTACCAGAAGCGGCCGTAGCGATGTTGGCTTGTACGCGTATCGGTGCTATCCACTCAATTATTTTTGGTGGTTTTTCTCCCAATGCCATCGCAGATAGAATTAATGATTCTGATGCTAAGTTGATAATTACTGCTGATGAAGGCCGACGAGGTGGTAATTGTGTGCCACTTAAAGTCAATGTAGATGACGCCCTTAAAAATGATCGCTGCCCAAGTATTGAGAACGTTATCGTGTTCAAAAATACCGGTAACGAGGTTGCAGTAGGTGATAAAGATATTTGGTGGCACGAGTTAACCGCTAAGTGTGAACCTACTTGTGAGCCCGCTGCAATGAATGCAGAGGATCCTTTATTCATTTTGTATACCTCAGGCTCAACTGGCACACCGAAAGGCGTAGTGCACACTACAGGTGGCTATTTAGTCTATGCATCAATGACTCACAAATATGTTTTCGATTACCAAGATGGCGAAATTTATTGGTGTGCTGCCGATGTAGGCTGGATCACCGGTCATACTTACATCGTTTACGGACCACTTGCTAATGGTGCAACAACATTAATTTTCGAAGGTGTTCCAACCTACCCAGATGTTCGTCGTATCTGCCAGATAGTCGATAAACATGATGTTAATATTCTTTATACCGCACCAACCGCTATTCGTGCGCTTATGGCCCAGGGACAATTTGCCGCAGAGGGCACTACTGGTGATTCCCTGCGTTTGTTAGGTTCAGTGGGTGAGCCCATTAACCCTGAGGCGTGGACCTGGTATTACCAAACAATTGGTCGCAGTCGCTGCCAAATTGTTGATACTTGGTGGCAAACTGAAACCGGTGGCATCATGATGACGCCGTTACCTAGTGTTACAGCTCTGAAACCGGGTGCAGCATCGATTCCGTTCTTTGGTGTTCAACCTGCTTTGGTTGATGGCGAAGGCAATGAGTTAAGTGGCGCAACCGAAGGTAATTTAATTATTAAAGATAGCTGGCCGGCTCAAGCAAGAACGGTATATGGCGATCATGCTCGCTTCGTGCAAACTTATTTTAGCACCTACGAAAACACCTACTTTACTGGTGATGGTTGTCGTCGTGATGAAGATGGCTACTATTGGATTACTGGCCGTGTAGATGACGTATTGAATGTATCAGGCCACCGCCTTGGTACTGCCGAAATTGAAAGTGCATTGGTATCTCACGATGCTATTGCTGAAGCCGCTGTAGTGGGTTACCCCCATGATATTAAAGGCCAAGCTATATATGTTTATGTAACGCCTGTCTCTGGTGTGGAAGTGACTGATGAATTGACTGCTGAGATCCGTAAGTGGGTACGTACAGAGTTGAGTCCCATCGCAGTTCCCGATTTGATTCAGTGGACAAATGGCTTACCTAAGACACGTTCAGGTAAAATTATGCGCAGAATATTGCGTAAAATTGCAGCCAATGAATATGAACAATTAGGTGATACTTCAACATTAGCTGATCCTAGTGTGGTTGATAGCCTAATCGAACTAAGGTTAAACCGCTAAATAAGAAGTATTTAGCACTAATTAGTCGTTATCGAACAAGAAAGGGGCAATATTTGCCCCTTTCTTCGTTTAGTTAGAGATTTTTGGTTGATTTAAGGGTATTGTCCTGATTCAATTAGATCACTTTATAGACACGCTGATAACACTATGTTCACATTGCTAATTGCAGACGATCACCCTCTCTATCGAGATGCTTTGCGCTTCGCGCTAAATTTATCTGAACATCAATTAACGATTTTAGAAGCTAGTGACTTAACGCAAACCCTCGATACTATTCAAAATAACGACGTCGACTTACTGTTGTTAGACTTACATATGCCTGGCAGTAACGACTTATTTGGTTTGATCCATATTCGTAAACTTTACCCTGAATTACCCGTAGCTGTGGTATCTGGTTTAGAGGATAAAAACATTGTATCCAAAGTCATTAACACTGGGGCAATGGGCTTTATTCCCAAAACTACGGGCTCTGAAGATATTGCCAATGCTGTTGAAACCATTCTCGATGGTGATACTTGGGTACCTAAATCACTAGTCAATGAAATAGATGAAATGGACAGCGAGTTTGCTGCTTTAGCGGATAAAGTGTCTAGTTTGACTAATGCCCAATACAAAGTGTTATGTTTTATGCGAGATGGTTTGTTAAATAAACAAATCGGCTTTGAACTGGATATTGCAGAAGCGACGGTTAAGGCGCATGTAACAGCATTATTTAAGAAGCTTGGTATTAACAACCGTACCCAAGCCGTATTAATAGCCTCGCAACTAGAATTGACACCGCCATCTCCCGAGCTATGTCAAAAATAATGGCTTAGCTTTTGTTCCTTAGGATGCGGTTATTATGGTCTTCAATTTTTTGTGTCAATTGAATAACCGCGAAAATTAACTTAAATCCTATTACAATGGCCAGACTTACTGTTTTAGAGTGTTTCAATGTCTCCTAAATCTGCTTCTAAACGCATTTATACCGTTGATTTAATGCGTTTTCTAGCCATTGTCTTAATGGTTATTTTTCATTTTATTTATGATCTAAAATTTTTTGGTTGGGTGCCATCGACCATCCCTGATGGTGCCGGTTGGCGTGAATTTCGTTATGTAATTTTGACGTTGTTTTTCTTATGTGTGGGCTTCTCATTAGCAGCCGTCCACGCTTCAGGATTTAAACAAAAACATTTTATTAAGCGATTTATCCAGTTGTTATTGGCCTCTGGGGCTGTGACTATTTCATCGTTAATCATGGCTCCAAACAATTGGATTTTCTTTGGGGTTTTACATTTTATCGCTATAGCCAGCTTAATCGCTGTGCCATTTTCTCGATTTCCTAACCTCGCCTTGGGTCTTGGTCTCGTTATTATTCTCGCATTTAATTTGAACTGGGTGAGCAGTATCTGGCCATTTCAGCCTATTCGCCACTTGTTGCCTGGATACACCAATGATTATGTGGGGTTGTTTCCATGGACTGGCGTGGTTCTGATCGGCATTTGGTTAGCCTACCAAGGTTGGTTTTTACAAGACCCTGCGCACAGGTTTGCGCGCAGTAAAACGGTCTTATTTGCAAGTAAACACAGTTTAATTATCTACCTTATTCATCAACCCATTTTATTTGCGCTATTTGGCCTTATTGGGGTGATCTGGCAAGCCTAAAGCTATTCAGCAAAGCCCTTAATTTGGCTGGCTTAACGGGCTTGCTCAAGTAGCTAATATTTAGCTTTTTACATAAGTCGACAATCTCAGTTTGTTGATTGGCAGTGACTAAAACCGCATGTAAATTTTCACCATATTGGCTGCGTAAAGCTGAAATCACGTCGATTCCATTTACGTTGTTGGATAAGTGGTAATCCACCAAAATTACATCGGGTACCCGTGACTTTAATTTCTGTTTAGCTTGGGCAAGATCCAAGGCTGTAATGACATTCACGTTCCATTTATTCAATACGGTTTGCATTGCATCTAGGTTTTCATCTTTATCATCGATACAAAGTACCTGCATGTCTTTTAAACCCGTATTGTTTGTGGGTTTGTTTTCCGGTTGTTGTGAAAGAGCTTGTCCCAATGGAATATCAAAGCTAAAACAACTTCCTTTGTCTGGTGTAGAGCGAACGCTAACATTGATGTCGAGTTTACTCGACATGCGAGTGACAACACCCAAGCCTAAACCAACACCGTGCTGAGGGCTGCCATCGACTCGGTAAAAGTCGTTAAAAATTCTATTTTGTTCTGCTGCCGAAATACCAATTCCGGTATCCCAAACCTGAATAAGTACACGTCCTTGCCGTTTTCTGGCGCTCAGTAATATCTTGCCTTTTTTAGTGTATTTCACTGCATTTGACAGCAAGTTTTGTACAATACGGTACAGGTGAGTTTTATCAGTATTGACCCAATAGGCCGGAATTTGCGTGCGCAATTGCAACCCTT
Organism: Aliiglaciecola sp.; assembly: GCF_039982535.1. NCBI lineage: Bacteria > Pseudomonadati > Pseudomonadota > Gammaproteobacteria > Alteromonadales > Alteromonadaceae > Aliiglaciecola > Aliiglaciecola sp. Next base: position 8,310 of record NZ_JBDWYG010000007.1, read on the forward strand.
TTTGTTCAGCTTTCATGGCAAACTCGTCGATTAACGAGCTTAACAGTTTGGGCAGTAACACATCTTCCATAGTTAACTTCATTTCACCTTGGTCTAGACGAGCAATATCTAACAAGGTGGCAATAAGAGTTTCACTAGAGTTCACGCTATCGCTTAGTTTGTTGAGAATTTCTTTGGCTTCATGATCGACATCGATTTCACCTAACGCCGACAAATATAACTTAGCCGCATTCAAAGGTTGCAATACGTCATGACTGGCCAACGCAAGGAACCGTGTTTTACTGGCATTGGCGTCTTCCGCTGCTTTTCGCGCTTGGACAAGATCTTCTTCTAATTGCGCTCTGCGCTCTATTTCACTGCGCAGTTCGGCGTTAATGGCTTGGACTTCTTCGCCTCTTTTTTCAATTCGACGCTCTAGGTTTATTTTTGACTCTTCTAGGGCTTTTTGAATTTCTATATGGGCAGTAATGTCATTGAAACTAGTAACAAAACCACCACCAGGCAGAGGGTTTCCAACCATTTCTATCATTCTGCCGTCACTGCGTTGGCGAATAAATTTGTGCGGGTGGCCTGCTTTTAAATGGGCCACTCGCTTTTGAACCAGTGACTCAATCTCACCTACACCACATTCACCTCGTTGTGCGTTATAACGAACGAGATCTTCTATGGGAGTACCAACATTGACTAAATCAGCAGGGTAGTTGAATAACTCAAGATAGCGCCTATTCCATGCAACCATGTTAAGGTTTTTGTCTATTACACTGATCCCTTGATCTAAGCTTTCAATGGAGGTGAATAACGCGGTAGTGTTGAATTGAATTGCTTGTGTGGTGTCATCAAAAAAGTTGACCACTTCTTCAAAATCTAATTTTTTACCACCTAGCGCACTGTCAATCAGAGCTTTGGCACTTGAAGCACCCAATGCTCCCCCTAATGCCCGTTCACAATATTGCAGAAATTCGTGATCAGGAGATTGGTGGTCTTGCAGTTTTATTTTGGAGCGATTTTCAAAATCCTCCATTAAAATTTCCACTCTGGACTCTCCTAGAAAAGTTGATAATAGAGTGGAAAGATCGCCAATGGTGGCGGTTTTGCGCTGCTTTTTAGTTTCTTCGATATTCTCTTCTCGCGGCGAAACAAAAGCTTGAGACTGTATACGGTCAACTAATCTATCTTGAGCAAAGTGGGAAAACAGTAAGTAACAACTGGTATTGGCGATTAAACTAACCATTGCCGCCACACTAATCACTTCTGATTGTAATTGAGTGGTGTTAACTTCATTTAACATGGGAAACATCAGCCACATTACCCAAGTTATGAACCCTGCAAGTAAACCTGCATAAACGCCGTGGGCATGCCCTTTTTTCCAATACAGACCGCCCAAAATCGCAGGCAATAGTTGGATAACTAACGAAAATGCCACTAAACCAATAGAGAGCAATGAGCGACTACCGGTCATTTGTTGATGATAAAAATAGGCTAGGGCGATGAGTGAAGCAATAACTAACCGTCTGACTAATAAAATGGTTTTTGCATAATTAAACTGAGGGGCGTTATGGTTTTGACGAGACAGCATTTTCGGCAAAATCACGTCATTAGTTACCATGGTACTTAGGGTTAAAGTGGCGATAATAATCATTGCCATTGCCGCAGATAGGCCACCTACAAAAACTAAGATTTTAACAAATAGGGAGTCGGATAAGATCGCTAAACTCAATACGTAAGTATCCGGTTCTTGAGCTCCAATTAGAGTTTGTCCGGCAGCAGCAATAACTGGAATAACAGCGGCAGTTACGGCTAAATAAAGTGGGAACATAAAACGTGCCGTTTTAAGGTGAGACAGCTTTAAATTATCGACCACGGCCACGTGAAATTGTCGTGGTAAACAGATAATAGCTGCTGCAGACATTAGTGTTTGGGCAAAAAATGACAATGTACTGAATTGGGCAGTAGAGTTAAATTTCGATAATGCGTTACTAAATTCTTCGGGGTTTTCCACAACCGCCCAAAAATAAGCTAGGGAGGCGATAACGATTAATGCTATAAGCTTAATACTCGACTCAAATGCAATGGCTAACATCAAGCCCCGTCGGTACTCGGTTACATCTGAGTGCTGGGTTCCAAAATAAATGGCAAAAAACGCAATAAACACGGAGGCTATTAATACAATAACTTCACTGTGTTGTTGCTCGGTGATCAATTGAAAAGCAGAACCAATCGCTTTTAACTGCAGGGCCATATAGGGGATGGTTGCTAACAAAGCGATAAAAGTGACTAACAAGGCGACGGTTTGTCGCTTTCCGTATCGAGACGCGATGAAGTCTGCAATGGTCGTAATATTTTGCCGTTTACTGACTAATATCAACTTATAAATAAATCGATAACCAAACAGGTAAACCAGTATTGGGCCTAGTAAAATCGCAATATACTGCCACTGATTTCGAGACGCTTCACCTACCATGCCAAAGAATGTCCAAGCTGAACAATAAATTGCCAAAGCGAGTGAATAAACAATAGGATGAGAGGTGATAGCACGAGCCAAAGGCGTGTTTCTATCTCCCCATCTTGCCACCCAAAATAACCCTGTTAGATAAATTAAGGCTAATAAAACCCAACCCAATGTCATTTAATTCTGTACCTAAAACACTATCGATATTAGTAATTTAGCACACTTTCAGAAAATTAATTGTTGTACTACGACCATAGTCTCATTTCACTGCTACAGATACATGGATAGATTAGAAAACGTTCGGAATGGCATTCATTCCGATTTAATTATTGACAAGCTTTGGTCGGCATCAGTTTTTGCGTATGTGCCACTCCAAGGTTTATTGCCAGACTAAAAGCATGAGGAAATGAGCATGGCGTTTAAAACAGAAGAAGATAAAAAAGCCTATTGGCGAGATAACCTCTCGTTAATGCTAAAACTGCTGATTGTATGGTTTGTTGTATCGTTTGGATTCGGCATTCTGCTAGTTGATGTACTTAATGAAGTGAAATTTTTCGGCTTCAAACTTGGTTTCTGGTTCGCACAGCAAGGTGCAATTTACGTATTTGTGGCGTTGATTTTTGTCTACGTTCGTCAAATGAATGTTTTAGATAAACGCTATGGCGTAGACGAAGAGTAGGAGAACTCAGATGGACGTACAAATTTTAACTTTTATCATAGTTGGTGCCTCATTTTTACTATATATCGGCATTGCAGTTTGGGCCAGAGCGGGCTCAACAAATGAGTTTTACGTTGCCGGAGGCGGTGTACACCCTATCGCTAACGGAATGGCGACTGCCGCGGATTGGATGTCGGCTGCTTCGTTTATTTCTATGGCGGGTTTGATTTCCTTTATGGGATATGACGGAGCCGTTTATTTGCTAGGATGGACTGGTGGTTACGTGTTACTTGCCCTCTGCTTAGCCCCTTATCTGCGTAAGTTCGGTAAGTTTACGGTGCCAGATTTTATCGGTGATCGTTATTACTCTCAAACTGCTAGAACCGTAGCTGTAATCTGCGCCATTTTTGTCTGCTTTACATACGTAGCAGGCCAAATGCGTGGTGTTGGTGTGGTATTCAGTCGTTTCCTTGAAGTAGATATTGTTTCCGGTGTGGTTATCGGGATGGCAATTGTGTTCTTCTACACTGTTTTAGGTGGTATGAAAGGGATCACTTACACCCAAGTAGCACAGTACTGTGTACTTATTTTTGCTTACTTAGTGCCTACCATTTTTATATCAATGATAGTTACAGGTCATTTTTTACCGCAAACCGGGTTTGGTGCGACGCTCGCTGATGGTTCGGGGGTGTATATGCTAGACAAACTCGACGGCCTCTCAATCGAGTTGGGATTCAACGAATATACCTCGGGTACTAAGAGCATGATAGATGTGTTCTGTATAACAGCTGCCTTGATGGTAGGTACTGCTGGTTTACCACACGTAATCGTTCGTTTCTTTACCGTTCCTAAAGTGCGTGATGCTCGTTACAGCGCAGGTTGGGCGTTAGCATTTATCGCAATTTTATATACTACAGCACCTTCTTTAGCATCTTTTGGTCGCGTTAATATGATTGAAACCATTAATGGTACTGACCAAATGGGAACCAATTATAGTGAAGCTCCAAGTTGGATCACTAATTGGGAGAAAACAGGGCTAATTAAGTGGGACGATAAAAACAACGACGGTAAAATGTTTTACTCTGGCGATGAGCGCAATGAAATGGACGTAGACCGTGACATCATGGTAATGGCGAATCCTGAAATTGCTAACTTACCAGCTTGGGTGATTGCATTAGTGGCTGCCGGTGGTGTTGCTGCCGCACTGTCTACGTCTGCAGGCTTACTGTTGGTAATATCGACATCGGTTTCCCACGATTTATTAAAACGAAACTTGATGCCGAATATTACAGATAGAAAAGAACTCTTCTATGCGCGTTTAGCGGCAGGTGTTGCCATTTGTATTGCGGGGTACTTCGGGATCAACCCACCCGGATTCGTGGCTCAGGTGGTCGCCTTCGCGTTCGGACTCGCGGCATCATCCTTCTTCCCTGCTATTATTATGGGAATATTCATGAAGCGTATGAATGACAAAGGCGCTATTGCAGGCATGTTGGCGGGGATTACATTTACCACTGCTTACATTATTTACTTTAAGTTTGTGAATCCTGCGGCAAATGTTCCGGAAAACTGGTTATTTGAAATTTCGCCTGAAGGAATCGGTACTATAGGTATGTTGGTTAACTTCGCAGTTGCGTTAGTAGTGTTGAAATTCACTGGTGACTCGCCTGAAGAGATTCAGCAACTTGTTGAAGATATCCGTTATCCGAAAGGAGCAGGTGAAGCCTCTGCTCACTAGGTAAAACGGGTTATACTTTAGAATCAAAAGCCCGATTTCAATCGGGCTTTTTTATTTGAATTTCAATCACGAATTAGATCCATAGTAGGAGAATAAAGTGACTAGCATTCCGCAACAATCGCTGGATTTTTTAAAAGCTTCTGCTCCTTTTGACCAACTACCAAGTGAAAAAATAATGGCGTTGGCAAAGCATATTACTGTTGCCTATTTAACCGCCGAAAATGCTGCGCAGATATTAGCAGATAGGAATAATAATCTGTTCCTAATTAGCAGTGGTCAATTTACGGTTAAAGATTCCAATGAAGTAGAGCAAAACCTGAGTGAGGGAGATTTTTTTGGGGTTGGTAATTTACTCAATAAATTAAACCATGCAATTGATATTACCGTGGATAGTGCAGGCTTGTTGTATTGTTTACCCGCTGCGCAATTCGATATTTTATGTAATGAAAATCCAGCAGTGGCAAAGTTTTTTGAAACTTACCATTCAGATCAACTATACAATGATGCCGTAGCCGATTCGAAGTCCATGTGGTTATATAAACCTATTCGTGAAGTCATCTCTGATAGGGTCATCAGCAGTGACACTGATGCGTCGATATTGCATGCAACTCAGCAAATGTCCGAGGCCAGTATTTCTTCATTGTTAATTACCGATGATGACAAATTGGTAGGTATCTTAACTGATAGAGATATCAGGAATAGAGTAGTTGCAAAAGAAGTGGGTGTTCACTTACCTGTCTCTGACGTAATGACCGTCAACCCTTTTAAAATCACCGAAAATAGAACACTTTTTGATGCGCTTTGCATGATGACTGAACACAATATTCATCACCTCCCGGTGATTGATCGCATAACCCATGCGCCGTTGGGAATGTTAACTTCCAGCGATATGATTCGCCATCAGCGAGGCAATATTCTATTTTTAATCGATGAATTAGCAAAAGCCAAAAACCTATATGAGCTCACTCGTCTGAGCTGGCAGTTACCCCATTATTTTGCCAAGCACGCTAAACGTTTAGGGGATTTTGACGTAGCAGGGAAGGTGTTATCCCAAGCTACAGATATTATGACTCGCAAACTACTTACTTTCTTTCAGCAGCAAAATGGCAACCCTCCTATTGAGTTTTGTTGGCTTGTTTATGGTTCTCAAGCCCGTGAAGATCAAAACATGGGTTCAGATCAAGATAATGCATTACTACTAGAGCGGCGGCCTAATCAACAGGAAGATGAGTATTTTGCGCAGATGTCACAGTATGTATGTGAAGGCTTAGGCAAATGTGGCATTAAGTTATGTGATGGCAATATTATGGCGTCAAACCCTGAGTTACGGCTCAGCGTTGAAGAAGCCGTGAAAGAATCCGAAAAGTGGGTGAATGAGCCTACCTTAGAAGCTATTTTACATTTTAATATCTTTTTGGATGTGCGCGCTGTTGCCGGCAATAAAGACTTATTTGCGGCTCTTCAAGCGGCCCGAAAACCCTTATTAAAACAGCCTTTGTTTCTCTCTGCTTTGGCTCGGCATGCTGCAGAAGTGGCGGTGCCCTTATCGGTATTTCAACAATTTGTGTTCCAAAAAGGCCATCAACCGGAAGATTGTATCGACTTAAAGGTCAATGCTATTGCCATTATTAATAACCTAGTGCGAATTTATGCGTTGGCAAAAGGCTTAGAAATGCCATCAACCTTAGGGCGACTGGATAACCTTAAAGAGGGTTCCCAATTAACCGAAAGTGACGGGAATGATTTACGCGACATTTGGTTGTTTTTAAATCGATTACGTTGGCGTCACCAGTTACAAAATAATGTGACCAATAATTTTGTTTCCATCAGTGATTTATCTTCCATACAGCGTCATCAATTGAAAGCCGCGTTTAAAACCATTAAGCGCAGCCAACAAGGAGTGTCAATGAAGTTTGCTGGTGGTTAAGTGCTCTATTTCCAATGGTTACTGAAACGTGTGCACAAGGCACAATTGTCGACAAAATAGGATTAGCAATCGATGTGGCAAACACTGAAAAATTGGTTCTTACCAAAATTCACTATTCCAGAACACTTTCGACATATGCCTTGGCAGCAAATTCCATTTCTGGCCATTGACCTCGAGCTAACCTCGCTAGACGCAAAAGAGTCCAATATTTTATCTGTGGGCTGGGTGGAAGGTAGGCAGAGTAGCATTGCTTTGCAGAGCTGTTATTACAAGGTTATTGCAACCAAGGCATCCCTAAATCAAAGTCCAGTGATCCACGGTTTGTTGGATGAGCATATTGCCCAAGGAGAGCCAGTAAAAGTCGCGTTAGAAAAGCTCAAACACTACGCTCAATCCCACGTTTGGGTGTTTCACAATACCAATTTAGATATGTCAGTGTTAAACAAAGTGTTTATAAAACTAGGGATCCCACTGCCGGACATAGTCACTTTAGATACATTGCAAATTGCTCTCTACCAAATTCGTAAATCAGAGAGTGTGCCAGCGCCAAATGCAGCAACACTCACCTCTTGTCGACAGCGTCATAATTTACCGCTGGCACCGGCCCACAACGCATTAGATGATGCGTTGGCCACCATGGAATTGTTATTTGCCCAGTTAAGCCAGTTAGATAGTAAGGGCAAAGAGCCGTTATCAGCATTAACCGGAACCGGTGCATTAAAAGTCTTTAAAGGCACCGCATCCACTCTGTAGCATGGCCTTTAGGCCATGGAATGTTTGACCATCTGCGGGGCTAAAGCACCCGCCTACAGGCATCTTGTAGTATGGCCTTCAGGCCATAGAATATTTAACCATCTGCGGGGCTAAAGCACCCGCCTACAGGGGAGGTCGAACACTCGCGGGGCTAAAGCACCCGCCTACAGGCACCTTGTAGCATGGCCTTCAGGCCATGGAATAATCTACCATCTGCGAGGCTAAAGCACCCGCCTACAATGCTTTTTTGGTGGGCATCACTATGTTGGCGAAAATTAATCCTGCCACTAATGACATCAGAATCAAAAATGTTTCCTGACCGATATGGTCGGCCTTGATAAAATCCTGTCCGGAGATAAATGAGTTCAACCCTATATAGGTTTTTGAACCTGGTACCAACACAATCAGACCATGCATAGCGACTATGGTGGAAGGAGCATTCATGACTCTTGAAAATAGGTTTGAAAATACCCCTAACGCAAATGCGCCAACAAAAGCACCTAAGCCGTTTTCCAAATAGGCTGAACTCCATGTTGAAGCGCCGTAAGCGATAAAGGTTGATACAACAGCCCAGGGAACATGTTTTAAACGAGTGCGAAATATGGCAACAAGACCAATACTTAATAACAGCACACCCATCCAGTTAACCCAGAAGGGCAGGGTGTCGGCGACTTGTAACTCTTGTTGACCGAATAGTTGGTAGCCAAGGGTAATACCGATAAATGCGCCAAAATACAATTTGAACAATTGCATAATAGCGTCCATGACCCTTGCGGTACCTGATACCAAATTACGTGACGATAACTCAGCAAGCCCAATGGTTAAGGATAAACCAGGTACTAAAATAATTAACGACGATAGAATAATCAGCCAAATATTCAGTCCCGATTCAAAATAATAATTTATAGTGCAGGCGGCAAAACCAACGGTAAAGGACGCCACCGATTCCAGCATTAGGTTGACTCGCTTAGAGCGTAGTGACCAGAGTGTCCAAAAATAAACAATGACTCCTAAAACACCAGACCAGAAAATTTCAGGCCAACCTGCGCCCATTAGCATGGCAAATGCACTGGTTGAGGTGCCAAAAGCTACACCAGTAAGGGTTTTATTGTAGGGACTTTGCATCGCATCAATTTGATCCAAACGTTTATCGGCATCAGCAAGGCTGATTTCACCCTTTAATAATTGATACGCCAATTCATCTGTCAGGGATAACGAGTTCATATCCAATTCACCGGGTTCAATCCGAGCGGCATGGTTATATTCATCTTCGTGTCGGTCGCTCCACAAGACAATCGATAAAGAGGTGGGTGTGGAAATGAACGAAGAATTTACACCTAGGTACGCAGCAACTTCACACAGGTAGGCTTCAAGTCGAAATGAAGGTGAGCCATATTTGTGCAACATTTTGCCTAATTTGAGTATAAATCTGCGTATCTGAATAAATTCCGACTTGTCCACTGCTTTGCCACTTAATGTTTAGAATTCTATGAAGTCTCAGTTAAAACCAATTTGCCACTAGCGTTTGCTAGTTGACTACTATTTGATGAGCGGATTGTAGAGCCTACAAAGTTTCTACGCAATGAACATTTATTGTACTCTTCGGATTAGTAAAACTAATGAATATTTAACCCACTAAACTTACAAAATAGGTAAACAGAGTAAAATTAAAGTGGCTATCCAAAGGGTTTCCAATAAGAGTAACAATATGGGTTTAGTGCCGACTTCAACTAACTGTTTTAAATTAGATTTCATGCCAATAGCGGCAATCGACACTACTAAAGCGAAGCGCGAAATATGGGATGTTGCTTCTGTTAGGCTAGGAGGAATAGAAAACACGCTGTTTATCACCATTAGCACAACAAAAATAATCAGAAACCCCGGAATACCTGGAGCTTTATTCGTCCCCACGTGTTTTAATTTTAATTTCAAAACCAGTAGAATTGAAATAACTACCGGCATCAAAAATGCGACACGAACTAGCTTAGTCAGCGTGGCTAAGTCACCACTTTCGTCCGACACTGAGTAACCAGCACCAACTACTTGAGCGACATCATGAATAGTCGCTCCTAGAAAAATCCCTGTATGTACCTGATCTAAATTAAGTTGAGCAGCAAAAATAGGGTAGAGGATCATGGATAAAGTAGACAGTGCGGTTACACCAATGATGGTCAATAATGTGTCACGATCTTTGTGTTTACTCTCTGGCAATACAGCGGCAATTGCCATTGCTGCTGATGCGCCACAAATACCAACTGCTCCGCCTGTCAGTACGCCAAAGCGCTTTTGCATTCCTAATAATTTTGCCAAAACAATGCCCACCAAAATTGTGGTTGCTATGGCGACAACTAACAGTAATGCGGTTTTCCAGCCTAAAGCTACTAAGTCGCCAAAAGCAATACGGAAACCCAACAGGGCAACACCAATACGTAGTATGTGGGTGGCGGTGAATTCTATGCCAGCTTTACACTGTGATTCTTCGTATAAAAAAGATAAAGCAATACCAAGTAGTAACGCAAAGAGCATTGATGGTGCGCCATAATGTTCACTTAGGAATAGCGCTGCTAAACCAACAATGGTGGCGAGCATAATACCGGGAAGCAGAGATTTAATTTTATACATGGGCAGAATATAAGTTGGTTAAGTGTGAACAAGATAAACGGGTTTTAATCATGTGACCTTCAATAATGTCGCTGTCATTTAGACTGCCTTAAACTTGCCATTATTTCGATTAACGAAGCAAATCATAACATATTGTGTGCTAAGACTCTTAGTCTGAATCCACTGGTGTTTTATGTATTGAGCTTACTTACCATTGGCAGTTTAATCTTTGTTAATATCAACGATTTTTATGCAGACCAATAGCCCCTAAAAAGCGACGAAATAGGTGGCTAAAATCCGCTTATGTACTATGGTTAAGTTAGGTTTTAGGAGTTGTGTATGAAACTGTTTTTAATGATATGTAGTACGATATTTTGTTTAGCGGGATGTCAAAGCACGACCAATCAAGTAACAATTGATTCTCGCCACCTATTAAATGACGATACTTTTCCAGATTACCAATCAATTGAGATTGAAAGCGAAGAGGAAATTTTTTCGTTAAATCAAGAAGCAAAAGATTTCATTACTGAACAAGTTGCTAGCGTCAAAGATCCCGTTGATAGGATGGAAACTCTAGTACGCCTTATTTTCGACCGTTCCGAGTTTAATCTTCTGTATATGGGCAGTGCAAACACCGTCGCCAGCGAAACTTTCCAGCGTCGAGCGGCTAATTGTTTATCGATGTCTATTATGACCTATGCATTGGCTAAAGAAGCTGGCTTTTCGGTTCGTTTCCAAGATGTTCAAATCCCTGAGTACTGGACTCGACGTGCAGGTTATAGCTTGCTTAATGGCCACATCAATCTGATGATCATGCCTCGTGAACCGGGAGTCATACATTTAATTAATACCGGCTTACAAGTTGATTTTGATCCTCAAAGTCCGCAGAAACACTTTCCTAAACGAATAGTGACTAAACGCTCCGTCACATCTATGTTTTACAACAATAAAGGGGCTGATGCGTTACTTTCTGCGTCTTACAGTAAAGCTTATGCGTACTTTAAAAAAGCGGCCGTTTTGTCTCCAGACTTTGTTTCTACTTGGATTAATTTAGGTATTCTTTATCGTTTGGTAGGTGATTATGAATCTGCTGAAAACACCTATAAGTATGCCCTTCAATTAGATGACGATAACCTTACCGGTTGGGAAAATTTGGCGTTTTTATATGAGACCGTTGGGCGAGGGGATGAAGCAGCAGCGATCACCAGTAGAATCGAAAACGCTAGAAGTGATAACCCTTTTCATCACTTCATTCAAGGCGAGCAATCTTTTGAAAATAAAGAATTTGAAGATGCCTTACAACACTATCGAAACGCTTTAAAATTGGATAGAAGTAAACATGAAATATATTTCGGTTTAGCAAAAGTTTATTATGAGTTAGGGGACGTACGTCGCAGTCAATTGTATTTTAAGAAAGCTAAAGATCGCGCGCGTAGTTATCAGGATCAAGAACGTTACCAAGGAAAGTTGGATTTACTCAGTCGTGATGATAGTAAAAAACATTAAATTAATCGCAAGCTTAAGCTTGCTATGGCCACTAATTAGTTATGCAGGTTGCAACCAATTTGAACTTTACAACAATATTGATAGGGAACGTTTATGGGAAGACTTTAGCTACTTAGCCTCTGATAATATGCAAGGTCGTAAAAACCAGTCTTCTGGCTCTTTATTGGCTCAGGAGTTCTTAATTTCACGATTTTCAGAAATAGGCTTAAAGTCATTTACACAAGAGCAAAAGTATCGCTTACCGTTTCGCTATGAAACCACCTTCTCCCATGTTGATGGTGTGAATATTGGTGGCTATTTAATGGGTAAAACTTATCCTCAGCAATTTATTGTCATAACGGCTCATTACGATCACCTAGGCATGCGTGGAAACAAAATTTTCAATGGTGCAGATGATAACGCATCTGGAGTTGCAGGTTTGTTGGCGATAGCGCAGAAAATTGCACAACAAGGCGCGGAGCATTCAATCATCTTTTTGGCTACCGATGCCGAAGAAAAAGGCTTGTATGGCTCTAGAGCTTTTGTAGAAAATCCCCCGGTTGAACTGAGCCAGATTAAATATAACCTGAATTTGGATATGATTTCTCAAAGTCAAGGAAAAAGCCGTTTGTATGTATCAGGAGCAAGATACTATTTGCCGTTTAAAGAAGTGATTGCCCAAGCAACGGATGAGGCAGGTTTGTGCTTAGTTAATCAACACCGAAGAAATCGTCGAGGATCAGCAATGGCGTTTGGGCCGGATTGGCGCAAAGCCAGTGACCACGCGTCTTTTGGGAAAGTGGATATTCCTTATCTATTTGTTGGTGTGGGTGAACACATTTATTACCATACTGAAAAAGATACGGTTGAAACCGTGGATCCTGATTTTTTCCAAGCTGCGGTAGAGACAAGTTTTAACATTTTAAAATTAATGGATAAATTAACCGAATAATTCAGCGTATAAAAAAAGCACTTAGTCTATACAGAGTAAGTGCTTTTTGTCTTGTGAGTCGTAACTAAGATAGGTTTATCGCTTTTAAGCGACACCAAGTTCCCGTAAACGCTCCTTCAAGTAGCTATCAGCAGTATGGCGTTCGGATAAAACCACATCAGGGCGAGGGTGCAAAAATAACGGCAGTGAAATACGTGATTTAGTCATATCCGCACCTGCTGGGTTGACCACTCTGTGAGTAGTTGATGGAAAATAGCCACCAGAGGCTTCTTGCAGCATATCGCCGATATTGATGATTAAGTTACCAAAATCACTTGGTACATCTATCCATTCTTCGCCTGTGCCTTTAACCTGCAAGCCAGGCTCATTGGCAGCGGGTAAAATGGTTAATAAATTAATATCTTCATGGGCAGCAGCGCGGATTGCATCGGCTTCTTCATCACCTGTCAGCGGTGGATAATGTAAAATTCTAAGTAAGGTTTGCTCACTGTCTTTTATCATATTACTAAGTGGCTGGCTGTATAGTTTTGCCACATCTGCAGGTGAGTACTTTTCAACCCAAGTGAGCAGTTCTGCGGCTAAATTCATGGCAGCCTGGTAGTAGTTTGCGGCCTCTTGCTTCAATTGGGCAGGGCACTTCCCCCAAGGGTAATAATGGAAATACTCTTTGATGTCTTTTTTCTTAAAACCCTTTGCTGTTTCAGAAACACTGGTTGGGAAAAAACCGTCTTGGGTTTCTTTGTCGAACAAAAAGTTTTGTTTATCTTCGGAATCAAACCAAGCTTGCCAATTCTGGTAAATAGAGCTCACTGAAGATTGCGATATAGGGTGGTTCTTTAAAACGCCAAACCCAGTTTTGTGCAAGGATTCAACAAATAATTTGTCCGCTCCTGGCTTGGTATAATCTACTGCTTCTAATTTCATAATATTTCCTGTGAATTGCAGCTCTTACTTAATTTGCTGCAAACTTTATATATTTTTCTGGCGTTCTTATGGGTTAAAGTGCAACGAAAAGGCCGGCCAGGGCGGCACTCATTAAGTTAGATAACGTCGCTGCGATAACCGCTTTTAATCCTAAACGAGCAATTTCTTTACGACGGGTTGGCGCAAGTGCACCTATGCCGCCCATCAAAATCGCGATGGAAGAAAAGTTGGCAAATCCGCACAATGCAAAAGTGATAATTGCTTGTGATTTAATCGACAATTCATCCTGATATTTAACAAAATCTAAATAAGCGATAAATTCGTTAACCACCATTTTCTGACCAATAAAGCTTCCCGCCAAATTCGCCTCGTCCCATGACACTCCTAATACCCATGCCAAAGGTTGGAATAAATAGCCTAATATCACTTGTAAGCTTAGATTACCTTGACCAAACCATCCGCCAATGCCACCAATTAAGCCGTTTAAAATAGCAATTAGTGCGATAAAAGCTAATAACATCGCACCAACGTTAAGGGCTAACTGTAAACCTGAAGCAGCCCCTGTTGCTGCGGCGTCAAATACGTTAGCGTAGCTATCGTCGTCATTCTGCAATTCGTCTAATTCATTTTTGTAGGTTTCGGTTTCTGGCATAATAATTTTAGCCATCAGTAAACCGCCAGGAGCAGCCATAAAACTCGCGGCTAGCAAAAATTTAATATCCACTCCTAATTGGGCATAACCCACCATTACCGCACCTGCAATGGAGGCTAAACCGCCGACCATGATGGCGAATAGTTCGGAACGGGTCATCTGTGGAATGAAAGGTTTGACAACCAGAGGAGCTTCAGTCTGACCAACAAAAATATTCGCCGCGGCAGACATGGATTCTGGTCGACTTGTTTTTAAGAAAAACTGCAAAAAACCACCGATTAAGCGGATAATCCACTGCATCACACCGATGTAATACAAAACCGCAATCAGTGATGAGAAGAAAACAATAGCGGGTAAAACGTTAAAGGCAAAAATAAAACCTAATGACTTATTGCCAAGGGGACCAAAGATAAAGTCAATCCCCGCTTGCCCCATATCTAATACCCATTGCACACCGGCAGACATTTTTAGCAACGCATCTTTGCCAGCAGGGACATACAGAATTAACGCCCCTACTACTGCTTGTATAGTAAAAGCACCGCCAACTGTTCGCCAGTTGATGCTTTTTCGGTGGGCCGACAAGCCATAGGCTATGGCGATTAGCACCACAATTCCAAGTAAACCGATCATGGGATTTCCTTTTATTATTATTTTTTTTTAGTTAATTCTATTCATTAAGTAAAGCTTGCTGAATGTGAGATTTAATCACATCCAAAGCAATATAGTTTTCACCACCTTGGGTGACAATCACATCAGCAGTAAATCTACTTGGTGCAATAAATTGATGGTACATAGGCTTCACGGTGCTTTCGTATTGATGAGCGACTGACTCTAAGGTTCTGCCTCGCTCTGCAATATCTCGTTTGATTCTACGCAAAAGACAAATATCCAACGGCGTATCAACAAATATTTTTACATTGTAAAGGGGCTCTAAATCAGGGCTCGCTAACAACATAATGCCTTCAACTATGATGACAGGTGCAGATTCCAAAACTTCTCTCTGTTGCAGCCGAGTGTGGGTTTTGTAGCAGTATGTTGGGTATTCGATGGATTTACCTGCTTTCAGGTCCGTCAAATGCTTAACCAACAATTCATGCTCAAATGCTTTTGGATGATCGTAATTGTTTTTTTCACGTTCATGCATAGGCAAATGATCTTGCGCACGGTAATAGTGATCTTCCCTTAAAATTTGGACAGGACGACCCTGCTGAGCAAATTCATTTAATAGATTTTCTGTAAACAAAGATTTACCAGAACCTGAAGCACCAGCAATCGCGATAATAAGTGGAGAAGCCATTTCGACCCTGAATCAATAAAAAACTTGGCAAAAGATACCAGTCATCGCAAAAAAAGTCAGTCTGAATAAAAAAAATAATACTAATTTGCTCAAAAATTAAGTATAAAATAACCCTAGACTGAATGGTCTGATTTGTATGTGACTGTTTAGTCTAGATTTTATTGTTTTTCACTTTAAATGGGATTGACCAATTGGTCAAGAAAGTAAATGAAAGGTTATAACCGTGTGGCTTTGGCGTTAATTTATGAATTAAATTTTATTGCTGACACCATAGTCATAAAAGTGTAATAATTGACCTGATACAATACGCCCGATTTGAAACTTAAGCATCATAGTTTCATGACGCAGCGCAACAAGACTGTGAATGAAAACTGGATGGGCAGAAAAGAACACACACTACTTAGGAAAACACAATGTTTAAAAAAACCAAACTGAATCGTATTGCGATTGCAGTGGCTATGTCTGTTGGCATGTCAACAGCAGCAATGGCTCAAGTTACCTCTTCAGGTATGAATGGGCAAATTGTAGGGCCAAATGGCAATCCTGCTGAAGGGACGGTAATTAAGGTTACTCACGTACCTACAGGTGCAGTTAAAACAACAACTGTTAACGCTGCAGGTACTTTCAACCTAGACGGCCTTAGAGTTGGTGGTCCTTACACTATTGAAGTTGATTCAGATACTTATTCTGATCAAACCATCAATGATGTTTACTTGAACTTGGGTGAAACTGCATCTATCTACCGCGAGCTAGCTTCAACAGAAAGCGTCGAGCGTATTGCAGTAACTGCTTCACAAGTTAGCAGCCTATCTTTTGGTAAAATTGGCCCAGGGGCTAATTTTGACCTTTCTACTTTACAAAATGCACCTGCAATAAACCGTGACATTACCGATATCGTTCGTATTGACCCTCGAGTTTATGTAGACGAAGGCGGTAACGGTGGAATTCAGTGTGTGGGTAAAAGCCCTCGCTTCAACAGTTTGACTGTTGACGGTGTTCGCATGAATGACTTGTTTGGTCTTAACTCCAACGGTTACCCTACTGAAAGAATGCCTTTCTCTTACGATGCCATTGAAGGTGTTGCAGTAGAAATTGCTCCTTTTGATGTAATCTATGGTGGTTTCTCAGCGTGTAATATCAGTGCTGTAAGTAAAACAGGTACTAACGAAGTTCACGGTACGGCTTTCTACGATTATGGAAGCAACGACCTAAGAGGCGACTCTTTAGAAGGTGAAGACGTTAATATCGGTGATTACTCAGAAAAACGCTACGGATTTAGCATCGGTGCTCCACTAATCAAAGATACGTTATTTATCTTTGCTGCATACGAGAAACTAGAAGGTGCTAACATATTCGATCGTGGTGTAATTGGCTCAGGATCTATCAATGAAGTTAACCTTACGCAAACTCAACTAGATGAAATCATTCGTATTTCCAATGATTTATATCAGTTTGATCCAGGCGCTGTTCCTTCAAGTCTTGCTAATGAAGATGAAAAAATCCTAATTAAATTAGACTGGAATATCAACGAGCAACACCGTGCTTCATTCACTTATAACTACAATGATGGTAATAACTTCTCTGAATCTGATGGTGATTCTGATGAGTTTGAATTAACAAGTCACTTGTATGAGCGTGGCGCTGAAATGACATCTTACTCAGGTGTTCTTTATTCAGATTGGACAGATAACTTCACAACTGAAGTACGTGTTTCTTATACAGATCTAGATAATCGTCAAAACTCACTTACCGGCGACGGTACTTTGTACGGAAACGATTTTGGTGAAGTTAAACTTTTCTTAGATGACGTTACCGTTTACTTAGGTTCTGATGATAGTCGCCAAGCCAATGATTTGGATTGGGATGCATTGAGCCTTATGTTCCGTGGTAATTATTACTTCGATAATGGTCACACACTAACTTTCGGTTATGAAAGCGACAAGTTAGATGTATTTAACATTTTCGTTCAACACGCTGAAACGTCACTTTCATTCGATAGCATTGAAGACTTTGAAAACGGTTTTGCAAGTGATGTTGAATATGGTGGTTCTTTCTCTGGAGACTTTGATGACCGTGCTGCAAGCTGGGGATACACTGCCCACAGTACGTATATTCAAGACGAATTTTACTTAACAGATGATTTGAAAGTAATTGCTGGTTTACGTTATGACTGGATCACTTCTTCTGATCACCCTGAAGAGAATGCAGATTTCCTAGCTCAAAATGGTTACAGTAACTCAGCTAACCTAGATGGCGTAAGTCTTTTACAACCTCGTATTGGCCTAAACTACACGCTAAATGACAGCACTGAAATACGTGGTGGTATTGGCTTGTTCTCTGGTGGTAACCCGAACGTTTGGATGTCAAATAACTACTCTGGTACTAACGTAGCTGGTGGTGAAGTTGACGGCGGTGATTTCGGTTATGACGATGGTTCTCGCAGCTTGTTCGATGATGATGTTGTATGGGTTAATGTTGAAGATGGCGCTCCTGTAGGCCCTGGTTACGGCGTTCCGTCTGAACTAGATGCTTTGGTAGATAGCGGAGTTGCTTCTAACTTTGAGTCTAACAACCTAGACCCTGATTTTGACATGCCAAGTGAGTGGAAATTATCTGCTGGTGTGACTCACGTAACTGAATCTGATTATATTCTAAATGCAGATTTATTAGTGTCATTTACTCAAGACCAAGCGATGATTAAATACGTAGGTATTGAAGAAGTTGGCTTTACTGACGAAGGTTATGTTGATTATGACCGTAATGGTTATGGTTCACTTGAACTAACCAACTCTGGTGAAGTTTCTACATCTTACTCATTAACTACTACTCTTCAAAAGACTTGGGATAATGGTATGCGTTTGGTAGCGGGTTATTCATATAACCATGCTGAAGATGTACAACCAATGACTAGCTCGGTTGCATTCTCTAACTACCAATACAGAGCTTTCACTAATCCGAATGAAGACGTTTCTTCACTTTCTGATTGGAACATTGAGCACCGTTTAACTGCAGACTTTAGTTATGTTGTTGAGCTAATCCCTGGATTAGATACTCGCTTCAACGTGTACGCATTGACGCAATCTGGCCGTCCATTTAGCTTTGCCCGTACTGATGGCAACGACGTGTTCGGATTTACTCCTTACCTAGATAGCGACAGCGTGTTGCCAATTGGTGTTGAGCGTAATAGCGAAGAAAGTAGCTGGTGGACTAAGGTAGATATTGCCGTTAGACAAGAAATCCCAGCTTTCTCTGAAGACCATAGTGCTTCTGTAAGTCTCACAATCGATAACTTTACTAATATGTTAAACGACGATTGGGGTATCTTAGAAGAAGTTAACTTTAACACTGCGCGCTTAGGTGATACTTCACCAGAAAGTCGTCAAGGTGATGCTTCTCTATGGGAAATGCGTTTAGGTATTAGTTACAAGTTCTAATTTGTAGCTTAATCCAATATAAAAGCCGGTCTTCATGACCGGCTTTTTTGTGGTTAGATGTAAGATATACTAAGTCAAATCGATATAGTTAATTGAGTAAGGTTAGTAAAAGCAATGAAACTGGTGTGGATAACGTTAGGAATAGTATTAAGTATGCAATTAGTCGGCTGTGTTAGCGCGCAAACGTCAATTCGAGTGGCGACCTTTAATGTGAGTATGGAAGCGGATAATTATCGAGCCTCAGAAGCGTCCCAAAACCAGAATGATCCCACTTTGTTATTTAAGCATTTAGCCACTGGTGATAATCAACAGATAAAAAATATTGCGCAAATTATTCAGCGCGTGCGACCTGACATTATTCTTTTAAACGAATTTGATTACAGTAGTGACCCATCACTTGGCCCTGAAGCCTTTATTAAAAATTATTTAAATGTTTCACAACAGGGGCAGGCGAGTATTGATTACCCTTACTTTTATTATGGGCCAGTGAATACCGGCGTGGCTAGTGGTGTGGATTTAAATAACGACGGCAAGCTAGAGAATTCTGGCGGCGATGCATTCGGTTACGGTCGTTATGCAGGCCAATATGGCATGTTATTACTCAGTCGTTACCCAATCCATATGCAAGATGTACGAACCTTTCAAACATTCTTATGGAAAGATATGCCTGACAATTCGTTAAGCAAAATTAAGAACACTGATGGCAGCGCTTGGTATTCAGCCGAAGCCATGGAGGTTTTACGTTTATCCTCTAAATCCCATTGGGATATTCCTGTTGATGTCGATGGGAAGATAGTACATGTGCTGGCTAGCCATCCTACGCCACCGGTCTTTGATGGGCCAGAAAACCGCAATGGCTTCCGTAATCATGATGAAATTCAATTTTGGAATGATTATCTTAGCAGTGGTGAGCAAGCTAATTACATTTACGATGATAAGGGGGATATCGGAGGGTTCAGTGGTGAACGTTTTGTTATTTTAGGCGATCTAAATGCATCTCCCGATGCCGGTGATGGCCAACGCACTATGATGGCTGATTTGCTTGCTCATCCATTGGTTTCTCAACTGTCACTGCCCACCAGTTTGGGCGGGAAAGAGTCTAAGCCTGATGATCCTAATGCCCAATACCACACCGCAGCGTGGGGATTGGGGGTTGATTACGTGATCACCTCAAAAGCCGGTTTTTCTTCCCTTGATGCTGGGGTATTTTGGCCAGGTGAAAATGAAAGCGGCAAGGAATTAGTGGCTGACCGCAAATCCTCCTCTGATCACCGAATGGTTTGGCGAGAACTCAGTTTACGTTAGCTTCCGCTTAAATCTTTGTGTTGGACAAATATGGGCAAACGTTCATCTTCACGGTGACTGACCATAAGAATGGTCGCCAATTGCTTTTTAGCAATAGTGGTGATCACGTCCAACACTAAGCGTCGATTAATTTCATCCAGTCCTTGGGTGGGCTCGTCTAGTACCAACAGGGATGGAAATTTCACTAAGGCTCTGGCAATTAGCAGTAAACGTTGCTCACCAAAACTCAATTGTTTAAAACTGGTGTTAGCCAGTGGTCTCAGACCAATTAAATCCAACCATGCTAAGGCTTGTTGTTTTTGCGCAGAGCTAATGTCTTTATAAAGCCCAATGGAGTCCATAAACCCTGAAAGAACCACGGTTAAGGCGTTGCAGTTTACGCGGTAGGAACGGTGGATATCGGGGGAGACTATGCCTAAATGCTTTTTGATATCCCAAATGGTTTCGCCGCTGCCTCGTTTATACCCCATCACAGTCACATCGTTGCTAAAACATTGAGGACAGTCACCGGTAACTAATTGCAATAGAGTTGATTTACCTGAACCATTGGGGCCGGTAATAATAGTGTGCTCGAAGGTATCAATGGTTAAATTGGCCGATTTTAGAGCGTGATTTTCAGCGTAAATAACATTGGCGTTATTGATGCGCACTAAGGATTTTTTATTGTGACTGTGCTTGTCAGAGATCATCCGTTCAAGTAGGGATTTATCCAACGCATCAAAGGCAAATATGGTGTCGATGGTGGCTTGTGCATCCTCAACTGATAATCCTCTTAAATCGTGCAAACTATGGTTATCAACCAATGCAAAAGTGCTGATCCACTGGGGAATATCTTGCCGGTTGCTCAATAATATTATTAAGGTGATGCCTTGAGGTTTGAGTTGGCTTAACACTTGGCTCAGTTGTGCCCTTGAGGCGACATCTAAATCATCGAAGGGGTTGTCTAAGATAAGGTATTTAGCACCTGATAATATCGCTTTTAAGATTAATAACTTACGCGACTCACCTGTGCTGAGTTGGCGGAAGCCAGTTTCTAATCTATGTTCTAAATGAAATTGGGTGATCAGAGGGTGGTCGAGTTTATCTTGTGGTAAAAAGTCTTTAGCTGGTGTGCCAAAATCAATTTCATCAGTGATATCAGTTTCATCTATTTTCAATTCATTTTCATACACCGCTTGCAGAGTTTCAAACGAAACTAAGCGAACCACATCTGGGTTGGGTAAGTTTAAGCGGCTATGTTCAAAGTCGTTCAGTTTTCCTAAAAGAAGCTGATCGACAAATTGTTTGCCAGCGCCGTTTTTGCCTAATACTGCTACGGCACTATCTGCTTCAATTTGCCAACAATCAACGGTTAGTTTGGGGTGATGAAACTGCTCAATAAAAATCATTGCTTAACAACTCACAATTAAATGAAAGGACACTGAGTGTGAAACCCATTAATTTATTGTTGAACTGGATTACCGCTTATTTGTAGAAATAACCTTTATACGTTCTCAAATAGCGCTTCAACTTTTTTGCGGGTTTCTTCAATATTGCTGATATCCGCGGGGGCAATGAAAATCGTATCATCACCGGCTATAGTGCCCAATACCCCATCTTTTTGGCTAAGGGAGTCTAGTAAGCGGGCGATGAGCTGTGCAGCTCCCGGGCTGGTGCGAATGATTACCATCACATTGTTGTGGACTATATCTAATACTAATTGACGCAGAGGGCTTTTCGCCGTGGGCATACCCATCTCTGGCGGTAAACAGTAAACCATGTCTCCCCGTGCGTTACGGGTACGTACTGCGCCAAATTTACTGAGCATACGGGAAACCTTGGATTGACTGATACTGCCAAAACCTTGTTCCGTTAATGCATCAACAATCTCACCTTGAGAGCCAAAACTCTCTGTTTTTAAGATATCTTTAAACGCTTTGACCAATTCTTCTTGTTTTGTATTAGACATGCCACCCTCGCTATTCACCGCTATAGTTTGACACAATCTAAACGGGGTAGGTAGCCTTGTTTATAAGTCGCAGAATACTTTGAATAAATATCATATAGTTAAAGCATCTGTTTTGAGTTGCCTCAAGCTATTGAATTCATCGCTTGTAACCCATATATTCTGTTAAGCCTTAAAAACTAACTGAATGTTAGGCTAAAAGAGCTATATACAAAACAGATAGTGAACATTCACCACAATAAATTGTTTTTTTATGCGGCTTACTCTATGGTTTGCCGTGAATTTAATAGTCCCACAGGAGACAACTATGAAAGTAGCGGTATTAGGTGCTGCAGGCGGTATTGGTCAGGCCCTTTCTCTTCTATTGAAAACCCAGTTACCAGCTGGTTCCGAGTTAGCTTTATATGATGTTGCACCTGTTGTGCCAGGAGTGGCGGTTGATTTGAGCCATATCCCTACAGACGTAAAAGTTGAAGGTTTTGGTAAAGATGATTTAGCAACTGCTTTGCAAGGTTGTGATATTGTTTTGATCCCAGCAGGCGTACCTCGTAAGCCTGGTATGGATCGTTCTGATTTGTTTAATATCAACGCAGGTATCGTTAAGAACCTAGTTGAAGGTATTGCGGACAACTGTCCAGATGCATGTACTTGTATTATTACAAACCCAGTTAACACGACTGTTGCTATTGCAGCTGAAACCTTAAAAGCTAAGGGTGTTTACAACAAAAACAAATTGTTTGGTGTAACGACTCTTGACGTTATCCGTTCTGAAACTTTCGTAGCTGAATTGAAAGGTTTGAGCTCTACTAGCGTGCACGTTCCAGTTATTGGTGGTCACTCTGGTACAACTATTTTGCCTCTACTTTCACAGGTTGAAGGTGTTTCATTTAGCGATGATGAAATTGCAAGTTTAACCACTCGCATTCAAAATGCAGGTACTGAAGTAGTTGAAGCTAAAGCTGGCGGCGGATCTGCTACATTGTCAATGGGCCAAGCTGCTGCAAGATTCTGTTTGTCTCTAGTAGCTGCAATGAAAGGCGACAACGTTGTTGAGTATACTTACGTTGAAACTAATTCAGACGACGCAGTATTCTTCTCTCATCCTGTTAGATTAGGTCCGAACGGCGTAGAAGAAATTCTATCTTACGGTGAGTTGAGCGAGTTTGAACAAAATGCAAAAGAATCAATGCTTGACGGTTTGCGTGGAGATATTGAATTAGGTGTTAAATTCGTAAACGGTTAATTCGTTAACCGCTACAAACCCTATTAAAAAGCCCCTTGTAGTTAACTACAAGGGGCTTTTTTTATGCTTTTCTAAGGTTATTCTAAATTAACCTGTATTACGCATACCTACCGCAATACCAGCGATAGTCACCATCATGGCTCTTTCTAACAAAGCATCATGTTCACTATCATCTAATTTTCTGATCCTAGTTAACAGCTCAATTTGTAAGAAATGCAAAGGTTGTAGATAACCCGCTCGAATACTCATAGATTCTTTTCCTCGCGGATCTGTCTCCATGACACTTTCTTGACCGAGTAATTTAAGCAATGACTCAATACTTTCTTCCAGCTCCGTTCTCAAGGCTTGGCCAAAGTATTGCAATTCTGCCGGTACTAGGCGGTCATCGTATTCTTTGCTGATTCTGGTATCAGCTTTGTTGAATACCATATCAAGCATTGATAAACGAGAATGGAAGAAGGGCCAGTTTTCCAACATGTCATCAATGATTTGTTGTTGACCTGATTGATAATAATCCGTTACGGCCTTCATTGAACCTAACCAAGAGGGAAGTACTAAGCGAGTTTGAGCCCATGCAAAGATCCATGGAATGGCTCTAAGACTCTCAATACCACCTGTCGGTTTACGTTTTGCTGGTCGGCTTCCAAGGGGCAACTTGCCTAATTCCTGTTCAGGCGTAGCAACTCTGAAATAAGGTACGAAGTTTTCGTCATGACGTACTGTCTTACGGTAGTTGTCACGACCTTCATTGGCCATAGCCGTAATTGCTTCTCGCCACTCTTGTTTAGGTTTAGGTGGTGGGAACAAAATCGCTTCTAAAATCGCGCTGGCATATAAACCTAGGCTTCCTTTAGCAAGCTCAGGCATACCAAACTTATAACGTATTGTTTCGCCTTGCTCTGTTACCCTGAAACCGCCAGTAAGGGATCCTGGTGGTTGTGAGTGGATAGCCGCATGAGCAGGTAAACCACCTCGACCAATAGTTCCGCCGCGACCGTGGAACAAGGTTAATTTAGTGTCAAATTCTTCAGCGAGTTTAACTAACGCTTCTTGAGACTCGTATTGAGCCCAGCCAGCAGCTAATGCGCCAGCATCTTTAGCCGAATCGGAATAACCGATCATGACATATTGAGTGCCTTGGATATAACCTCGGTACCAATCGATACTCAGTAATTGTTTCGTCACTGATGCTGCGTTATTTAAGTCATCCAAGGTTTCAAACAGGGGAGCCACAGGCATAGGCCAATTTACCCCAGTATCTTTGAGTAGTAATTGCACTGCAAGTACGTCTGAGGGCAGGCTGGCCATGGAAATGATATAGATTCCAAAACCTTGTTGATTGTTTTTGGCGATAATACGACAAGTATCTAATACTTCTTGTACGTCTGCCGAAGGTTCCCAGTTTTCAGGGATGAGTGGACGTTTTGAGCTCAACTCTTTTAATAAGAATGCTTGTTTATCCTCTTCACTCCAGTGCATGTAGTCGCCCATGCCAAAATAACGTGTTAATTCACCGAATACTTCGGCGTGGCGCTCTGAGTCTTGACGAATATCAAGTTTAAGCAGATGAACACCAAAACAATGTACACGTCGAATGGTGTCGAGTAATTTGCCATCGGCGATTACCTGCATTCCACATGCGTGTAAGGATTCGTAACAAACTAACAAAGGTGAAAGTATGTCATCTTGGGAGGTAACCCAATTACTGTCGTCTACTTGATGTCCGGCTAAGAAGTCTTCGATACCTTCCTGAGTTTTAGCAAGCCTATGATAAAGAGGGCGCAGTAAGGCACGATAGGGCTCTAGCTTATCGTCACCGACAAGATCTTTTAGGGCTTGGTTACAATCACCCATGGATAGCTCTACCTGCAAGCCATCAATATCTTTAGCAAATAGTTTAGCCGCGCGTTTTCTGGCTAATAACAAAACTTCTTGGGTAATTTTAGAGGTGACATTCGGATTACCGTCACGGTCTCCGCCCATCCACGAACTAAATTGCACCGGCGATGCGTCGATTGGCAATGAAATACCAAATTTGTTGTTAACCTTTTTATCCAATGAGCGAATAAAGGCAGGAACAGCGTCCCATAAGGAGTTTTCTATAACTGAAAATCCCCAGCGTGCTTCGTCAACTGGAGTAGGGCGCACTGAACGTATCTCTTCGGTGTGCCAGGCTTGGCTGATAAGGTCAGCTATGCGAGTTTCTATTTCACTACGCTCTTCTTCCGATAGCATACTTTGATGCATTTCACGGAGACAGCGGGCAAGTTCACCGTGTTTATGAATAAGCGTACGACGAGTTACTTCGGTTGGGTGGGCAGTGAGTACTAAGTCGATTTTAAGCTGCTCAAAAGCATCAGCGAAATCTTTTTGTTCGACTTTAGCGTCATCTAAATGTTCGAATAACTTTTCCACAGGATCATCTGTAATGGAAATGCTATTGAATTCCTGTTCGGCTATATTGGCTAAATTAAGGAATTGTGAAAATGCTCTGCCAACGGTCAGAAGATCTTCGTTATTAAGTTCAGCAAATAAATCTTTTAACTGCTGAGTTGAATCTGTTTCGCCTAAGTGAGACTTGCGCCCGCCGATACGAATCGACTCAATACGCTCAAGCCACTCTTCACCAAGCTGAGCACGAATTGTGTCGCCGAGAGTCGAACCTAGAAATCGAACAGATTCCTTTAATTGAACTGCTAGTTGCTCTTTCACATATCCTCCAAACTGAATATACAAATTAGAATTTATTATTTATAAAAATATGTTTTAGTTCGGGTACAAAGTTAAATCATTCTTTTATTTTCAGGTCGTTTTAATAAACTTTTATTGTTATTTTGACGCTTATTTTACGACTTTTATTATTTTACTAATTTTGTATCTAACCAATTAGCTTTTGGGGTACAAGGCAACACCTGAACTATGTTACCATTGACGTTTTATCTTTTCCCAATCAAAACAGGATATAACGTGACAGAAAAATATAACAGTGTTGAGCTTCAAGCAAGCTATGGTATTGGTTACCAAATGGGCGAACAATTGGCTTCTAATCCATTTGAAGGTCTTGACATCGAAGCAGTAAAAGCTGGTTTAGAAGACGCTTTTGCTAAGCAAGCGCCACAAGTTGACAATCAGACCTTGGGTGCTGCATTCAACGAAATTCATCAACGCATGCAAGCGGCTAAAGCTGATCAGCATAAAGATGCTATCGAAGAAGGCGCTGCATATTTAGCAGAAAATGCTAAGCGTTCTGAAATTACAGTAACGCCTTCTGGCTTACAATACGAAGTGTTGACTGCTGGCGAAGGTGAAAAACCTGCTGCAACTTCTAAAGTACGTACACATTACCACGGTACTTTAATTAACGGTAATGTATTTGATAGTTCTTATGAGCGCGGTGAACCAGCAGAGTTCCCAGTTAATGGTGTTATCAAAGGATGGACTGAAGCATTACAAATGATGCCAGTTGGTTCTAAATGGCGTTTACACGTACCACACGACTTGGCTTATGGTGAGCAAGGTGCTGGTGGCGCAATTGGTCCTTTCAGTACATTAGTATTTGATGTGGAACTATTAGATATCGTTGCTTAATATTTGCAACTATCGATTGAAAAGGTCGGATTTATCCGGCCTTTTTTTGTGTCTTTTAACAAACCGTTAAAAGACCTGAACTAGCTTAGCTGCTAAAATGAACGATTAACAATTAAATTAATAAACTATAAATTTGGGGTAGTAAATGATTGACCTGATAACCAACCGTGACAGTAACGTCAAAAATGACGTGCTATCAGGAATAACCGTTGCCTTAGCATTGGTTCCTGAAGCGGTTGCATTTGCCTTTGTTGCTGGTGTTGAACCTATGGTAGGGCTATATGCTGCTTTTATGATGGGCTTAATTACGTCCGCAATTGGCGGCAGACCTGGAATGATTTCAGGCGCAACGGGTGCTATGGCTGTGGTCATGGTGGCGTTGGTGGCTCAACATGGTATTCAATACCTTTTTGCCGCGGTGATTTTAGCAGGTATTTTACAAATCCTGGCGGGAGTTTTCAGGTTAGGTAAATTCATCCGCTTGGTGCCTTACCCAGTAATGCTAGGTTTTGTTAATGGGTTGGCAATTGTTATATTCCTCGCCCAGTTAGGCCAATTTAAAGTCGTAAATGAGCTAGGTGTTCAAGAGTGGATGCAGGGCAGTATGCTTTATTTGATGTTAGGTTTAGTGGCCCTAACTATGGCCATTATTTACTTTTTACCGAAGTTAACCACAGCGGTTCCTGCTTCCCTTGTGGCCATTGTAACCGTGACTCTATTAGTTCATGGGTTGGATCTCGAAGCGCGCACAGTTATCGATTTTGTCAGAGGCATGTTACCTGAAGATCAAAGAGCAGCCGCTACTCTAGCGGGCGAACTACCCAGTTTTAATGTACCTATGGTGCCGTTGAATATGGAAACCTTGTATATCATTTTACCCACCTCAGTAATTTTATGTTTAGTGGGTTTGATTGAATCTTTATTAACCTTATCGCTTATAGATGAAATGACCGATACCCGTGGTCGTGGTAACAAAGAGTGTGTAGGTCAAGGTGTTGCTAACACAGTTAATGGATTCTTTGGTGGCATGGGTGGTTGTGCGATGATTGGTCAAAGCATGATTAACATTAACTCAGGTGGTCGTGGACGTCTATCTGGGATTACCGCAGCGCTAGTCTTACTTGGTTTTATTCTCTTTGCTGCGCCATTAATTGAGATGATCCCTTTAGCCGCTTTGGTTGGCGTTATGTTTATTGTTGTCATTGGCACTTTTGAATGGGCTTCTTTCCGCATTGTGCGTGGTGTAAACAAAGAAGATGCATTTGTGTTGTTTTTGGTAACCGGTATTACCGTTGCCGCTGATTTGGCCATTGCTGTGGTAGTGGGTGTGATTGTTTCGGCGTTGGTATTTGCCTGGAAACACGCTACTCATATTAGTGCTAAAACCCATACCGATGAAGATGGTTGGAAAGTTTATGACCTTGAAGGACCGCTATTTTTTGGTTCGGTATTACATTTTCGAGATTTATTCGACCCGCAGAACGATCCACAAGATGTGGTAATCGATTTCCGTGAGTCACGAATTTGGGACTCCTCTGGTTTGGATGCCATCGACGGTTTGGCTGACAAGTACAAAGTTCAGGGTAAAAAGTTACATATTCGTCATATCAGCCCCGAGTGCAGTAATTTGTTGACCAAAGCACAGGATTACGTGGAAATGAATGTAAATGAAGATCCTCGTTATCGCATTGCCTCGGATAAATTAGGTTAAGCACAGCGAAACTTTTGCGGGGCTTTAGCCCCGTGAAAGGTAGGTGTATTCCATGGCCTAAAGGCCATGCTACAGGTTGGGGTGTTTAACCTCTTGTGGGAATGGATCATTACCTTGTAGGCGGGTGCTTTAGCCCCGTAAAAGGTATCGGTGGCGTTTAGGTATATTCCATGGCCTAAAGGCCATGCTACAGGTGAGGTGGTTTAGCCTCCTGTGGGAACGGATGATTCCTTTGTAGGCGGGTGCTTTAGCCCCGTGAAAGGTGTCGGTTTCCTTTAGGTATATTCCATGGCCTAAAGGCCATGCTACAGGTGAGGTGGTTTAGCCTCGTGTGGGAATGGATGATTCCCTTGCAGGCGGGTGCTTTAGCCCCGTAAAAGATGCCGGTTTCGTTTAGGTATATTCCATGGCCTAAAGGCCATGCTACAGGTTGGGGTGTTTAGCCTCTTGTGGGAATGGTTCATTCCGTTGTAGGCGGGTGCTTTAGCCCCGTAAAAGGTATCGGTGACGTTTAGGCATATTCCATGGCCTAAAGGCCATGCTACAAGTGAGGGGGAAAGGTGCCGCTGTTGGTATGATATATTCCATGGCCCTTAGGCCATGGAATAACAACCTATTATGATTGGTTGGTTAACCAAATAATCAATTCAACAAACTCATCTGGCGTCATTTTCGCGCCAAAAATTGCCTTGTATTTATCGTTCACAATAAACGTTGGAACGCTGCGGACCCCTTGGGTTAATTTATCATTTTTACGCACTGCGCCACGTATTCCATAGCTATTGGCTAGCTTTTTCAACTTTTCACTATCACCGCCAGCTTCAGAATAAACTTGCAAAATATCATCCATGGAAGCAATGCTTTTGCGTTCTTTATGGATAGCAGTAAAAAGCGCAGTGTTAAATTTGTCTGCTTCACCTAATTGTCGCGCGGCTAACATTGCTTTGGTCGCTGCATTCTGGGTATCTTGTTCGGCACCACCCATAAAGTTCACATGGGCTTTGGTGAAAGTCACATCACTGGGCAATTTACCTTTAAGTTCTTTTGCTATGCTCTCGAAAGTAAAGCAGTGTGGGCACCAAAACGAGAACACTTCACGAACCTGTTTAGTTTGGCTCGGTATCTCTTTTATTACAGTGTAGTGTTCACCTTCTTCCCACTTCGATTGCGCCATGGCTAAAGCTGGAATTGCGCATATAAATGCTATTAAAAAATTGCGCGTTAATTTAAAAATCATATAAATAAAATCCTATAAAAGTAATGTTATTAACGTTGTTTAGATAACCAAACAACTAAATCTGCGATATCGTCTCTAGTCATACCTTGTGCAACGGTTGCTTGATATTTTCCATTTACAATAAAGTTAGGAACCCCACTCAAGTGCTGACGATAGGTTTCGATGGTTTGGTTATTTTGTTTAAGCAGATTATTAATTTGGAAACTAGTCTCCATTTTGTCGAACTCGCCGTTATCAACGCCTTTGGCTAAGAAAATGTTTCGTAACTCTGGCGTACCGGTAATCAGTTGACGTTGTAAATGAATATAACTAAAGATAGCGCTATTTATTTCTTCTTCTCTGTCCATACTTCTGCCAATTAGCAGGGCTTTTGTTGCCGCATCTTGAATTTCTGGGCTAGTAAAGCGCATAAAGTTTACATGCACTTTTTTGAACGTGACATCTTTATCTAATTTAAGCTTTATCTGTTCTACAATAGGTTCAAAGTTAAAACAATGTGGACACCAGAATGAAAAGAACTCAAGTACTTCGGGCTCTTCTGAAACCTCGTCACTAATGATTTGGTAGTGAGTGCCTTCTTTCCATTTAGCTGGTGGAGCAGATGGTTCCGATGGGCTCTCTTTTGAGCAGGCTTGCAGTGATAACAGTATAAATAACGCAAATACAGTTGATAGTTTTTTCATATCAATCAATTCCTTCAAAAATTTGCTAAAGGTTATCATAGCTAGTAAAAGATTAGGTATAGTTAATCAGCCAGATGAATATAATCTGCGGATGAAATGCATAAAAAAACCGCTTCAAGAAGCGGTTTTTTGTATATTTAAGTTTTCTACAAGCTAATGGTGGTTGACACAAAAAAGTTTTGACCTGCCGTATTAAAGCCATTTACTTCCTGATAATCGTCATCAAAAAGATTATTTACACCGGCTTTAACACTCACTGATTCAACTATTTGCCAGCGAGCTGTTAAGTTTGTTACTTGGTAGTCATCTATTTCTACACCAGCAATATCCACCGCATTTCTAACACTTCTAAATGTTAGCTCTGCAGCGAGTTTGTCGTCTAACCAAGCGTTTCTAACTCCGACATTGAATTTGTTTCTAGGTCTTCTCAAGCGAGCTTCACCAGCACTGTCTTCTGCGTCGTTGTATGTATAGTTGGCCCACACTTTCAATCCGTTGGCGAACACTTGTTCTAGGCTAGTTTCAATACCTTTGGATTTACTTTCTCCGCTAGATTGTAAATACCCTTGATAAGATGCTAAATCGAAAACAATTTCGTTTTCTATGGACTGTTTGAAAAAGACCATTTCAGCACTCAATCCATTTTTGGTATCGATGACAAAACCTAGATCTAAGCCTTCACTGTTTTCTTCAGCCAATTGCAATCCTGCAGCGTCACCGTATGCATAAGGACCATCGTTATAGCTTTGTTCATAAATACTTGGTGCGCGGAAGCCGGTGCCATAGGTGGTTTTAAACTTCACGTCAGCAAAATCAAATGGTACGATTTTAACCGCACCTAAGCGCACACTATTATGTTTACCGAAGGTATCATTATCGTCGTATCTGTAACCTAGGTTGAATGCCAGTTGATTGTCGAATTGACCTAGCCATTCTACGAATAGACTTTTCTGATCTCGGCTTAAATCATTGCCATCGATTTCCTGGGTTTCTTTTTCCAAGCCAAAGACGAAGTCGTGCTGCTTCCAGTTTAGGCTACCTAAGTACTCGAACTTATCGATGCTACCTGAATTGCTAAACCCGTATTCGCCATTATTAATATAATCTCGATCTACATCAGTTTTATTATAAGCAATTTGATGCTGACTATTGTCCCCTTGATAATTTACAGCGCCGCGAAATGTTTGCTGTTCAGCCTCAGTGCTACAGGCGTTGATTAGCGCAAAAGTGGCATTATCGTAGCAACCATCGTATTGATTTTCGGCATCGACATTTCGAAACACTAAAGACGCCGCGATGTTTTCCGTTAAGGCCAGCTGTCCTTTAAAATGCACGCTTTGGTTGTCATAACCATCTTTCTCGCCACTTTCATCGCTAGTTTTCGCGTTAAAACCGTCACTTTTGACTTTTGAAGCCGATAAGAAGAAAGAACCGCTATTGTTGCCAGCAGCAATGTCAGCATTAAATATTTGTGTGTCAAATGAACCCGCAGCTAAGGTGCCACTAGCCTCAAACCCTTTTACTGGTTGCTTACTGTACATACTGATAATACCACCAGCGTCAGCACCGTAAGAAAGCCCTTGAGTACCACGTAAAATCTCTATTCGAGATAATTGGTTTATTAACACATCATCAAAAATTGGAGCAACTTGTGGAGAAGATGTATCGCTTAGCTCTACGTCATCTATATAAAGTTTGGTTCTGAATGCTTCTTCACCGCGAATTCTGACAGCTGTACTCTTACCCAAACCGCCTGAATTTGATACGCCAACACTTGGGGTTTGACGCAAAATTTCAGTTACATTGATTGCTGTTTGCATTTCAATATCACTTTCGTCTAGCACAGAAACACTGGTCGCTAGTCGGTTAGTGGGTAACTGAATTCGGCTAGATACAACGGTCATCTTTTCAATGTCTTGTTGTTCTGGCGAGTTTGATTGAGCATAGAGATTGGAAGATGCTAGAGCCAAGCTAACGCTTACCCCTATAAGAGTAGTTTTATTTTGCATTTTGTTTAGCCTTGTTAAGTACTCCGCCCGAGTACTAGATCATATGAGTGACAGTTTGTGGTTTTGTGCACAAACCTATGCGTCTCAGGCCGGTATCCGGGCTTACAAGTGTCTTAACAGACTCGATTAATACCTTCCCATTCTTTCAAACAGTGGTAACTTATTAATCATCAATACCTTTGGGTATCACTTGTTTACCGTTGCGGGGGCAGCGTCAGCATAAATCAGATATTACTCTAATTGCACTGTCTTCCCGTTTAACCACCGATGGTGGCACCTAAGAGGTGAGCATTATATCCATCTGTTCTTAAAAGAATAGGGGTTTATGCTTTCTGTTATTAAAATAAAGTCAGACTTGGTTCTTGGAGGGCGGAATATTGTTCTTTTAAGGCTAAAATCTGTTGTTCCCAATACTTAGCATCTGCAAACCAAGGGAACGCTTGAGGAAAGGCGGGATCCTGCCAACGACGCGACAACCACGCCATATAATGGACCATGCGCATTGCGCGTAAAGGTTCAATTAAGCTTAATTGCCCACTATCGAATTGAGCAAACTCTTCGTAGGCTTCAACTAGGGTATCCATTTGTATTCGTTGCTGGTAGGTATCACCAGACAACATCATCCATAAATCTTGAATGGCGGGTCCCATTCTACAATCATCCAAATCTACGAAAGTTGGACCGTCTCGCCACAAAATATTGCCAGGGTGGCAATCTCCGTGAAGACGTATGGAAGAGTTGGGTTTATATAAGCTCGCCGCTAACGCTGTCACTTGCTCTAAAATAGTGAAAAATGCGGTGTGCAAGCTGCTCGGAATAAGTTCTGTTTTGTGTAGGGTTGCTGTTGCTTCAAGCAAGTGCTCCTGAATACTAAACGTTGGTCGATAAGCAAACGACTGGCCTTTTGACACTTGGTGGATACGACCAATAAAGCGTCCCATCCATTCCAGTTGGTCAAGATTATCAACCTCAAATTGACGGCCACCAACGGAAGGAAATATAGCAAAATAAAACCCCTGATAACTGTGTAATGATGCGCTTTTGGTCCGTAAGGGAGCCACTACAGGGATTTCATGGTCATGCAATTCTTGAGCAAAATCATGCTCTTCTTGAATTTGTTCTCGAGTCCAGCGCTGAGGCCGGTAAAACTTGGCCACATAGCGTCGTTTGTCATCACAAACAAACTGATAAACCCTATTTTCATAGCTGTTTAATGCCAATAGGCCTGAGTCTACTAAGTATCCTTTAGACTCAATGGCATCTAAAATGGTATCAGGGCCGAGTTGTGCAAAATCAAAGGTCGTTGCATTTAAGTCATTCATCGATAAATGAACTTACTAGTTTCGCTCATCTCAACGGGATCGCTGTTGCCATCAATTGAAGTAACCTTAAATTGGAATTCTGTTACAGTTTCGTTTAACGCATAAGGGTCAATAGCAAGGCTTATGGGCAAGTTTAAGACTTCACCACCTGCAACAGTGACTTGGTCTGGACCTATGTATTTATTCCCCTCTAAGCCTACAACATCAATTTTATACGTGTGTTCAGTTTGTGACTTATTCAGTACTTTTAAGGTATATACGTTCTCAATAAGACCGTCGTTGGTTTCTCTAAATAGTGAGTTGCGATCTCTGATAATGTCGACTTCTAATGGCACTCTAGCAATAATTTCATAGGTTAAGAGGGAGGTCATTATAAATAGTACAACCGCATACCCAATTAATTTAGGTCGAAATATTTTAGTCTTACCTCCGGCTAGTTCATGTTCAGAAGTAAAACTAATCAATCCTTTAGGGTAATTCATTTTTTCCATTACCCCGTTACAAGCATCAACACAGGCACCGCAGTTAATGCACTCGTATTGCAAACCATTGCGGATATCGATACCTGTGGGGCATACCTGAACGCACAAGTTACAATCTATACAGTCGCCAATGCCTTTTTGTTTGATTTCTTCGTGACTGGTTTTTCTTGAGCGCGGTCCACGCTTCTCGCCACGGGTAGGATCATAAGCCACAGTAAAAGTGTCTTTATCAAACATGGCTGATTGAAATCTAGCGTAGGGACATATGTGTGTACACATGATTTCCCGCATCCAGCCGGCATTTCCATAGGTGCAAACAGTAAAAAAGATAACTGATAAACCTGCCCAAAAACTGACATCGAAGGTAAAAAAGTCAATAAACAATTGGTTAATGGGGGTGAAATAGCCCACAAACGTTAGTGCCGTAAGCAAGGCAACTGTTATCCAAGCAAAATGTTTTAAAGCTTTTCGCCAAAACTTGTCGAAGTCCATTTTGCGCTGATCTAGTTTAATTCGCTTGTTTCTAGCGCCCTCTATTTTTTCTTCAAACCAAATATAAATAAAAGTCCATGTGGTTTGGGGGCACATAAACCCACACCAAACCCTTCCGGCAAAAGTGGTGACAAAAAATAGAGCGAAGGCGCTAATAATTAAAATCCAAGCCAGTAGGGTTAAATCTTGTGGCCACAAGGTAAGTCCAAAAATATTAAAACGCTGGGCGCCTATATCGAACAAAACTGCTTGATTTGAGTTGTATTGAATCCAAGGGATGAGTGCAAAAATGCCAAGGAAAAATAGTCCGAAAAAGCGTCGAAAAGTCTCTAAAGTACCTTCAACTGCTCGGACATATATGCGGCTTCGTGGTGTGTATGCATTTTCATGCTTACTGGCTTCGGGTTGGTGAACTTTTACTGCGGTTACGTCTTTGATTGGAATGCGTTCACTCATTCAATTATCCTTTACGGGACTACTAAAAATCTCGATGACATCGAAATTTTTATAGGTTAGTAATTAATCCCCCTATTATCGCACAGACTGCCCGCAAATTGTTAATCTGGATCAATGAATCAACTGTTTTTTTTGCACTTTCAACTGGGTTGCGGCCTTACACCGTTAAGTATAATTGATTGAATGTTATGTAATGTAGCTGCAAAAAACTCGGGGTCGTCTAAACTTTGACCTGTCACTGCCTCCACTTGAACCCGAAAATCAGCGTAATGTTGAGTTGTGGCCCAAATGCTAAAGATTAAATGATAGGGATCAATTGGCGCTAGCTTTCCTGCTTCTATCCAACCAGAAATAACCTCGACTTTAGCTTGTACAATGGCCCTTAATGGAGACTCTAGCTGATTAAATAAAAGCGGCGCTCCTTGTACAACTTCCATACAGAACAATCGAGACTCTTTCGGATTGTCTCGGGATAAAGTGAGTTTCACTTCAATATAACTCGAGATAGCTTCGATGGGATCTTGTTCTGGTGAAAAGCCCTGTAAAGGCTTTAGCCAAACATCTAATAACTGCTGAATTACATCTAAATAAAGCTGTTCCTTGCTGGCAAAGTAGTAGAGTAAATTTGTTTTGGAAACTTCTGCTAACTCTGCAATCTGTTCAACACTTGTACCGTGTACACCGTTACTAGAAAACAAATCTAGAGCCGCCTGCAAAATCACTTTACGTTTATTTCGTTTTGCTTCGGTGCGTTTACTCTGCGTTGTTGGGCTAGATACACGTGTTGACTTGTTGGATGTTTTGTTCCGCATTGTATAAGTCATCTGTCTATTCATATCCCATTATAATTTAATCCCTGTCCATTATGTTTTAACCAAGTTTTTAATAATAAGCAATCCCATCGATACTTAATTACCAAATAAACAGTATTCACAGTGAAGCACAAATGAGGTCCAGGGATTTATATAACGAGTAGGAGACCGCAAGATTTAGACACTCCAAGGCTTTTCATATTATTCGAGTTGCCATTGGGTATTGCGAAGCAGCAAATAGAACCGTCATTTAATGGGTAACAAGAGCTAAGTAATTGTTTATATGGGTATTGATTAAAAGACTCTTGTATAAGCTGGGATAATACAGAGGCCTTTAAAGTTTAGACTAGTTAGTCTAAGTTAATCGTTCATTTTGGTTCTGGGGCTATTTTGCCGCGTTTAGATGTGAAAGTATGTTTAGGTATTTAATTATTTTAGCAGAAATAGTGATATTGGTTATGGCGCTACGCTCGTCATTCGCCCAGTATTTGTTATCTGATATGCAAAATAGTTTGACTCAATTAATGACTGATATATCAATGAAAATGGAAAAAGCGCAGCTTAAAGAGGTGCGTTATTCTTTAGCTCCTTATACTGATCAGATGCGGGATTTTCAGCGTGATTACATTCTGGAAATTACGGATACCTCCGAAAATTTAGTCAATTTTCACGCTAAATATTGTGTTCAGCGTGAAATAAACCCTTTCGTAAATGGTTCAAACTTAGAGCTAGTTTGTCACACCATTAGTAACTCCACTTTGCTAGAAACTGAAGAGTCCACTTAGTTTTCAATCGAAATAGCTTTGCCTGTTCGTTTGAGTTAAATGACCGTAAAAGTTAATTATGAGGTGGATTAATTATGCGAGTTGTTTTGAATAAAAGACAAAAGCTTGCTCCACCTAACTCAGCGTTTTCTACCCAGCATTCACCTTGGTGCCAGTGCATTATGCGCTTGATAATCGCCAAACCTAATCCGGCTCCACCTCGTTTTCTATCTCGGCTATTATCAGGTCGAAAGAAGGGCTCGAAAATACGTTTTCGATAAATTTCAGGCACACCTAAACCGTCGTCTTCCATACGCAATAATATACCTTTCGAATTTTCGGAAACATCAACTTTAATCGTCGAGTGGGCGTATCGACTGGCGTTGTTAATAAGGTTATCTATAACTCTTTCGATGAAGTGCTCATCACCTAAAATAGTAGACTCTGAACCGACAATATCAATTTTAATGTGCTGTGGGATGCTTTTTTGTAAATAGGCGATGCGTAGTCTAGATAAGGTGAGAAGGGGGATTTCAGTAATATTCAATTCTGGCTGTTGTACTTCCATACTGGTGTAGCTCAACATTTCTTGAACTAACTTTTCTAATTCATCAATATCTTTATTCATTTCAGTCCAAGGACCAGACTCATCATAGTCATGGGCCGCAATGGCGAATTTTAAACGTGATAACGGCGTTCTGAATTCGTGGGCCACCGCACCAGTTAACTCTCGTTGTGTGTTTAATAATTCACGTACACGATTACCTAAGTCGTTCAATGCAATGGCAATGGGATAAACAACCGACGTACGCTCAATATCAATGGGGGGAAAATCTCCACTAGGACCAATGCGAGTTGCGGTTTGTTTTAGTTGCAGAAGATCTTTCCATAAGGGCCATAACCAAAGCGCAATTAAACCTGCTAATAAAAAGAAAAATAAGCCACTGTAAAGTAAGTACTTGCTACTACTGGTTTGATTATGTAACAGAGTGATCTCAAGTAACTTAGCATCAGTTGATTGGAAGTAAATTTGCGTACCATTTTGGTCATCAAACAAAACGATGGGTAATTGCTTTTCTAGCTTAGCTAATTCTTCTGCGTTCCATGCCATATCGCCCATATTCAACGTTTTCACTGAAAATAAGCTTTTATCTAGGTCTTTGGCTGTGATCCCACCTCGTTGCTGCAAAACTGTAAGTGAATTAATTAACGCTGCGTCACTTTGATTTACGGCGTCGTCATTAAAAAATACATGATTAAGTAAAGCGCTCAGCGCAATAAGGGACAGGGCAATAAATATATATAAACTTAAAAATAAGCGAGTCATATTGAGGCTGGAAGTGTGTTTAACATTGGGTTACTCCCAAGCGTCAGGAACGAAGAAAAAGCCTTTGCCCCAAATTGTTTTGATCTTGTAAGGATTTTGCGGATTATCTCGTAGCTTTTTACGTAAACGAGAAATACGCACATCCGCTGAACGGTCTAAACCATCGTACTCACGACCAATTAACTCGTTGTATAAGGTCTCACGTTCAACCAATTTAGATGGGTTACTGGCTAATTTCCACAACATATCAAATTCATGGCTAGTCAGTTGTATGAGTTCATCTGACAAAAGCACTTGTCGAGAATTGCGGTTTATTTTCAACTTTCCAAAACGCAATTGGTCGCTTTGGAACAGCGTATCACTGCTTTGTGTTTCGCTGCGCCTTAACAAGGCATTTATCCGAGCTAACAATACACGGGGTTCAACCGGTTTAATTACATAATCATCAGCCCCAAGCTCTAACCCTAACACTTGGTCAAAGTCAGAGCTTTTTGCGGTCACGAATAGCAGCGGACCGGTAAAGGTTTTACGCAAAGTTTTGCATAATTCAAAGCCGTCTTCCCCTGGTAGCATAATATCCAGAATAATAATGTCAGGTTTGTATGTTTCCATGGTGCTGGACAAATTAACGGAGTCATATAAACACTGGACTTCAAAATCTTGCTGATTTAGAAAATTAGCCATCAATTGACTTAGCCGTTTATCATCCTCAATCAGTAGAATACGTTTGCTCAAAATAGACTCCAAGGTTGCCTTACACGTCTAACTTGCTTCTTGTTGGCCCTCGCTTTGATGTCCATGGTGTGGGATAAAATCACGCTGCCATCTTGCGATTTAAGGTACAAGGTCGTTTCTTCTATAAAGCGAATAACAAGTGTTTTCTCTGGAGGAGCGTCTGTCCAACAGTTTAAGGGCGTTTGCCCTTGATAGTAACAGTAAGCCCCTGGTGCTAGATTCTTAAAATGCATGGTTAACACCATTTCGCAGGTATCACCTAGATTTTCTACGATGCACACTTTTGGCTGAACATGCCAACTAGGAGAGTTGCTCCATGCCTTTGGCAAATAGGCAAGTAACATGAAAGTCAGCATGAAAAAGTAAATTAATATAGTTTTGGATTCGAGGTGTTTCATCAAAATCGACGCCCCACACCTAAAAATACATTAGTTACATTATTCTCCTCAACAATGGGACTTTTGACCATTGAAGAGTGAAGCTTGCGAAATGCTAGGTTGCTTACCCAGTGCCATTGTTCATTAATTTTTTTAGTATATAGAAAGGATATTCCTGGTTGTATTCCAGACGAGACTGAATAATGGAAATTGGGCTCAATAGTATCTTTTTCGTTAATTCCATAATAATAGTTGGCTAACTTTGCACTTTTCCAAATTAAACTGGGGCGTAATATAAATTGCCAGTCATCGCTAGCCCAAAAATATTGATAGGATAGATTCGCTTTTTGTCCATGGTGAACATTGCTCGCATCGGTTTCAATAGAGAAACTAATTTCGTGATTACCATAGTAATAATGCAATCGAGTACCGAAATTAATAGCCCAATTTCGGTCACTTATTTCATTTACTGATAGCCTTAAATCCTCAGGAGGGGGATCATCGCCTGAGCCTTTATCGGGAGAGTCCACCGAAGGGGAGGAGGGGATGACCGCTGGGACAGTGAGATTACCAGGATGCCAGAGTTCAAAGAATGTCTTCTCTCTATCTAGGGTTAGATAGCTCTCAACGCCAAAGTTTGTGGATTGCTGCCATTGGTAACCAACTTCTCCATTATCAAAATAAAACCGTTCGCCATACCAAGCTATATCAATCAAAATTAGGTTGGGGAAGTTATCGCCGTCGACCAACGGGTTGGTGCGTAAGCCTACTCCTAGGGCTAAGCCAACATCCCATTCGCCTTCTTGAATACAGTTTTTAGATGTATCACAGCCCAAAGTAGGGCTTGCAAAGCCCACTGTAATGAAAAATATGACGTATATCAGATAGTGTTTAAACACCCTGTTTTCAACCTTTCGTAAGCCCAATTTTATTAAGCAAATATTCCCTCAATATTGAAAGGTTAACAGACCTTTTACAAACCTACATCTTAGGGTTACAAATATTCACAATTATTGCCAAATTCGCAATAGAAAATGGCAAATTCAACGACTAGGATTAGTTCAATAAATGTCTCAAGATTTAATTATAGGTGTTTGCTATGTATGGACATAAAGTTGCACTAATTTGTTTGTCTACAGCCCTACTCGTTTTTGGGTGCGGAGGTGGTGGAGGTAAGGATGAAACCACCTCCAAGGAGATTGACAATAAACCTCCTCAGGTTAATCAAGCTACAGGGTTTAATGGACCTTTAGTGCAAGGTTCAGGGCAAGCCGAAAGTTATATTAAAAATGGTATTTATGCCGCATCTTTAGATAGCGCTGATTATGTGTCTGCAGAGGATATATCAAGCCCTACTGTGGGAAGCAGCAATTTTTCAACAACTAATACCATAGAAAGTGGCGTAGATGAGGCCGATAGAGTTAAATATGATGGACAAACTTTCTATCTGGCAAATTCCTCCTTTGCATCCGATGAAAATCAAAACCCAGCGCAAATAGGTATTGTTCAGCGACAGGCTAACGAGACCCTAAGTCGTCTAGATAGTCTTCAATTAACACGAGAAAATGACGATATTGTCGGTATTTATTTATACCAAAATCGCCTAGTTACAATAAGCTCTGAATCGCCTATTTATCCTATTCATGTTCTAGCCATTGCGCCTTGGGAGCCGGTAGAACAGGAATTTAGTATTCAAATCTTTAATGTTAGCGATCCACAGAATGCTAGTTCAGAAAACCTACTTACTTTTGACGGTTCACTGCTTGCAACTCGACGCATTGATAATCAGCTTTATATTGCCAGTAGTTATGTGCCTTATATCGATGGGCTTCATCCCTTTGCCACTACTGATGAAGATAAACTCACCAACTACCAAAAAGTCACGGAGTTCGCTTCCGATGAATTGATGCCGCAATTGGATATTGACGGTCATTCCAATACATT
Source organism: Aliiglaciecola sp. (assembly GCF_039982535.1). Taxonomy (NCBI): domain Bacteria; kingdom Pseudomonadati; phylum Pseudomonadota; class Gammaproteobacteria; order Alteromonadales; family Alteromonadaceae; genus Aliiglaciecola; species Aliiglaciecola sp. Next base: position 49,612 of record NZ_JBDWYG010000007.1, read on the forward strand.
GAATCACATGGCTGAATGTTATGTACCTGAAGCGGCTACCGAAAATGACGGTTATGGGCAGATATTATCAGTAACCAGAATCAATATAGATAACCCAAACGATAACCAATCCATCTGTATGAGTGTTCAAGCCTACTTACTCTATATGTCTGAACAGTCAATCTATCTAGCCAGCAGTATTAAAGATCAACAAACGGCATTCCATAAAATTAGTTTGGCGAATATGAGCTATCAGGCTTCCGGTGAGGTTAATGGTATTTTGAGTTGGCGCAGTGATCCTTTGTTCAAAATTGATGAAAGTGACGATTATCTGCGGGTAGTCACCACAGATAACTCAGTTTCCCCTGTTGCCCATCAACTCAGTGTGCTTACTCAAAATGGCAATCAATTAACTGCTGTTGCGAGTTTGCCCAATGACATTCAAAGCGAAGCGATTGGTAAACCTGGAGAAGATATTTATGCAGTGAGATTTATTGATGATAAAGCATACATAGTGACTTTCGAAAGTATCGATCCCCTCTATGTGGTTGATTTGAGCGACAACACCGCCCCTTTTATTGCCGGGAGTTTGGAAATACCAGGATTTTCTAGTTATTTGCATCCTCTGCAAAATGGTTTGTTGTTGGGTGTTGGGCAACAGGTGCAGATTGAAGATCTGCCTACTAATAGTGAAACAACTAACAATGAAGATAATCAGTCCAAATCTGAGGAGGTTGCAGAGGTAATGCTTTCTCCACCACCTGCTGAGCCCGTTGGAATGAAAGTAAGCTTGTTTGACATTCGTGACCCCAGTCATCCCATTGAACTTTCGTCGATAATAGCCGCGGATGCATATACACCTGTGGAGTTTAACTATAAAACCTTAAGTGTATTAGAAACTGATGGCTCGTATCGATTTGCATTTCCAGTGGAGAAACTGAACGTCTCTATCAATACCAGCTCTGCAGGCAATGTCGTTGATGTACCTAACAACAGTTTGATGTTGTTTGAAGTTGAATCGAAGAGTACAACGCCGGAGTTGTTATGGTTAGGGAATGTCAAAGCGGATGATGGTGCTAACGACTATAGTTATTCTGGTGAAGATCGCAGTGTTATCCAAGGGGATTACGTGTATTTCTTCCATGGAAATCACGTTTGGCAAGCGCTTTGGAAAAACCCAAGTGCCGTAACCGGACCTTTTTAAGGCTGTCCATGTAATGCCCTCTGAGTCGGGGTATTAGGCCTTAAGAGCCGTCTTTTTATTAAGGCGGCTATTTTTTATTTTAGCAGTGGGATTGTATTGGGAACATTTTAGGTACTTTCCCTGTCTATTTTTTTGTAGCATAGAGTTTAATTGCTTTATCCGTCTATTTTTCATACAGTGAATTGGGTTAAATAAATAGGCATGGAATTATTTAAGTAAACGGGCTATTCAGTGAACGTTCATAAATGGGGTTTAAACTGTAACAATACTGATTGTTTAACTTAATCTAAGGAGTTTAATAATGAAAAAATTGTCATTAACACTGTTTGCTATGGTTGCAACAACGGCTTCTTGTTTCAGTTATGCCAAAGCCGATGTGGAAATTACATGGGAAAACCCGAAAGAGTTTCGAGATGTTAAACCCACACTACAATCGCGAACTAAATTCAGAGAGCAAACCTTTAGTCATCTTGAAGAGTATATTAATGAGCTCGCTGAGGATTTACCCGATGGGCAAAAACTGTCCATCACTGTGACAGATCTGGACTTGGCTGGTGAAGTTTGGCCATCTGCTTTTGTTGGCATGGGTACAGGTGGCGGTGAAGTGAGAGTAGTGAAGCAACTCGACATCCCAAGAATGACCTTCTCTTACTCTCTAACAGATACCAATGGTGTGGTTTTGCATTCGGCAGAGGAGGTGAAATTGAAAGATATGACCTTTATGGATAATGCTAATTTCTTATCAAGAAATGACTCACTACGATATGAAAAGAAAATGATTAAAGAATGGTTCAAAGATGAATTTCCAGATTTAATTGCCAAAAAATGAAAAAAAAGCCGCCATTTGGCGGTTTTTTTCTGACCATTTGTTCAGGTTTTTTATTTGAATAATCCTTTAAAATCAACATGAAACAATTATTTCACTAATTTCCTTGTGAAATAATATTACCCTCAATAGGTTTCTAGACCTTTTTATTCCGTTGAATTACTGACCTGTTTCTGACAATATCATTGACGGAAAAAGGTCCAGTTTGTCATGTTAATGTCACACATAGACAATACCATCCGACCACCACTATAAAGGGCTCAGCCCAATAAAAATAACAAATTATAAGCCATTAAATGGCATTCTAAGTACTCAGGTTAGGAGAGGCTATGAAAGTTAAGTATCCAGCGTTGCTGGCGCTTGTGTGTGCACCTTTTGCTCATGCAGACGTATTCATCAACGAATTTCATTACGATAATGTTAGTTCTGATACCGGCGAAGCAATTGAAGTTGCTGGTCCTGCAGGCACTGACTTAACAGGATGGAGTTTAGTTTTATATAACGGCAGTAATAATTCAGCCTACGGAACAACTTCATTAAGCGGCAGCATACCCAATCAACAAGACGGTTTTGGTACCTTAACGGTTTCTTATCCATCTAATGGTATTCAAAATGGTCCTGACGCTATTGCGCTAGTTGATGCTAGCAATACGGTGAAACAATTCATTAGCTACGAAGGCTCTCTGACTGCATCAGGTGGTGTTGCCGATGGCATGACATCCATTAATATCGGTGTTTCAGAAAGTGGCAGTACAGCTGTTGGTGATTCATTGCAGCTTTCTGGTTCAGGTACTGTTTACGCTGACTTTACATGGCAAAGTGCTAGCGCTAATACCTTTAGTGCAGTCAATACAGGCCAAACGTTTGGTAGTGGCGATGATGGTGGCGGCGATGACGGTGGCGGTGATGATACAGGCAGCCTAGAGGGCGTTTGTTTTAACTGCCCAGATTTAGATAAAGTTGCCGATGCCGCTGAGTTTAATGACGCCAGCTATTATGCAACTGTTATTACTGAAGTGGAGAATGGTTCTACTTCTACAATGATTAAATCGGCATTGACCGATGTTATCTCTACTGATCATCGCGTACTAACTTATGATCAAGTTTGGACTGCTTTAACTGAGTCTGATGAAGATCCAAGTAATGCAGATAACGTGCTACTTATTTATAAAGGTATTTCACTGGCTAAATTGTCAAACGGTAGTGCAGAACAAAGCTCTAACCCTGATAATTGGAACCGTGAACACGTTTGGCCTAATAGCCATGGCTTTCCGGATCGTGATTATGAAGCCTATACAGATATCCATCATTTACGTCCTTCTGATATTTCAGTCAATAGTTCTCGCGGCAACCTAGATTTTGACAATAGTGATACACCGCTAGCGGAAGCACCTAGTAATAGTGTTGACGGTGATTCTTTTGAACCAAGAGATGAAGTCAAAGGTGATGTGGCCCGTATGATGTTTTATATGGACACACGTTATGAAGGGTTAGGTGACCTTACACCTGATTTATTATTAAGTAATGGTTTGACTAGTGTCGGTGAAGCACAGCTTGGCAGACTTTGCCGTTTGATTGAATGGCACAATGGTGATCCAGTTGACGCTTTAGAGCAACAACGTAATGAAACCATTTACGAGTACCAAGGCAACCGTAACCCCTATATTGATCACCCTGAATGGGTTGCAACCTTATACACTGCTGAAGTCTGTGGAGACGATGATGGTGGTGGTGATGATGGTGGCGGTGACGACGGCGAAGATCCCGTTGATACTGGTTTAGTAGAAGCTAACGCGTTAGTGATTACCGAAATCATGCAAAATCCGAGTGCGGTAAGTGATTCATACGGTGAATGGTTTGAAGTACTTAATACCAGTACGCAAGTGATTAACCTAAATGGTTGGACTATCCGCGACAACGATACAGACTCTTTTGTGGTCGATGAAGATGTCTTTATTGGTGTTGGTGAATATGCCGTATTAGGTAAAAATGCAGATACATCAGTAAATGGCGGAATTATTTTGGCTTATGCCTTTGGTAATTCAATGTTTTTGTCAAACAGTTCTGATGAAGTCGTGTTGGTCGATCCTGAAGGCAATATCATCGACGAGATAGCTTATGATGATGGTGACACTTTCCCTGATCCAAATGGCGCGTCTATGTATCTAGTTGACCTTTATGGAGACAACAACATAGGCACTAAATGGGCAGAAGACACTACTAACTTCTATGGTAGCTCCGACTCAGGTACACCAGGTACAGGTGATGCAAGCTTTAGTTTAGTTATCACCGAGATTATGCAAAATCCGAGTGCGGTAAGTGATGCAAACGGTGAGTGGATTGAAGTACTTAATACCGGTGTGATTGCAGCTAACTTAAATGGTTGGGTGTTACGTGATAACGATAGTGATTCTCACACTATTGTTGGTGATGTATATGTTCCTGCTGGCACTTATGCTGTATTAGCAATCAACGGTGATTCTGAAACCAATGGTGGCATAGACGTACTTTATCAATACAGCGGGTTTACTGCTGCTAACGGTGGTGACGAAGTTGTTCTGGTTCGCCCTGATGGTACTATCGAAGATATAGTCGAATACGATGGTGGACCTGTGTTCCCAGATCCTAACGGTGCATCAATGACATTGATTTCAGCAAGTCTGGATAACAATGTGGGTGAAAACTGGGTTACTGAAACAACTGAAACTTATGGTGACGGTGACAACGGTACTCCTGGTTCTGGCCCTGACGGCGGCACTAGCGGTGGTGGTGAAGATGATCCGGTAGAAGAAGTACCAGAAATTGGTGTTTGTACTGACCCTGCGACTCTAATTAGTACTATTCAAGGTAATGACTTTGCTTCTCTTCTTGAAGCGCAAGAGCACGTAGTCGAAGCTGTTGTGACTTCAGTAGTAACTGACTTTGGTGGTTTCTACTTACAAGAAGAAGATTTTGACGCTGATGGAGATTCTGCCACGTCTGAAGGGATTTACGTCAGTTATTACGATACGGATACATTACCTGAAGAAGGGAGTGTGGTACGTGTAATTGGTACTGTGACTGAGAATTTTGGTCGTACTCAACTTAATGTGTCTTCTGCACTTGTTGTATGTGGCACTGGTAGTGTCGCTCCGACCGTATTTACTATGCCATTTAGCAGCGCTTTAGAAGCTGAATCATTAGAGAATATGTTGGTAGTAAATGAATCTCCATTAACTGTAACTGATACCTATACTTTGGCGCGTTTCGGAGAAGTGGGTTTGTCTTTCGGTAGACTATTTAATCCAACCAATCTTCATGCTCCGCTTTCTACAGAAGCTGTTGATTTGGCTGCTGAAAATGCCCTTAATTACATTATTATGGATGATGGTTTAGACATTCAAAATCCAGAAACTGTTATTTATCCTGACGGTAATTTGTCAGCGTCTAATACATTGCGTACTGGTGATACAGTGGTGACGGTTAAAGGTGCGTTGGATTACAGCTTTAGTTCGTTCCGTATTCATCCAGTAGAGACACCAACCATAGTGCAATCAAATGCACGTGAGTCTGAGCCTGCAATTACGCGAGGTAACCTGACGGTTGCTAGCTTAAATGTATTGAACTTGTTTAATGGCGACGGACAAGGTGAAGGTTTCCCAACCGAGCGTGGTGCTGACACCTTGTTTGAATACGAGCGTCAGATTACTAAAACCGTTGCAGCCATCTCTACTATGGATGCGGATATTGTCGGCTTGATGGAAATCGAGAATGACGGATTTGACGAGTTTAGTATGATTGCTGAATTAACCAACCGTTTGAATGCAGAAATGGGTGAAGGAACTTATGATTTTGTAAGCTACTCTGGCCCAATTGGTACCGATGCTATTGCTGTTGCATTGTTGTACAAACCTGCCAACCTTAGTTTAGATGGTGACGTGAAAATCAACTTCGATAGTATTTTCAATCGTCCTCCCGTTGCACAGTCATTCACTGCTGCAAATGGTGCCGATATTACTGTTGTAGTTAATCACTTTAAATCTAAAGGTTGTACGAGTGCCAGCGGCGATGATGCTGATCAAGGCGATGGCCAAGGTTGTTACAATGCTAAACGTACGCAACAGTCTTTAGCACTGACCTCATGGTTAGCTTCTGAAGAGTCATTATCGACTAAAGATAACGTGTTAATCATTGGTGATTTGAATTCATATGCCAAAGAAGACCCAATTGCTGCCCTTGAAGATCAAGGTTTTGTAAACTTGGTTGAAACTTTCCAAGGTGCTGAAGCTTACTCTTATACCTTCAGCGGTGAATTTGGTTACTTAGATCATGCTTTAGCCAGTGCGAGTTTGTCTGCACAAGCCGTTGATACTGTTGAGTGGCATATCAATGCTGACGAGCCTTATGCATTGGATTACAACGTAGAATTTAAATCAGACGCGCAAGTGAATGATTTCTACGCTGCTGATGTATTTAGAGTGTCAGACCATGATCCTGTGATGATAAGCTTTGAGCTTGAGTCTCCAACTCTTGAAGGTGACATCGATGGTGATTCGGACGTAGATTATTATGATTTACGTGCGTTAATGTTACTTATCCAAGCTGGTGAGGCGACTGTTGAAGAGCATGATTATAATAACGACGGACTACTTGATGCCCGTGACGTATCTGCACAACGCAGTTTATGTACACGCTTAGCTTGTTCTACTCGTTAATTAAATCCTAGATAAATAAAAAACCGGTAAAACTAAGTTTTACCGGTTTTTTTTATGTCTTGCTTTAGGTTATAGGCGCTTTTTCAATTCACCATGTAGCAAAAAGTTGCTTATTGATAATCAAATAAATTATCTGCCACCTCAATTAAGTCGTTGGCATCTTCTAATAGATTAACTTTATAAACATCTTTACGAGGTAACATACGCTTGATGTAGAAGTCACAGGTCGCTTGTTTGCCCTGTTGAATCGACTGGTTGTCGCTTTGTGAAGCGCTGTCTGCCATGCTCAACCACAATATCCCTAGCAAACTATAGGCACTGTAATTCATATAATCGTATGCCGAACCAGCCACGTTTACCGCCGACTGCTGTTTAACTTGCAATGACATTTGATGCCACTCTTCCAATATCGATTTTGCTTTTTCCAAACGGCTAGGATCAGCGATTTCACCCACCATTTTGTCAAACACCTGATAGGTATCGTTTAACATGTCACCATTGTCTCGGGATAGTTTACGGCCAATTAGATCCGCTGCTTGAATACCGTTAGTGCCTTCGTAAAGTTGGGTGATACGGCTGTCACGCATGTACTGTTCCATACCCCATTCACGGATAAAGCCATGGCCACCGTATACTTGAACTCCTAAGCTACTTACTTCCTGACCTACATCAGTCATAAAACCTTTAGCAATGGGAGTTAAAAACGCAACTACATTTGAAGCAGCTTGTTTACTTGCTTCATCGTCCGCACTTTTTTCAATATCCATTTGGCTAGCGTATAAAAATGACAGTGCACGACAGCCTTCAGTTAGGGATTTTTGAGTCAGTAACATTTTGCGCACATCAGGGTGAGCTAATATTGGGTCTGCTTTACCTTCTGGGTTTTGTACTCCTTGAGGTGCTCTTGATTGCAAACGATCTCGCGCATATTCAAGTGCGCCTTGGTACGAACCCTCAGCGATGCCAAGACCTTGTAAGCCAACCTGAAAGCGAGCGTCGTTCATCATGGTGAACATGCAAGCTAATCCTTTATGAGGAGCGCCAACAATAAAGCCTGTAGCTTGGTCGAAGTTCATGACGCAGGTTGGACAAGCTTTTATGCCCATTTTCTTTTCTAAACTGCCTACAGACAATGAATTTGCTTCTCCTAGCTCGCCATTTTCTGACACCATAATTTTAGGTACCGCAAATAAGCTGATCCCTTTTACGCCGGCAGGGGCATCTGGCAATCTAGCTAAAACAAGGTGGATAATATTGTCGGTCCATTCTTGATCGCCACCGGAGATGAAAATTTTATTCCCGGTGATTTTATAACTACCATCTTCCTGAGGTTCTGCTTTGGTAGATAATAAACTTAAGTCCGTTCCTGCTTGGGGCTCAGTCAAACACATAGTGCCTGTCCACTCACCAGAGATTAGTTTTCTAAGATAGGTATCTTTTAGTGCTTGGTCACCGTGTTTATTAATTGCTAAAACGGCACTTTCCGTCAACATGCTAATTAGACGCCAGCTCACATTGGCTGAACATAGCATTTCTTGAACAGGTACAGCCATGGTATGGGGGAGATCTTGGCCGTCGTATTCTGGATTTCCAAGCATAGCATTCCAGCCATTGGCGATGTATTCATGGTAAGCAGCGGCGAATCCGTCCGGCGTGGTAACTTTGCCATTTTCAAGTTTACAGCTTTGTTCGTCGCCTTCTCGATTGAGTGGGGCGATTGCTTGCTCTGCAAATTTAGCACCTTGACTGAGTATTTCGTTGACTAAGTCCTTGTCAAAGTCTTGAAGGCCCAAAGAAGAATAATGTTCTTCTAATTTTAACCAGTCGTGCAAAAGAAATTGCATATCTGTTAACGGAGCTGTGTATTGCGGCATATATTTCCACCCTTTTGGTTAAGTTAACTGTTCAGACCAGTTGATTTTGAGAATTATACAGCCTTGTTAACTAAATTTTAAATTACAGATAGTAATAGTTTATTATTTAATGTGATCTGGCTTAGGTTGGATTGCAGAATCTTCTACTTTATTGAACATTTCACGAACATGGGTTAACTCTTCAGGGAAACGCCATTGATTGAAATCAGTTACATAGGGGTCGACTAATTGTATCGAAGATACTTCTAAAGCTGACCATTCTGGCACTGGAAACTCGACAAAACTATCATCGAAATCTGCGGCTAAATTACATTCGTAAAAACGCATACCCTTGTTATTTGTACCTAACAACTGGCGAACTTCTACATTAAAGCCAGTTTCCTCCCACGTTTCACGATGGGCTGTACATTTTGCCGACTCAATGTTGTCTGAAGTGCCCCCGGGTAAATCCAGTTTGCCGCTAAGTCTCTGAGTTATTGTAACTAACTTATCACCTAGCCTAATAAGGCAGGCCGCATTTGCAGTTTGTTGAGGATATTCTGATTGGTCAACACGACAAACAGGATCGCTTGGTACCGGCTTACTACATGAAGTAAGACAGAATGACGATATTGCTAGGTAGATGACTAATTTATTTTTCACAATAGAGGGTACAATGTTCAATAATCTTACTGTAGGCAGTTTACTACTTTTAACGCCAAAAAATAACTGCTTAGATTAACTCACTACATTATTCAGGAACCTTACATGACATTAAAGACAATGCTATCACCATTGTTGATAGCCACGCTGGCCCTCATCGGCCTACTTGTTTTCTTAAATTACCCAGGATTGGCTGAAAAAGATGGTCAAAAAAAGAAAGAAAAAGTGGCAACGCCAGTGGTCTTTTTTGAGGTACTAAAAACCGATTTCCCAGTTACAGTGGAAGCGTTAGGAACCGCCAGAGCAAATGAAGCTGTTTCCCTTACGCCTTTGCAGTCAGACGTGATCCAAGAGTTATTTTTTGATGATGGTGATGTAGTGAAAAAAGGTCAATTGCTTATGCGAATGAATGATCGCGAAGAGCAGGCCCGATTAAACGAATTGAATATCAACTTACAAGAAGCCCAGCGCCAGCTTAAACGTATTGTTAACTTGGCAAAAAGTAGTGTGGCTTCCCAGCAGCTGTTGGATGAGCAACAAGCGAAAGTTAAAACCTTAAGGGCACAGATTGAAGTGGCCAATGCGCAATTATCTGAACTCACCCTAAGTGCACCTTTTACCGGTAAATTAGGCATTCGTATGGTCAGTGTAGGCGCATACGTTACTCCTGAGAATGTGATAACTACCTTAGATGATTTACGCAAAGTAAAGGTGGATTTTAATATCTCAGAGAGTCATTTACCCTCTCTGTCCCAAGGGCAAAAAGTTAAAGCATATTCAGTGGCATACCCAGATGAAATTTTCATCGGTGAAATTCGAAGTGTTAATTCTCGCGTAGATGCAAATACTCGTTCTATTCAAGTGAGAGCACTCATTGATAATCCTGATTTAAAACTGCTGCCAGGTATGTTGTTACAAATTAATCTACAAAAACAAGTGTTGAAGTCCTTAGTGTTACCTGAAAAAGCGATTATTCCCAACGAAGATAAACAATTTGTGTTTGTTATCGAAGGCGATAAGGCGCAATTAAAAGAAGTAAAAGTAGGCCTTAGACGCCCTGGCATTGTGCAGATACTCTCTGGACTAGAAGAAGGTCAGAAAGTCGTTACCGAAGGGGCATTGCGATTAGTTAATGGCTCCACTGTTTCGCTTTTAGAACAAGCGACTTTGTAGGGAGTTAGCATGCTTTTATCCGATATTTCAGTCAAACGACCGGTATTCGCATCGGTAGTCAACTTGCTTCTGATCATTTTCGGGGTTGTTGCAATCACCTTTTTGTCATTGCGCGAATACCCAGATATTGATCCTCCTATTGTATCTATCAATACTAATTACCCTGGGGCTTCAGCATCCATTGTGGAAACCCGTATTACTCAACTTTTAGAAGACCGAATATCTGGAATTGAAGGGATTAAAAATATCACTTCTACCAGCCGTAATGGCCGTTCGGATATCAGTATTGAATTTAATCTTTCTAGAAATATAGATGCGGCGTCGAACGACGTGCGCGAGCGCGTCAGTCGCGCACTCAATAACTTACCTGATCAAGCGGATCCACCGGAAGTGTCTAAGTCAGACTCCGATGAAGATGTTATCGTTTGGTATAACTTGCGTAGTGATAATTTGTCGGTAATGGAATTAACCGATTACGCCGACCGGTTTATTGTCGATCGTTTATCGGTAGTAAATGGTATTGCCCGTGTACGTTTAGGCGGTGCACGTACCTACGCCATGAAAGTATGGTTAGATCGCAACGCGATGGCGGCTAGGGAGATCACCGTTGCCGACGTGGAAAGAGTTATTCGTTCTGAAAACGTAGAGTTACCCGCAGGCGAAATTGAATCCAACGATCGAGATTTTGAAGTGCGTGTGGCACGGAGTTTCCTAACACCAGAAGATTTTGCTGACTTAACCATAAAAGTTGGAGCTGGTGGCTATTTAGTTAAACTCAGTGAGATTGGTAAAGTTGAACTTGCCGCTGAAGATGATGAGTCACAATTCCGTGGTGATGGCGTCAACATGATCGGCATGGGGGTTATTAAACAGTCTAAAGCCAATACTTTGGAAGTGGCTAGAGAAGCGAAAAAAGCGATTGAGGAAATTTCCGCCACTTTACCGGAAAACATATTTATCGTTCCAAGTTATGATTCCTCAGTGTTTATAGAAGAGTCAATAAGTGAAGTTTATAACACCTTAGGTATAGCGATGGCGTTGGTTATCATCGTTATTTATATCTTTTTAGGTAATATTCGCGCAACTTTAATTCCCGCAGTGACCGTCCCAGTGTCACTCGTCGCCGCCTTTATTGTGATGTATGCCTTAGGCTTCTCAATCAACCTTCTGACGCTTTTGGCGATGGTACTGGCCATAGGTCTGGTGGTTGATGATGCTATAGTGGTTATCGAAAATATTTATCGCCGTCTCGAAATGGGCGAACCTCCTTTATTGGCCGCATTTCGAGGGGCAAGTGAAGTCGGTTTTGCTGTTATTGCCACCACTTTGGTATTGATTTCGGTGTTTGTTCCTTTGGTTTTCCTAGAAGGGAATATTGGTCGTTTATTCACTGAGTTTGCCTTAGCTATTGCCGCAGCTGTGGCATTTTCAAGTTTTACCGCGTTAACTCTTTCACCTATGTTGTCTTCGAAGTTATTGAAAAATCGTTCACGCAATTCAGGTTTTGGTATGTGGATGGACAATACCTTTAAGAAAGTGGAAGGTTCTTATTACAAAAGCTTAAACAAAACCTTACATCAACCTATTTTAGTATCAATTATGCTGATCGTCAGCGTTGTCGCTTTAGTGCAGTTAAGCCAAAAGATCCCCAGTGAGTTTGTACCTAAAGAAGACCGCGGTAACTTCTTTATTTCGCTGCAAGCAGCGGAAGGGGCAAGTTTCGAAAGCAATGCGGCAAACTTAAAAAAAGTTGAAGCTTTACTTTTACCTTATTTAGATGAAGGTGATATTGACCGTATTCTAGTGCGTACCCCCGGCTTCGGTGGTTCTGCAGGGATGGCGGTAGTGGGCATGGTTGCCTTCGAAGATCGCAAACGTTCAACCTTCGAGGTCATGGACGAGCTAAGTGCTAAGTTATCGGAAGTTCCTGATGTTAGAGCATTCGCGATTATGCGCTCGGGAATCGGCGGTCGCGGACTAGGTCGTCCGGTACAATTTGTACTTCAAGGTGATACCTATGAAGACCTAGTAAAGTGGCGTAATACGGTTTTAGAAAAAGCCGCTGAAAATCCAAAATTACTGCGTTTGGATTCAGACTACAAAGAAACCTTGCCACAAATTTTGATTAATATTGATAGACAACGAGCAGCTGACCTTGGGGTTTCCATATCGGAAATCGGTAGTACCTTGGAGACCATGCTTGGTCAAAGACGGGTATCCACTTATCTGGACCGTGGCCAAGAATACGATGTTATTCTCGAAGGGCAAGAAGAAGACTACCGCAGTCCTCAAAGCATTGAGAATCTCTATGTCAGATCAGCTACCACCAATCAGCTTATCCCCATGGATAACCTACTAACCTTTGAAGAACAGGCTACTTCGGCTCGTTTGAATCGCTATAACCGTATGCGCAGTGTCACCATTAGCGCTAACTTGGCCAGCGATTACACCGTGGGTGAAGCATTAACCTATTTAGAAAACATTGTGGAGACCGAGTTACCTGATGGTGTTTCGATTGATTACAAAGGTGAGTCTCAGCTTTATAAAGAGTCTGGCAGTTCAGTTATCTTTGTTTTCATATTAGCACTGGCAATTACCTATCTCGTTCTAGCTGCGCAATTTGAAAGTTGGATCCATCCACTGGTAATTATGTTAACGGTTCCATTGGCCTTGTTAGGTGCGTTTATTGGGCTCTATATTTCAGGAGCCAGTTTAAATATCTACAGCCAAATAGGATTGGTTATGTTGATTGGTTTGGCTGCGAAAAATGGTATTTTGATAGTCGAATTTGCCAACCAATTACGGGATGCCGGGATCGAGTTTGAAACCGCGTTAAAACGCGCGGCCACGCAACGTTTACGACCCATAGTGATGACCGGTTTTACTACGGTTTTCAGTTCACTTCCGTTAGTGTTAGCGACAGGCCCTGGCTCTGAGAGTAGAACTGTTATCGGTATCGTCATCTTTTACGGCGTATTGTTATCAGCTTTAATGACCCTTTATGTGGTACCAATTGCTTATTATTGGCTAGCTAGACATACCGGCTCTCCTGAGCAGATTGCCCATGAACTCGAAGAGCTAGATGAAAAAATTCCTTATACCAAAGGTGATGCCGTTTAATCAGAACCTAGTCTAACGTCAAATTTGGCGTTAGACTTATTCAACTGAACGGTTGAAGTTTGAGGAATTAAATGATTATACGGATATGCATACTATTTTTCTGTGGGTTCTGTTCGATTGCCTCAGCTGAGCAGAGCCTGTTAGATGAAGCTAGAGAGGCTGTAGTATTTGTATATGGAGATGAAGTTCAAAACCGACTTTACAGTGACATTGATTTAGATGCATTAGAACATGCAGCTGGCGTGATGAATAAAGTTATTGAGCAATATGATTCTCCAACCCAAGCTGAGCTTGTTTATCATCAGGTACTGATACATTCTATTGTCATATTAAACTTCGCAAGAATCGATCTTGATCAAAGTGTTCACCTAGAACAGCTAGAAAATGGTCTCGACAAAGTTGATTTGTTTCTTAAAAATAATCCTAATATTGCAGATTTTGGCAATTTGATATTTGAATCTGGGCACATCGCTCGGTTTTTGCTTCAAGATCCACATGGGGCCTATAAATATTGGCACTTGTGCGCAGAACAGGCTCATGCGGGCTGCATGAATATCTTGGCTTTCAATTATTTTTCCGGCGGTTTTGGTATTCGACAAGACCTAGAAAAATCCTATTATTGGCACAATCAAACCTATTTAACCGGCACAACCTTTCATTGTGCAGGTGTTTATTCTGCACGAAAGTTACGAGAAATGTTATTTTTGTTTCCCGAGGTATCAGACAATAAGCAATGGCGAGATTGGACGCCTGCAATTCTTGAATTAATAGAACAATTAGAAGAAGAGCATGCTGATGATAGCGCGAATATGTGTGGTAAAGCCCAAGTGTTGATGTCCTCTTATCTATATGATTTATATGAGACTAATACGGAAGATTTAGAGCTCCTAGCGCTTGCTAAAAAGATGTTTACCGCTCTTAAAATCGAGAATAATGAAAACCTTGAAGTTGCTTCTTACAATCTTATCGGTAGTGCTGACTTCTTCGAAAAATCTATAGACCTATTACGATCGATTAAAGATCCTTTTGGAATGTGTAATATTGCTTTTAGTCATCTACTGTATTCACAGGCATTAAAAAACACAAAACATGCGGATGCTATTTTTGAGATGATGTTAGAACAAGATGCAGAAGTCTGTAATGGCTTTATTACGACAGTTGAATTAATGCGTACCAAAGGCAGTTGGTAGGGATGCAGGTTTTATTTGTCCATGGCATGGGGCGTACGCCAATATCTGCAACTCCCATGTTATGGCGATTACGCAGACACGGCCATTGTGTTGATGTAATTGGCTATTTTACTGGTACTGAGACTTTCACTGAGATAGTAGATAGAGTTAAGCGGAAAATTCAAGACATCGCTGTAAAAGGGGAATATGTGGTTGTTGGTCATTCCCTCGGCGGTATTATGTTAAGGGCAGCGTTGCAAAATATGCCTGTAGCTACTAGGTTACCTAATCATCTATTTTTATTAGGTTCTCCAGTGACGCCAGCGAGACTAGCTCAAAAAAGTCAACATGAACTGGGCTTTCAATTAGTTTCAGGTGATTGTGGTCAACTACTGGCTACTCCCTCAAGGCTTTTAGAAATTGGTATGCCGGATATCCCCAAAACGGCAATTGTTGGAACACGAAGTTTTCCTTTAACCAAAAAGTACTTCTTAGATGAACAGAATGATGGGGTAGTATCAGTCAATGAGTGCGCTCACAAAGATATTTCAGAAGTGATTAAAGTGCCGATTGTACACACCTTTTTACCTAGTAGCCGAAAAGTCAGCAAGATAATTTTAGACAAAATAAGCACCATCCAATCCACCCTAGCAACCCTGTAGCATGGCCTTCAGGCCATGGGATCTATCCAAGTAATCGCAGGGCTAAAGCACCCGCCTACAGCGAGTGTTTTCGCCGCTCATGTAGCATGGCCTTTAGGCCATGGGGTCTAGCCAATTAATCGCGGAGCTAAAGCGCCCGCCTACAGGGAGTGTTGTAGCCTGGCCTTTAGGCCATGGATGCCAACAAACACAAACAAAAAAGCCGCTATTAAGCGGCTTTTAAAAGTTTGTATCTAAAGCAAGAATCTACTCGTCTAAGAAACTGCGTAATTGCTCAGAACGGCTAGGGTGACGTAACTTACGTAGCGCCTTAGCTTCGATCTGACGAATACGTTCACGGGTAACGTCAAACTGCTTACCAACTTCTTCCAAAGTGTGGTCAGTGTTCATATCAATACCAAAACGCATACGTAATACTTTCGCTTCTCTGGCTGTTAGTCCAGCAAGTACTTCTTGAGTGGCGTCTTTAAGACTACCGCCTGTAGCTGAATCGAGAGGCTGTACAATGGTACTATCCTCGATAAAGTCACCTAAGTGCGAATCTTCATCATCACCAATTGGTGTTTCCATGGAGATTGGCTCTTTAGCAATTTTAAGTACCTTACGGATTTTGTCTTCAGGCATGATCATGCGTTCTGACAACTCTTCCGGTGTTGGCTCTCTACCCATTTCTTGTAGCATCTGACGAGAAATACGATTTAGTTTATTAATCGTCTCGATCATGTGTACAGGAATACGGATAGTTCGCGCTTGGTCAGCAATTGAGCGAGTAATCGCTTGTCGAATCCACCAAGTCGCATAAGTAGAGAACTTATAACCACGACGGTATTCGAACTTATCAACCGCTTTCATCAAACCAATGTTACCTTCTTGAATCAAATCCAAGAATTGCAGTCCACGGTTGGTATACTTTTTAGCAATGGAGATAACCAAACGTAAGTTTGCTTCTACCATTTCTTTTTTCGCGCGACGTGCTTTCGCTTCACCTATCGACATACGACGGTTAATGTCTTTAATATCTGCGATGATCAAGCCAGTTTCTTCTTCAACTTGGTTCATCTTGCCGATAGCGCGTTCTAATTCTTCTTTAACTTCAAGTAAAGCAGGCACATAGCTTGCTCCACTTTCAAGTACTGCAACCAACCAATCAGTGGTGGTTTCGTTGCCTGCAAATGCCTTAATAAAGTCTTTCTTAGGCATTTTGGCGTTGACAACACAGTGCTTCATTACAATTCGTTCTTGCACACGCACACGATTCATCATGCTGCGCATGTTTTTAACCATGCGGTCGAATTGTTTTGGTACTAATCTGAACTCTTTAAAGACTTCACTTAGTTCATTAATTTGTTTTCTAGCGTCTTTGTGTGAACGACCTTTAACCGCGATAACATCGCGAGCTTTGATATATTGCTTACGCAAAGCATCAAATTTTTCTCTGGCTAGTTCAGGATCAGGACCGGTATCTTCTTCTTCCTCGTCCTCATCATCTTCGTCGTCATCTTCGTCTTCCAACTCTTCTTCAGATAACTCAGAACCAACATGAGTGGCGGTAGGAGCAACATCCGTTTCGTTAGGATCGACAAAACCAATAATGATGTCACTAAGACGAATTTCTTCAGCTTCGAACTGGTCCCATTGATCTAGCAAATAGGTAATTGCTTCTGGATATTCTGCTACAGAGCACTGAACTTGGTTAATACCATCTTCAATTCGTTTGGCAATTTCAATTTCGCCTTCACGAGTCAGAAGCTCTACCGTTCCCATTTCGCGCATGTACATACGAACTGGGTCAGTTGTGCGACCAATTTCACTCTCAACCGTAGCTAACGCTTGGGCTGCGGCTTCAGCGACTTCTTCATCGGCTGTAGTTTCTTGCATCAACAATTCGTCAGAATCGGGAGCTGATTCGAATACCTGAATACCCATATCATTGATCATTCGAATAATATCTTCGATTTGATCAGAGTCGATAATATCCTGGGGAAGGTGATCGTTTACTTCAGCAAAAGTTAAATAACCTTGCTCTTTTCCTTTTACAATAAGGAGTTTTATCTGAGACTGCTTGCTTTGCGCCATATAACCTACGTTTCTCAAAATCAGTTGAAAGTGTACCTGGAACTGAGCAATCTAAATTGTCAAAATCCAGATAAAATCTGCGTGCACCGAGGCGTTTGCGAATTAGCCAGTATAGCAGAAAACCCTGTACTCAGGCCAGTTAATTAAGCCATTTTCCGGTATTTTATCGTCAAACCTTACAGTTCTCTATATGTATGGGTGAATAGTTTTTATTCAAGTGCAATTTGATGAAAACATAGGGATAAATTGCGGGTTAAATATTTGACCTAGAAAGGAATGACCTGAATTATTCTGCGCTATAAGTGGCTTTTGTTTGGGTAAGCAATTTCACTTCTTGCATTTCTTCTTTGGTCATTGCTGAACCTTTTGCCATAAGTTGTTGATATCTCGCTTTAAGTTGTTGTTCAATTAAGCGATTAAAACTGTCGATATATAACTTATCTGGCCGATTGTCGTCAGCGTCATGGTCGATTTGCAATAATTGTTGTAAGAACTTCGCTTCCGGATCGCCCCTGAAATGCTCTAATACATGTCCTGTATTGATGTCCGATTGAGAGGCACAGAATTGCTGCATTTTAATCAGCACATGTAAGCCTTTGATAAAATCTGGGTTCAATGCTGCCGGTTGAATATCTGGGTGTTGTTTGGCTAAGTTAGGATGTAATAACAACAGTCGTAGGAGTTTTCTAACTGGCGACATATTGTTTTTGTTAGGTAACTGATAATCCAGTTTTTGTGCTTTGCCGATGCGATTAGCTTGTTTAATATCCTGCAAAATATCTGCTTTATAGCTATCGCCTTTGATCTTTTTACGTAACTCTTCTTTGAGCAAAACCACGAGGTTTTCGGCATTAATTTGCTCAATATACTCATTAGCTGCTTTAGTTAAGGCTGCTTTTCCTTCGCTACTGCCGACATTAAACTGCTGAATTAGATTCTCAAAAAAGAACTGGGATAGGGGAACGGACTTTTCCCGTAAAAGGGTTTCGAATTGCTCTTTACCGGTTTGTCTCACCAAGGTATCTGGATCTTCACCATCGGGGAGGAACAAAAACTTCATCTCCACACCATCTTTGAGCTGAGGAAGAGCATTTTCTAAGGCGCGCCATGCGGCATCTCGGCCTGCGCGATCGCCGTCGTAACAACAAATTATTTCTGGGGCGGCACGAAATAACATTTGTATATGTTCTGGCGTTGTTGAGGTACCTAATGAGGCAACGGCGTAGTCGATCCCATATTGGGCTAACGCAACGACATCCATATAACCTTCAACAATCATTAAACGTTCAAGTTTACGGTTGGCCTGTTTCGCTTGATAAAAGCCATATAACTCATGACCTTTATGGAAAATTCTGGTTTCCGGGGAGTTAAGGTATTTAGGACCGCCATCTTCTAAAACACGGCCACCAAAACCAATCACTCTGCCGCGTTTATCGCGGATCGGGAACATAATCCTATCGCGGAAAAAATCATATCGGCGACGATTGTCATTTTCAGTAATTAACTTTAAATCAAGTAGCTGTTGTTGCTTTTCAGGACTGGTGCCAAATTGCTTATAAATACCATCCCACTCCGGCGGAGCATAACCTATGCCGAAGGCTTTAACTATTTCACCACTGAGTCCACGCTGCTTCAAATAGTCAATGGGTTTGTTTTTTTGATCATGCTGCTTTAATTGATGTTCAAAAAACCGAGAAGCTTGTTCCATTAATTGATAATCGTCGGCAATTTGCGCTTTTTGCTGAGGAGTGGGACCTGGTTTACCACCTTGTTCTCGTGGCACTTCTAAGCTGTGAAATCTGGCTAATTCTTCTACGGCTTCTGGAAACTCAAGACGATCATATTCGATGACAAAAGATATAGCGTTGCCATGGGCACCACAACCAAAACAATGATAAAACTGTTTCTCTTGGCTGACTGTAAATGATGGGCTTTTTTCACTATGGAAAGGACAACAAGCTTGGTAATTTTTGCCTGCTTTTTTTAATTTAACGCGACTGTCAATTAACTCCACTATGTCAGTGCGAGCAATTAAGTCATCGATAAAATCTTTTGGAATTCGTCCAGCCATGAATAGGATTCAAACTTGTAAAAGGGGTTAAACAAACATTACTTTATCAGTAAGGAACAGAAACAAACAAGCCGCAATTTTGCAATTGCGGCTTGAGAATAGTTTCGCGAGTGGCTTAAGGTAATCAGGCAAGCTTAGCTTTAATTTGACCACTTAATTTGCCCATATCAGCACGGCCCTGAACTTTTGGTTTTAACCAGCCCATTACCTTGCCCATATCCTGCATCCCCGCAGCCTGAGTATCTTGCATCGCTTGTTGAATCAAATCATCTAATTCTTCGGCCGTTAACGGCTGAGGTAAAAATGATTGGATAACATCGATTTCTGCTTTTTCAGTGTCAGCCAAATCTTGGCGTCCAGCATCTTCAAATTGGCTAGCAGCATCTTTACGCTGTTTAACCATCTTTGTTAGCAGTACAATGACATCAGTATCAGTTAACTCAATTCTCTCGTCTACTTCACGCTGCTTTACTGCTGCAAGCGCCATACGAATTGTGCCAAGACGAAGTTTGTCTTTAGCGCGCATAGCATCTTTCATTGCTTGATTTAGTTGTTCAAGAAGGGTCATCTGAAAACTCTAAAACGTAAAACTATTTAGACAGCTTAGGCTTGGAATTAAAAATCTAGATTTAATCCCAAGCAACAGAAGCGAGATATTAGTATAACTTGATGCGACGTGCGTTTTCGCGAGCTAACTTTTTCAAGTGACGCTTTTTAGCAGCTGCTTTCTTACGCTTACGTTCCCAAGTCGGCTTTTCAAAGAATTCGCGACGACGAACTTCTGAAAGAACACCTGCTTTTTCACATGAACGCTTGAAACGACGCAGTGCTACGTCAAATGGTTCGTTCTCTCTTACTTTAACGATTGGCATTAAAATCTCACCTCAAAATATTAAATCTGGTTACCAGCCCAAAAAATAGCCGGTGCGGTCAAAAATGGTGCGGAATTTTAATCATTCGCTGAGCGCTTGTAAAGGGAAGATTGAAGATTATTTCACTTTTGCCGCAAGTTTTTTGCTTTTTGCGGTTTAAATTCGCAGAACCCTAGCGTCTTTGAGGGCGCAAAGGTAAACTTCGAGCAATTTTGATACAGAGTATAAATGAATATGCGAATTTTAGGAATTGAAACTTCCTGTGACGAAACTGGCGTGGCTATTTTGGATGATCAGCAAGGGCTGCTTTCCCATGAATTATATAGTCAAGTGAAGTTACATGCCGATTATGGTGGCGTGGTGCCTGAGTTGGCGTCTAGAGATCACGTCAGGAAAATTGTTCCATTAATTAAAAAAGCCATGTCAGATGCAAATACCACTGCACAGCAGATAGATGGAGTTGCTTACACTCAAGGGCCTGGATTGATCGGCGCTTTATTAGTAGGCGCGTCTGTGGGTAGAAGTTTAGCCTTTGCTTGGAATGTGCCTGCTGTTGGTGTTCATCATATGGAAGGCCATCTACTTGCACCTATGCTCGATGACCCTAAACCTGAATTTCCGTTTATTGCGTTGTTGGTTTCTGGTGGACATACCATGATGGTTCAGGTTGAAGGAATTGGACAATATAAAGTCTTGGGCGAGTCGGTGGATGATGCCGCCGGAGAAGCCTTTGATAAAACCGCAAAAATGATGGGTCTTGATTATCCCGGTGGTCCTTTGTTGGCTAAACTGGCAGAGCAGGGCACACCCGGGCGTTTCCAATTCCCACGACCAATGACCTCGAAACCTGGATTGGATTTTAGCTTTAGTGGTTTAAAAACTGCCGCTGCCAACACTATTCGCTCTGAAAACCTAGATGAACAAACCAAAGCCGATATTGCTTATGCATTCCAAGATGCGGTAGTGGATACCCTAGCAATTAAATGTAGACGAGCTCTCAAGCAAACAAAATTAAAGCGCTTAGTGATTGCCGGCGGAGTCAGTGCCAACACTATGCTCAGAGAACAACTCGAAGGGATGATGAAAAAGATTAACGGTAAGGTGTATTACCCGCGATTAGAATTTTGCACCGATAACGGCGCTATGATTGCTTACGCCGGTTTACAACGTCTTAAGGCCGGTCAAGTAGAATCGCTCAATAGTAAAGCCAAACCTCGCTGGTCTTTAGATACGTTGCCTGCCATTTAATTACAAATTTTTAATTGTAATTTGTTTAATATAATTTCCCATGTCCTATAAACAACACTCTTTATTAAGTTGTTGTTTTTGGGATTGGTGTCAACTTTGTTTACAAGTTGTAAACATTTAACTTGCAACTATATGATTTTCCTACCGTGGCATACTTTATGCTGTTTAAAAAGTGAGCAGTTACGTTCTCGCGCAGTTGCTCACAATGATTCTTATTTCACAAAAGGAAAATTTCATGAATAAGAGTATTTTAAGAAACAGTATAATTTGTTTAATCACCCTTTTACCTATGTTTAGTGTTCAGGCCTATCTTGTGGGAGGGCCCAATTCGTCACTCCAAACAACAAATGGTACCTATACCTGGGATGGTGGGGTGTATGTGAGTGATTTCAGAACTGCATTGGAGAATCCTTTATATTTTGGTGCTGGAGGGGTCGTTAGTGAGTCAATCACCACCATGGATATAATCCCGGATGCAGCAGGTCTAGCCGGAGTTGATGGTTTTATAGCGCCTTGGTGGGCGGTATCTGAATCGAGCGCATACCATGCTGATGTAATAGATTTTTTCCTAAATGGTGGAGATCTATGGTTAATGCAGGACAGTTCTGGACGTGATGGTATAGGTGCAGATCTAGGTATTCCGACTATTGGTCAGACTGCAATTTCTCCAGTAAATGGTATATCGCCTCTATTTGATGGGCCATTTGGTGTAGCAAACAATATTACGCAAGGCGGGGGAGAAGAAGGTTTTTTATCAACCGCTGACGTACTTAATGCTAATGGCAGTATTATCGGTACAAATACTGAAAATCAAGTGATTGCTGCTGCATGGGGGGCTGGACAATTTGCTGCAGGTGCAGGATCACTTATTGTTGTTGCTGATATTGATATGTTTACCACTCAGGCACAATTTGACCCGCTAAATGATAACGGTATTTTTGCATTAAATGCATTTGCGTTTCTGGCAACATCAGAAGACCCTATTGGTGTGCCTAATGTACCTACCCTAATGTTGATCGTATTGGGAATTGGCTTATTAAGACGTGGGCGAAAAATAAATAGATAAATGTCTTAAAAAGTACACTCGTTATATAAGACTAGCGTTTTTTTGGGGGCTTAGTTAAACCACTCGCTTTGCCCTTTTCCCATATCTTGCTTTCTTGGCCACGAAATAAACGTATTAGATTGTCTTTGTGGCGCAAAATTATAAGCACAGCTAACATGCTAACTGGCAAGGTGTACTCTGGCTTCACGAAATAAGTAATAACTGGCGATAAGGCCACTGCGGATATGGCAGCCAATGAGGAATAACCTGTAGCAAATACAACTAATCCCCAACAAGCTATTAATGCTCCAGCCAATTCTACGCCAATGGGTAACATAGCACCAAATGCCGTGGCTACTGCTTTTCCCCCCTTGAAGCTGAAAAACAACGGGAAAATATGTCCTAGGCATGCTGCTATTGCCACAAATCCGAGTACGAGAGGAGAGAATCCAAGATAATAGCTAAACCAAACCGGAATAGTGCCTTTTAGTACGTCGAATAAAAGTACCAAAACCGCCGGTAACCTGCCGCCCAAACGTAAAATATTGGTCGCGCCAGGGTTGCCAGAACCGTGTAAGCGGGGGTTAGGTAAATAAAACAAACTGCTGACAAGCATTGCACTGGAAATAGATCCGGCTAAATAGGCAGAAGTGATCATCAATATTGTTAGTGCTGTCATATACTTGGTCTTCCTAACAAGTTAAACTCTCGAACCTATAAACGGGTAAAAGTGATCTTGTGTTAGCTTCTCACATAGGTCTTCACTTTACTGCATTTAGATATTATAACTGCGCGGATCTGTCATGGACAAAATTATTATACAAGGCTTGCAAGTTAAGTCACTAATCGGGGTCTACGAGTGGGAACGAGAGGCAAAACAACCATTACTAATCGATATTGAGCTATCTAGCGATCTTAGCACTGCGGCAAATTCCGATGATGTGAAAGATACCTTCGATTATGCTGCGTTAGCACTTGCCGTAGAAGAAATAGCCTTCAACAGTCAATTCCAGTTGTTAGAAGCATTAGCAAACCATATTATTCATCATATTTTGAGTTATAACGGTGTTAAAAGCACAAAAGTATCGGTGACAAAACCTAACATATTGCCCAATGCTAAAGCGGTGACAGTAGAACTTTATCGGGAAAATGCTTAACTAATGTTACATCAAATTTATATTAGTATCGGTAGCAATGTTGAGCGGGACAAATATACCCGTGCTGGATTAGATGGTTTGTTTGCACAGTTTGGTGAGTTAACCCTTTCCAATGTCTATGAGAGCGAAGCGGTTGGTTTTAGTGGCTCTCACTTTTATAATTTGGTGGTGGGTGCTAAAACCAGCAAATCTGTACAACAAGTGTGTGAGATCCTCAAATCTATAGAGAATGAAAATGGCCGAATTAGGGGCGAGAAAAAATTCGCACCTAGGACCTTAGATCTCGATCTACTTTTGTTTGATGATATTGTGACCGAAGAAGGGGTGGTATTGCCGCGCCAAGAAATTGATTACAATGCCTTTGTTTTACTACCTCTGAGTGAAATTGCTGGAAATGTGATACACCCTGTTCACCAAAAAAGTATTGCCGCAATGTTGGCCGATTACGATCAAAGCCAACAAAAATTATGGACGATTGAATTTAACTGGAGACCCGCGACATTATGACTTTGTTCGAAATTATTGTTCTCGCTATTATTCAAGGTATAACTGAATTTTTACCCATTTCAAGCTCTGCACATTTGATTCTTCCGTCTGAAATACTTGGTTGGAAAAATCAAGGTTTAGCCTTTGATGTGGCAGTTCATGTCGGGAGCTTGCTGGCGGTCATGATCTACTTTCGCGCCGATATTGCGCGCATGTTGGTAGCTTGGTTGCAATCCGGGTTTAGTAAACAACAAACCGATGATAGTAAGCTAGCATGGTGGGTAATTTTGGCTACCATTCCAGCCGTTGTAATTGGTTTTCTGGCCAAAGATTTCATTGAAGAATATGCTCGTTCAGCGTTAGTCATAGCCTGCACTACCATAGTATTTGGTTTAGTACTTTGGTACGCCGATGTAACGGGCAAACTGACTAAAAATATTTATCAACTGACATGGAAAAACGCACTGTTTATCGGCATAGCTCAAGCCGTCGCGCTTATCCCAGGTACATCCCGCTCTGGCATCACTATGACGGCGGGTTTGATGTTAGGTATGAATCGAGAAAGTGCAGCACGATTTTCTTTTTTATTGTCGATACCGGTTATTTTGGGGGCAGGGTTGTTAGCAACCTTAGATCTGTTGCAGGCGGACACGGCGGTTGATTGGGAAGCTCTTTTTTATGGCATTGTTTTATCATTTATTAGCGCTTATGCCTGTATCTTCTTGTTTCTTTCTTGGATTTCCAAAATTGGTATGTTGCCGTTTGTCATTTATCGCTTAGTGCTAGGTGCTGTTTTACTCGGGTTTGTTTTTTGGTAAATCGGCGTGTTTGTTATAAAGCCTAGTGTTTAAACGTAGTTATTTAGGAGTGTTATTGTGTCTGAAACTATCTTTACAAAAATAATTAATCGCGAGATCCCAGCTGAGATCATTTTTGAAAATGAGCAGGTGTTAGCGTTTAAGGATATTAACCCTCAAGCTCCAATACACTTTTTAGTTATCCCTAAAAAAGCTATTGCCACCATCAATAATATTCAACCAGAAGATGCTGAAATCGTGGGACAGCTTTATTTAGCTGCGGCTCATATAGCCAAGGAACAAGGTTTTGCTGAGAGTGGTTATCGCGCAGTGATGAATTGTAATGTGGATGGCGGGCAGACGGTATACCACATTCATCTGCATGTTTTAGCCGGCAAACCTATGGGCTGGCCACCTTACCAAGATACACTTAAACAGCAGCTACCCTAATCTATTAGGGGTAAGGCACGTCCTTTTAAATACTGTTTTAGAATAGTTGACTCCAAGGGCTTAGCAAAGTAATACCCTTGGAGGTGGTTTACCCCCGCTTTTCTCAAAACTTCTGCTTGCTGCAAAGTTTCAACTCCCTCGGCGACCACATCGTAGCCAAACGCTTTCGCTATTTGCAGTACGGCATTAACTATAGGCATTCCATTGCTATCTAGGCTGTCTACAAACGCCTTATCAATTTTAACTTTGTTAGCCGATAGATCTTGGATCACCGATAGTGATGAATATTCAGTACCAAAATCGTCAATAGAAACCTTAATACCGCGCTCTTGAAGACAAGTTATCTTGTCTAATAGGGTTTCTTTATCAGCTGCAAATACCGATTCTGTAATTTCTATATGGAGAAACTTCGAAGGTAGCCCTGAGTCGACTAAGGCTTGATCTACAATATCAATAAAATCATCATCTTGTAATTGAATCACGCTGACGTTCACTGCCACAGATAAGGGCATTTGCGATTGCCAAGATTTAGCCGCTTTACATGCTTCGTTCAAAACCCAAGCACCAATTTTTCGAATTTGACCATATTGTTCAGCAATGGAAATAAACTCATAAGGTGGGATGTTTTCGTTGACAAGTTGCCATCTTAAAAGTGCTTCAAATGCTACGGGTTGAAAGGTTTCACTATCTACTATGGGTTGAAATACCAGCCGTAGTTGTTGATTCTCAATTGCTTCACTTAATCCGTCTTTTAAACGCTGTTCTCGAGCTAGCTGTTTGCCGAGGTGGGCAGAAAAGACGCCGGCGGTAGAGGGAAAGGCTTTTTTCTGATAATACATAGCTGTATCAGCGAGTTGGATAAGCACATTCTCTTGAGTAGCATGTTCAGGAAACATGGCAATACCAACAGTGGCACTAATTGATAAGCGGTTTCGAGAGAAAATATAAGGCTCAGAAATACGCTTAATTAACTTATCCGCAAGTAAAATGGCTTTACTTTTATTAGAGTTTTCCACCGCAACTAGGAATTCATCGCCTCCCCAACGACATATAAGTTGATGATTTTTGTATATCTCTTTTAATCGTTCAGCGGTTTGTTTCAAAACCATGTCGCCGGTTTCATGGCCAATTGTATCGTTTATTTTCTTAAAACCATCCAAGTCAATAAACAGCAGAGCAATGGATTCGTTTGCTTTTTTACTTTTGTCTATATTCGTGCGCAGGTGAGTGAGAAATGCGTTTCGGTTAAATAAACCGGTTAGGGGATCAATATTGGAGAGCTCATATATTTGTCTCGTCCTAGCGGTGACTTCTGCTTCCATGTCTTCCACTAAAACCGCATTTTCATTTTTCAAACGTATTGCCAGGGCTGTAAAATTAGCGGATTTATTTGCGGTAATTAACATTACGCAACCAAAAGACATCCCTAATAAACCCAAAATATACTCGTGAAATTCAGGCTCTAATAGCAGTGCTATTGAAAAAGGGATTAATAAAATTCCGCTATATAACATTGCTGTTACTTTACTACCGGCCAAGACAGTACTAGCACCACCGGCCATGGCTGAGACAATGATGATGTTAAATGCCAGTTCAATAGTATCTATGTAGGGAAACAGTACAAGACAGTAGATGCACCACATACTTGCAGTTGTAATGGTTCCTAGTGCAAACCGCAAAATCGATTTTTTACTGTTATTTGGCGATGTTTTGTTTTTTTTGAGCCAAAAATAGGTATCCGCTAATCGTATTAATAGCAGTACCATCATCGAAATCCACCAGTAGAATTTAAACGTATCAATGTCTGGATTGGTAAAACCGAATACAAGGAGAGTAGAGGCGACAAGGCTTATAACTATGCCAGCATAGCTATTGCTATATAAGATTTCAGCAGCATCCTGAAAATGTTTCGATTGAAGTGCTAAATTGGAATTAATCGTTTTGCCTCATATTTTTCAATAGCCTCAAAGGCTGATGATGTGGCGAATAACTCTAGCTAATCGATTATTTTAACTACTTGATAATTAGCCTTTGGGCTGGAACCTAATTAACAGTGAATATTAAATCACGCTTTGTAGCTATTGTGAATAGCTACAAAGCGTTGATAAGACAACTTTAGACTAAAGTCTAAGCACTTCTTTACCTTGTTTAAATGTCACATCAACAGGGATATTGGCGTCAGTCAGCTTTTGTAAATCTTCAGCAAGTACTTTTTTGATAATGCCTTTTTCTGCTACTAATTGGCTAACACCTTGATAATCGCCGTCACCTTGTAGGGTTAAAATAACCTCAGATAAAGCAGCAATTGCCTCGCCCATCTTTTCCATATTGACTTGGTAAAGGCCATTTTCATCTCGACTAAAGGCTCCTTTTTCTTGGAAAAAATTAAATCGAATCATGTTGGCTTTTCCATGTGCACTGGATGCTCCAAATCGCACTGAACGGAAAATACCGGCCATAAAGGTGACGTAATAATCTTCTAATTGACCCTCGGTAATCGCTCCTTTGTTAAGAAGCTGTTCAACCATATACAAACCTAAGATATCCGCTTTACCCTCTTCTAACGCTGACGCATGTTCCTTAAGTGCGCCGCGAACAGTGCCTTGACCATCAAGAGTGTTTTTAATTCCTAAACCGTGAGCCACTTCATGGAACATGGTATTGGCAAAAAAGGCATTAAAGGTAATGTGTTTACGCTGTTCTGGGGTAATCAATAGTTCCGATATTGGCAGCAAAATGTGTTCAAACTTGGCCTGCATGGCATTTTTGAGCTGCAGTCTGCGGGTACCATTTTTCAGTTGTACTTCTTCATCATTGGGCAAATTAATGGCAATAGTTTTACTACCCGCATTTGAGTGACCAGCATAGTAAATAACGTCATAGGCATTTAGATCTGCGTTGCTACCTGGCATTTCCGCTTTATACTCGTCTGCCACTGGAAGACCTGTTTGTAGCTCAGGTAAATAAGCTGCATATTTTGCTAAACGCTCGCTCCAACTTAAATCTTTTAATAAAACATAAGCTTCGAACGCTGCACGGTATCCAAATAGTTGATCTTCATAGGTTTCAATGGGGCCTATTACCAATTCAATGGGGTTATCTTTCATTTGCATCCAAGCAAAATCTGATGGTTGATAATTGTCTGTAATTAACGCTTCAGCCCGAATTTTTAAATAATTC
Source organism: Aliiglaciecola sp. (assembly GCF_039982535.1). NCBI lineage: Bacteria > Pseudomonadati > Pseudomonadota > Gammaproteobacteria > Alteromonadales > Alteromonadaceae > Aliiglaciecola > Aliiglaciecola sp. The sequence goes on from NZ_JBDWYG010000007.1 coordinate 78,337, forward strand.
CCAAATGTTTGGTTTTCAGCCAACTCGGAGGCTTGCAGTAATAAATCAGCCGCCGCTTGCAAATCATCTGCAAAATAGTCTGAATAGGCCACTTCGATTAATTTACCGCTCTCATCACGAGAAACCATTGAGTACAGGTTATCTTTACGTTTTATATCACTGGCTAAGTATTCTTCCTTACTCATGTCTTCAGGGTAAAACTGCGCGCCTAATGGCTTTTCACGAGTTTGAGTTAAGAAAGGTTTATCGCCGTTCAATCTATCCCAAGGTCCATAATTTATATCTGCAAATTTACGTACTTTCGGATCTTGCAATGAGTCTAAAAACTCTTGTTTAGGTTGACTGAATGCTTGTTTCCAAAACAGGTCGTCCATAATTTTCGATGCATCAATCAACAGAGATAACATTTTTTTCTGGTTTTCACTATATGCTGATAAATCTGCTGATAACGTGACTGGAAAATAGATATCTAAACGTTCTTCAGCAGCAGCCACCAATTCTACTTTTTCTGATTCAGTCGAACTTTGTGGTGTTGGCGTTTGTGTTTGCGTTGATGAATCTGAACAAGCCCCTAAAAACAGTGCGGAGATAGTTAACGCGAGGAGGTTTTTTCTAATCATTGCTCATCCTAATTTGTTTTTTTTATTGAATGCATAAATAATTGAATTGCAAATTTAAATTGGTATGCGTAGTTTATAGTCTCTGTAGAGTGTTTAGTGCAGTTTAAGATACCTTAAGTAAATTATTAACTGCAACACGAGCCCCAGACTATTTGGTATCGTTAAGTTTACCAATTCAATGGAGATGAAGATACTCATCAGACTAAATATTGATACGGCTGCCTTGATTCTCAATGTCGAGTAGGTCATCGCTCAATTATATAGGAAGAAATATGTCCACAGAAAACGCGTTGCTAACCATTCTGGTTGAAAAAATCAAGAATGATACAATTGTTTTACCAACACTTCCCGCGATAGCACTGAAAGTTAGACGTGCTGCAGATGATCCGAAAATAAATCTTAATTCAATGGGCGATATTATTGCTCAAGATCCCTCATTAAGTGCGCGAATAATTAAAATTTCCAATAGTGCCTATTTAGGTCGAGCAATCAAAGTGACATCGGTTTCTCAGGCTGTAACTCGGATTGGTCTTAGTCAAATCAAAAATATTTCAACAGCCTTGGCGATGGAACAGCTGTTTGTTTCTAAAAATGAGTTGGTTAGAGATTATATTGCTAAAATGTGGGCGCAAACCATCGAAAGCCTTTCATATTCTGTTGCGGCACTGCAATTTTATAGTAAAAGTAAAAAGCGTCATTTAAGTTTAGATACTCTCACCCTTGCATCGCTAGTTCATAACATTGGGGTATTACCAATATTGACCGAAGCTGAGCGCCATGAAGAAGTGTTTGCTAACCCTCAATTTTTAAACACGTCTATTATCAAGTTATCAGGACACATAGGTGGCAAAATTATGCGTCAGTGGGATTTTGATGAGCAGTTTGTCAAAATTGCCGAAAAGTGGCGAGATATGAGCTATCAAGAAGAAGACGTTAGTTTCATCGATTTTGTTCGTCTCGGCGCGGCCCTAAGTGGGGTGTTTGATAGTCAAAAAGATGCAGTTTTGAAAATCTGTTTAGATAAAAACATAATAGAAGACTTAAGCATTTTAGATAGTCCTGAATTTATTGATGCTAGAACTAGTGCTAAATCTGTGTTCGCGTAATAATTAGCCAATTCGTTTTTTTGCTAAAAAAATGCTGTATTAGAGAAAACTCTAATACAGCATTTTTATTTAAACCGTGTTTGCTTTGATAGAACCTTAGTCTTGATCTAAGGAAAAGGTTTTTATTAGCCACTGGGAAAAACGTACGATTTCACCAGACATCAACGTAAAGTCGGCATCCACGCGGGCAAGTTTGTCTTCTTTAGGAATATCATCGTTTTGTTCTTTTACCACGTCCGTAAATTTAAGACGTTTAACCGATAAGTCTTCTTCAAGCATGGCAGTAAGACTTTCATCCCATTCAATAGCCAGTTTGTGCACAAATTTTCCGGCTTCAATATGATTAAGAATTTCATCTTCCATAAGAGGTTGGTTTTTAACACGAACAATGCTGTCTTCTTCGCCTTGGCCACGGAGTTCTGCTTCTTCTAATAAAACTACATCACTAGGCGCTGCAGAGTCTTTGATCCAATTTGTTAGCTCTCCTTGGATGCTAGTGCGCGACAACGGGACGACAGGCAAAGATGTCATAGCTTTACGGATCATCGCTAAGAACACTTCAGCTTTACCATCAGCGGAAGCATCTACCACAACCAAGTTATCTTTAATGGAAATAAAACCGTGGGTAAAACTATTCTTGGTAAAGGCTTGAGGTAACAAGCGACGAATTATTTCTTCTTTTAGATCCTGTTTAGCTTTTTTGCCTACGGCTGAGCCGGTTTCAGTTTCAATTTGCGCGACTTTTTCAGCTAATTCGGCATTCACCACTACGGCGGGTAAAATACGTTCCTGCTTTTTTAGGGTTATCCAAATTCGACCTTGGGCACTGTGTAGTAATGTGCTGCCAGATTCAAAAGGAGATGAGAAACCCATAGTGGATAATTCTTGGCTATTACAAGGACGAAATTTAAATTCCGCTAGCTTTTGCTCAACGTCATCTTCTTGCCAGTCTAGTGTTTGCGTAATTGCAAAGAGTTTTAGATTTTTAAACCACATATTCTCTACTTAAATAAGATTTTTATTTGGTATTCAACCTTGTTACTGAATGCATTATTTAGCTGAAGGTAAATACAATGAAAGGGGCGAAGATTAACATGTTTATGGCGGATGCGTCTCGTACAATAAACGTTTATCTAACAGCGTATTGGGCTATTTATTCGGAAGTGCTAGTGGTTACTTGAGATTTTTCTATCATCATCTATAACTTAGCGCTGAGAAGTTTGGGAGACTTATTATGATTGCAAAGGGAATCTAATTTCATAACTCAAGCCTTCACCTACAACACTATGGGCTGTGATTTTTCCATCTAAGGTTTGCGTAACCAAGTTGTACATAATGTGCGTACCTAAGCCACTGCCGCCTTTGCCACGTTTGGTTGTATAGAAAGCATCAAAATGTCGATCTAAGTTTTCTTCAGATAAGCCTTTTCCATCATCAGCATATTTAACCACCACTTCGTCATTCTGTTGGCTAACGTCTATGGTTATTTTACCGTTTTCTTTATCATCTAAGCCATGAATTAAAGAGTTCATAATCATGTTAGTAAAAATTTGAGCGATGGCTCCTGGAGCGCATTTTACAACTAACTTTTCAGGGCAATTGACACTTATTGAGTGTGACGTTTTTTTGAAATTTGGCGCTAATGATTGGATGACTTCATGAATATAGAGTTTAAGGTCAACATCACGAACCGCCTCACTAGTTTGATCAACGGCTACCTGCTTGAAACTCGAAATGAGATCGGAAGCGCGGTTTAAGTTGCCCATTAATAACTCTGTTGTTTGATTCGCTTCGGATAAAAAGGTACTCATTGTTTTGCCGGTCAAGGTTTTATCCTCGTATGCCGTTTGCAGGTTTTTGATCCGCTCCTGCAAAAAGCTTGCAGCGGTGACACCCACACCTATAGGTGTATTAACATCATGAGCGATACCTGCAACTAAACCACCAAGTGATGCCATACGCTCAGATTCAATTAACTGATCTTTGGCAAGCTTCACCGTTTCCATAGAGTCTGCCAATTCGGTATTACGTTTACGCAATTCGTCTTCGATATACTGACGGTTTTCGTTTTCCTGACGTAATTCTCGTTGATTAATAATTAACTCATCTTTCTGCTGCTCTAAATCCAGCATTATTTTACTAAGGGAAGCCGTTTTTTTAGCGACTTCCTGCTCTAGCATAATATTTTGGTCATCGAGTCTACGGTTTGCGTCGGTGAGGTCGTTTCGGGTGGCTCTAAGCTTTTGTTTGTAGTCAATTAAATCATCGATTAATTCATTATATGACACTTGTAACAGCTTTAACTCATTGTCGTCTTCTATGTGCAAATGCAGTTTGGAGGATTCTGGTCGATTAACATCAAATTCGCTAATTTGTTGGGTCAATTCCTCGAGGGGATCGGTTAACATTTGTCGAAAAGCGTTTAAAAATAGAAAGACTAAAAATGCGGTTTTAATGATCGCATTCCCAATTAAGAAAAACACCCCGACTTCAATACGACCAAATATTATACTTGCGCTAGAATACAAAGTGACATCACCTACATGTGAGGTTCGTCCAGAGAACTCGAATATAAGAGGGAAAGAATAGCCAAAAGTGCCGCCAGGGTGATCAAGCATAATCCCTGAGGTAATCATTTCTGCTGGTAACTTAGAGGTGCGACCCGTGTTGGCAATAAATGCCCCGTTTTCGTCGCGAATTTGCACGCCTTCAACTATGGGCAGTGCCATTAATCCATTTGCCAAATCGTCGGCTTGGATATAATTAAGTTCCCATATAGCCCGAGTTAAACTTACGCTAAAGGTATTTTTAAGAGTTTGCAGTTCGCTTTGAATATGATTTTTGGCATTTAAATATTCAGTCAAAATTTGCCCGACCGTGACGACTAACGTCAGTACGAAGTAAACAGACAACACGCGTGTCAACAACTTTTTGGACAAACCCGTTTTGACTTTAGCCATTCACGAACCTTTAAAAACCCAGTAATTATATCGATGAAGAAGGTAAAGAATATGCGTAAAACGTTCAATTAACAAGAAGCGCTGAATAATAGTTTCCCCCGAGGACGGATTTTTAATTAAAAATGACGCTTTGTTATCTCGGTCAAAGGTTTACCCTTATAGGTGAATAAAGTTTAAGGACTAAAAATAGCCATAAATTAGGCTTCTAAAGGCATTCTTTTCCTTAACATGACTGAAATTTGACATTTATATGATAAGTTTAATAAAAGTGTCACAACCTAAACTAATAATGGCGCCTTTATTATGAGCAGGAAAAAAGTAATGGCCAGAAAAATTTTGCTGGTAGAGGACGAAGCGCCTATCAGAGAAATGCTTGATTTTGTGTTAGAGCAGTCCGGTTTTGAAACACAACAAGCGGAAGATTATCAAGTTGCATTGGATTTAGTTAAAGAACCTTATCCTGACTTGATTTTACTTGATTGGATGTTGCCTGGTGGCAGTGGCGTGCAACTGGCTAAAAAGTTAAAACAACACGAGTTTACCCGTGACATTCCAATTATCATGTTAACCGCACGTGGTGAAGAAGAAGATAAAGTACGTGGCCTCGATTCAGGTGCCGATGATTACATTACTAAACCATTTTCACCCAAAGAACTGGTAGCTCGTATTAAAGCTGTGATGCGCAGAGTAACTCCCACCTCAGCTGAAGAGCCTATTGCCATCAATGGCTTGGTGTTAGATCCGGTTTCACATCGAGTAACGGCTGAAGATGAGCCTTTAGATATGGGGCCTACTGAATTTAAACTACTGCACTTTTTCATGACACATGTTGAAAGAGTATATAGTCGAGAACAGTTGTTAGATAATGTTTGGGGAACTAATGTTTATGTGGAAGACCGAACGGTTGATGTTCACATACGTAGATTGCGTAAGGCGATTTCTAAATATTCTCATGATGACATGATTCAAACTGTTCGCGGTGCTGGTTATCGCTTTTCTGCCAAAGTGTAATCTTTAAAACGCAAAACGGTTGAATAAAACGTTCAACAAAGGATCCATTGATACATGTATTATCCATTTTCTTGGTTAAAAAATTTACTCAGAATTGGTGGGTTTTACGTCATCGTGATTTTAATCGGCCTGTACTTTGATGCATTGGCTATTGCTGTTGCATTTGCTTCAACTTGGTTATTAGGCTTTTATTCGTGGCACATGTACCGATTTAATCGGTGGATTTGGCACAGTAAAAAAATGACACCCCCAAAAGTGCCAGGCTTTTGGGAACATGTTTATGAAGGGGTTTATTACATTCAACGTCGCAATAGGCGTAAACGTAAAGAACTCACTCGCATGGTCAAACGATTTCGTGAAGGTTCAGAAGCCTTACCTGATGCCACTGTGGTGGTAGATTCAAATGCATGTATAGTTTGGTGCAATCGACTAGCACGAATTGAGTTGGGATTACGCTGGCCTCAAGACTCAGGACGCCGAGTTGACAATTTAATCCGCCATCCCAACTTTATTGAATACTTTCATAGCGGTAAATATGATTATCCGGTGGAGGTGCCATCGCCTTCTAATGTTCAAAAAATATTTGAATATCGTATTATGCCTTACGGTGAAAAGCACTTGTTGCTGATAGCCCGCGATGTAACACGATTGACTCAGCTTGAACAAATGCGCAAAGACTTTGTTGCCAATGTGTCCCATGAATTACGCACGCCGTTAACCGTTTTGAATGGTTATTTAGAGATGCTTCCAAATACTGAAAACGTTCCCCCCGCGTTTTTGAATAAAGCCTTTAGTGAAATGCGCTCACAATCGGAAAGAATGCAAAACTTAGTGGAAGAGTTGTTGGTTTTATCAAGAATTGAAGCCAGTTCTGAGCGGGTATTTGAAAAGCCTGTTAATGTGCCGCAAATGCTAGCCGCAATTAAAGTTGAAGCTGAAACATTGAATAAAGATAAAGGCCATGAAATTACGTTTAATATAGCACCTTCTCTTAAGGTTTATGGTATCGAAACCGAGCTGCGTAGTGCTTTCTCAAACCTGATTTTCAATGCGATTCATTACACACCTTCTCCGGGTAAAATTGATGTTAATTGGCAGGAACAGGATGGTCATGGGCATTTCTCAGTAAAAGATAATGGAGACGGGATCCCAGAGAAACACCTTAATCGACTCACGGAGCGATTTTATCGTGTAGATAAAGCCCGCTCACGTAAAACCGGAGGTTCAGGTTTAGGCTTATCTATTGTGAAACACGTGCTAACCCATCATAATTCAAAATTAGAAATAACCAGTGAGGTGGGTGTTGGAAGTGAATTTTCTTTTTCTTTTTCAAGTGAACTGTCAGTACAGAATCCCTCTGCCGACACTTCGGCTGCTGATAAAGTGGAACAATTACTTTGATTAAGCCATTGAAGGCAATTGGTTTGGCTTGGTTTTGTGTGCTGTTTTCTGCTTTGTCTTCTGGGCAAGAAGCGCAAACATATCAAAAGAAACCCGGTGTAGCCGGTTCTATTACCTCTGTTGGTTCAGATACCATGGCTAACCTGATGACAATCTGGGCTGTTGAGTTTAAGCAGTTATATCCTCAGGTAAAGTTTCAAATTCAGGCATCAGGTTCCTCCACTGCTCCTCCGGCCATTACCGAAGGAACGTCAAATATTGGCCCTATGAGCCGCGAGATGCATACCAGCGAGTTACGTTATTTTAGTGGTCAGCATGGCTATCAGCCTCTTGCTATTAAAGTGGCCATCGATGCCATCGCATTATTTGTGGATGTGAATAATCCCATTTCAAATTTGACGATTAAACAGATCGACAGCATCTTTGCGGCAACACGTTTCTGTGGGGCTCGGCAAGCAACGCGTTATTGGAATCAGCTTGGTGTAACAGGCAGTTATGGCAGTCGAAAAATTCAGGTTTTCGGGCGTAATTCAGTGTCAGGTACTTATGGATTATTTAAGCAATTAGCCTTATGTGATGGAGACTTCAAAGCCACGGTAAATGAACTTCCTGGCTCTGCTTCGGTTATTCAGTCAGTCGCTTTCTCCAATGGTGCAATCGGTTACGCCGGTTATGGACAAAAAACCGCTGCGGTTAAAGCGTTAGCCATTGCCGATTACACGGGTAAGTTTGTGCCTGCAACAACACAGACCATAAGTAGTGGAGAGTATCCTTTATCACGGTTTTTGTATTTGGTGGTGAATAAACCACCAAATGAAAAATTACCCTTGCTAGAGGAAGAGTTTTTACGCTTTGTGTTGTCTAAAAAAGGACAACAAGCAGTGCAGCAAGATGGCTATGTTAGTATTTCCAGCGACGTTATAAAACAGCAACTTAAGGTATTAACGTCAAATTAAGTGTTACCGTCAAATCATTCAATATAGGTTAGTTAGATGTCATCTTTACCGCAAAATTGGAAGTCTTGGGTTTTGCAAAATTTATTGCAAGGGACAGATAGTATTGAAATTTTAAAGATCCTTTTGCAAAACGGGTTCACCTTTGAGGCGGCTAAAAATGCCCTTGGCAACAATTTACCCGCGGGCACCGGCTGTAATAAAGATGAAGCCTTTTTTGCCAAAGTCTCTCAACCTAAATTGTTGGAAAATCTCGACCAGTTTGATGCCAAGGTGATTGATGATCCTCGCGTACAGATGATACAAATTAATCACTTCTTGTCGCAACAAGAATGCCAAGCCTTAATTTCGTTGACTAAAACTAAGTTGAGGCCCTCTGAGATCCCAGCAAGGGAAGGGGACGCTTATGAAAAGTTTAGAACCTCCTCGACTTGCGATTTGCCCTTCACTAACGATCCCCTAGCGAAACAAGTTGACCAGAAGATTATTGATACTTTGGGGTTAGGCTTCGGTGAAAAAGAAGTCATTCAAGCTCAGCATTACGCTGTTGGCCAAGAGTTCAAAGCTCATTGCGATTACTTTGTGCCAGGAACTAACGACTTTAAACTCTACAGTAAAAACGGTGGGCAGCGCACTTGGACCTTCATGGTGTATCTAAATGAAGATTGTGAGGGCGGAGAAACCGAGTTTATTAAACTAGGTCGCAAATTTAAGCCCACTCAAGGCATGGCGCTGGTTTGGAATAATCTGCTACCCAATGGTTCTATCAATACCAATACCCTGCACCATGCCCACCCTATTACTTCTGGTGAAAAAGTGGTTATCACTAAGTGGTTTAGAGAAGATGTTTTTGTGACAAAAGATAAAAAAAGCTAGTCATTTTGACGCAACCTCAAGCTTCATGGGGCCTCCCTCTTGCCCTTTTTTGCTCAAACTATTACCGCCCTCAAAATAATTGGGTAGATTTCCTACACGATTCATAGATTTACTAACCTAACTGCAATTATGAAACTTTTGTGACAGTTCTGTAATGTAACAAAACTGTCATTGAGCTTGGGTACTCTTCTCGCGATTTTAAAACTTTCGTTATCAAGTCATTAATAGAAAGAACTTGAAACTATTTAACACTCGCATTTGGAGAGCTCGATGGAAATCAAAAACATCTTTAAAGTAAGCGCTATAGCAACTGCTTTGGTACTTGCTGGTTGTGGTGGTGACATTAATATTAGCGAAGGCGATATTGATAACAGTTCTACCGTTAACAATCCCCCGACTACTACGCCTACACCAACGCCAACTCCAACTGACGATGCACCAGGCGAGGTTGATTCTACATTAAGTACAGAAATCTCAACTGCCTTGGGTGAAACCATCGAAGTACGCACACTATCTGGTCGTTTAACTGATGAAGACGAAGATAGCAGCGGAAAAATCACGCTAACAAACGATACTGTATGGGCACTAGATGGTGCGGTTTTTGTTGGTTCTGATAACGAAGACAGCACAGTATTAGAAATTGAAGAAGGTACTATTATCTTCGGAAGCACTGGTAGCGATTATTTAGTGATTAGCCGTGGTTCACAAATCGAAGCCATGGGTACTTCAACTGATCCAATTATTATGACTTCTTATAACGATGTGATTGGTGATGAGATTGGTGCCGGTCAATGGGGTGGTCTTGTTCTACTTGGTAATGCTCCATCTAACAAATGTCCTGCAGATGCTGATTGTGCACTTCAAGTTGAAGGTGTAGAGGAAGGTGCAGTATTTGGTGGTGATGCAGAAGACGACAACTCAGGTATTTTGAATTACCTAGTGGTTAAGTATGCAGGTTTCGAAATTTCTCCAGATAACGAATTAAATGGTATTACCTTTGGTGGCGTAGGTTCAGCAACTGAAGTGGACTATATCCAAGTACACGCCAATGCCGATGATGGTGTTGAGTTCTTCGGTGGTAACGTAACAGCTAAGCACCTTGTGTTAACTTCTAACCAAGATGACAGCGTTGATTGGGATAACGGTTACCAAGGTAAACTACAGTACGTTTACATTGAACAAGACAGCGCGAATGGCGATGCTAACCGTGGTATCGAAGCTGATAATGACGGCTCTACTCCTGACAACGACCCTCAATCTAATCCAACTATTGCTAACCTAACTATAATCGGCAATGACTTTGACGGAGAAGATGATTCTGAAGGTGTTTATCTTCGTGAAGGTACAGGTGCACAAATATATAACATGGTTATCACTGGTACAGACGGTATGGGTGAATGTTTGGAAGTTGAAGGTGTGTTAGAAAGCCAAACTAACCTTTCTGACGGAACTATCACCATTGAAAATTCGGTTATGGCTTGTTCCAATGGCGAGAATTTCAAAGATGGTTCATTACCAGATGGCGCTTCTCACACCATCGTTGACCTAGAAGCTTGGTTCTTAGAAGAGTCTCGCAATAACCGTGTATCTGAGTCTGTAATGTTAAATGCTGACGGTACGCCTATGACAGGTTCTTTATTGCTTGAAGGTGCTGCTGACGTTTCTGAAATTGATGGTTTCTTTGACGCTACTACTTTTGTTGGTGCGGTAACGTCTGAAGACGATTGGCGCCAAGGTTGGGCATTCGGATTTGGCGGTGGAACCGTTAAAGTGACACAAACTGCTTCAGGTTGCCCTGCTGGCACAACCACTGTCGCAGCTGCCGATGGTGTGACTAACACCTGTGAATTATCAGGTCGTATTACTTCTGATTTGACCCTAACCGAAGGCAACTTGTACGCATTGTCTGGTGCCGTATTTGTAGGTGATGACAACGAAGATAGCGCAACCTTGACAATTGATGCTGGTGTGACTGTTTTCGGTGCCTCTGGTAATGACTATCTAGTTGTAAGCCGTGGTTCAAAAATTGATGCTCAAGGTACAGCGACTGACCCTGTAACTCTTACCTCTTCTGCTGCTGTTCTTGGTGGTCTAGAAGCAGGTGAAGCGGGTCAATGGGGTGGTTTAGTTATCCTAGGTAACGCTCCTTCTAACAAATGTCCTGCTGATGCAGATTGTTCTCTTCAAGTGGAAGGTGTACAAGAAGGTGCCGTATTCGGTGGTACAGATTCAACGGATAACTCAGGCACACTTCGCTACGTTCGTGTTATGCACGGTGGTTTCGAGGTTGCACCTGATAATGAGTTGAATGGTGTTACTTTCGGTGGTGTTGGTTCAGGTACAACTGTTGAGTATTTACAAGTTCACAAAAATGCTGATGACGGTGTTGAGTTCTTCGGTGGAAGCGTTGACGTTAAATACTTAGTGTTAACTGATATCCAAGATGACAGTGTGGATTGGGATAACGGCTTTGTAGGTCGCATGCAATATGTCTTAGTACGCCAAGCACAAGATAACTCTGATGCGAACCGTGCAATCGAAGCTGACAACGACGGTTCAGTGCCAGATAACGAACCACAATCTAACCCAACTATCGCTAACATGACGATTATTGGTAACGATTTCGACGGTGAAGACGATGCTGAAGGTATCTACTTACGTGAAGGTACTGGCGCACAACTATCTAACGTTATCATTACTGGTTCTGCTGGTATGGGCGAATGTTTCGAAGTTGAAGGTGTACTTGAAAGCCAAACTAACCTAGGCGATGGCAATATCACTTTCACTAACTCAGTTATTGCTTGTGAAAATGATGAGAACTTCAAAGATGGTGCGTTACCAGATGGCGCGACTCACACAATCGTAGATTTAGAAGATTGGTTCTTAAACAATCAGGCTGATAACTCTGTAGGGGCTAACCAAGCTGCTGTTTTAGACGGAATATTCAGTATCTCTGAAGTAACACCAAAAGATTTCAGCGGTGATACTTTCTTTGATAACGCTGACTTTGTTGGTGCTGTTGACGAAGATGCTGATTGGACTTCAGGCTGGACTGTCGGTCTAGAATAGGGTTCTTTATTCACTCGTTTTTAGATTTGATACGCGCTTTTTTGGCAACGAAAAAGCGCTTTTACGATTAAGATAAATGACACAATGTATACGGCAGCAACGTCATTTTAAATGCATTTAGCTGCCAGTTTGTACGACAATGAGGTTAATAATGAATACGCCTTTTAACAGGTTTCCTCTCAAGCCAGTTTCTTTAGCAATTTTGGTTGCGGTAACTTTGCCAAGTGCACCGTTATTCGCGCAAAGTGCTTCTGAAGAAGATGTAATTGAGGAAGTCGTTGCTACCGGTACTCGCCTAAAAGGTACAGCGTCAGCTGTATTACAGGAACGTAAAAACCAAGCTTTCGTAGCAGATATTCTCGGCGCTGATCAAATATCTAGAACCGGTGATGGTGATGCTGCAGCGGCACTGCGCCGTGTAACCGGCCTAACGTTAGTGGATGGGAAATTCATCTATGTCCGTGGTCTAGGGGAACGTTACTCTAGTACTCAATTAAACGGCGCATCGGTTCCAAGTCCGGATCCCACCCGTTCTGTTATTCCTCTGGATTTATTTCCGTCGGATATTATTGAAAGTTTGTCAGTGCAAAAGTCCTTTTCACCATCAATGCCAGCGGCGTTTGGTGGGGGAAATGTTGATATTCGCTTAAAGTCTATTCCCACTGATTTCGTGTTTAATATGACAGGAAAATTTGGCACCAACACGGATAACTTTGATGATGCCTATCAATATAATGGCGGAAGTAACGATTGGATGGGTGAAGATGACGGCACTCGTGCAGCGCCAGCGTCCATTGTTGCCCTTTGGGATAACAAACAGTTTTTAGATAATATCAGTACCACTGAAGCTCGCGATTTGTTGAAAGAGTTAAACACTGATTATGATCCCATGTTACAAAGTGTTGATCCGGATTATGGATTTAATTTATCTCTAGGTAACAGTTTTGATATAGATCAGGATTGGCGCGTTGGCTTTTTAGTCACCGCTGGTTATGACAATACCTGGAATGTCAGCGAGCAGTTTATTGGTGAGCAAGCCCAACGTAGTGGCGACGTTATTTCCTTCCCTCGCTATTTTGATGAAGTGGATGTAACCGAGCACAATGTGCGTTTTTCGGGAATGGCTAACTTCGGGATTGATTATAACCGAAACCATCGCATTGATTTTTCAACGGTGGCGTTAAACGACACTAATGATGCTATCAGTGAAAAAGTGGGTAATACCAATAACATTCAATTGAGTGATGGTCAGCGAGTTCGAGATTTTGAAGTTGTTTACGAAGAACGTCAAATGTGGACAAACCAAATCCGTGGTCAGCACACTTTCACTAACCTGAACTTTTTAGGTTTTGATTGGCAGTATACTAAAAGTCGCTCGAGCCGTTACGCGCCAGGTACCATGGAAACTCGTTTTATCTTAACCGATGATAACGAAGACGGTATCTTTGATAAAACAACGGAAAGTTCGTTAACCAATGCAACTACTGCAGCCCGTTATCAATTCCAACGTCTCGATGACCGAGTTGAAAACTTAAGTTGGAATCTTAATTATCCTTATGCCATTGACCGTTTTGATATGGAATTTAAAGTGGGTGGGGATTTTGTGTCTAAATCGAGAACCGCGGAAAACCGTCGTTTCGATATCAACACCCGTGGATTTTCTGACAGCTCAGTATTAGTTGGTGGTATTTTTAACGATATCCTTAGCGATGAGAATTTGGATGGGGCAGAGTTGTCTTCTGTTCCATTGTTATCAGATACAACCATTGCTGGTGATGACTATGTGGCAGCCCAAAAGGTTGATGCCTATTACTTTGAAGCGGATATTTTCTTCGACAATACTTGGCGTATTAGTGGTGGTGTGCGCTGGGAAGATTACCGTCAAGCGGTAGTGCCATTTGATCCTAAAACCAATCAAATTGATTTGTCAGATGAAGATGACCGTTCACAACTAGCCTTCCAAGAAAGTGATTTCTATCCTGCGCTAGCAGTAACTTATATTATGAGTGAAAAAGTGCAATTTAGAGCAAGTTATGGGCAAACTGTTGTTCGCCCCGATACTCGTGAATTGGCTTCATCCACTTACATTGATCCCCTAACTGATTTCCCAATTGGTGGTACTCCTGGTTTGCGTACTACGCAAATCAAAAACTACGATTTCCGCTGGGAATGGTACCTAGATCAGGGCGACAACTTGTCTGTGGCGCTTTTCTATAAAGATATGGACAGTCCAATTGAATCGGTGCAATCACCCGCTCAAGATGGTCCGCCGTTAGTGCGTATCGCTAATGCTGAAACCGGTGAGTTGTATGGTGTGGAATTTGAGTTCTTAAAAGGACTTGGTTTCATCGGTGATGGTGTTTGGGATAACTTGTTTTTATCTGGAAACCTGACCTTAAGTGATTCTGAAATTCAACTAGACGGTCAGAATGTGGTTGAACAAACAGGGGTTTCTACCTCAGTTACCAACTTAACTCGCCGCTTAACCGGTCACTCTGAGTATGTGGTGAATACCCAGCTTGGTTTTGATTCGGACAACGGTGAACATTCAGCGTCATTGGTTTACAACGTATTTGGTGAGCGTATTTTGATCCCAGGTATTGATGGATTTGATGACAGTTATGAGCAACCATTCCACTCTTTGGATGTGGTCTATACCTATTATCCAAACTTCAATACCACAGTGAAGTTTCGAGTGCAGAATATGCTGAACCAACAAAAAGACATTGAATTTGAAGATACGTTATTACGTTCTGAAACTAGAGGCACAAGCATAAACTTGTCGCTAAAATACGAATTCTAAGTTGTTCTTTAAAGCCAACAAAGCCGCTTCGTATAGCGGCTTTTTTATTGCCTATTATTTGTCGGTTGGATTTAGTTTGGTGGGTGTTTTCCATGGCCTGAAGGCCATGCTACAAGGTTGGTTGTGTTTGGGGGGATTTGTAGGTCGGGCTTCAGCCCGATGATAGGTTTTGCCGCCCGATGAACGGTTTTCATGGCCTGAAGGCCATGCTACAAGGTTGGTTGTGTTTGGGGTGATTTGTAGGTCGGGCTTCAGACCGATGATAGGTTTTGCGGTCCGATGAACGGTTGTCATGGCCTAAAGGCCATGCTACAAGGTTGGTTGTGTTTGGTGGAATTTGTAGGTCGGGCTTCAGCCCGATGAGAGGTTTTGCCGTCCGATGAACGGTTTTCATGGCCTGAAGGTGATGCCACAGGCCATGGTTTTAGTGGGTTATTAGCTTTGTACTTTAAAGTCTAACTGTACTTTCATATTTTCAGCCACAACAGCTTGTCCATCAACAATTTTAGGGGCATAACGCCATTGTTCTAGCGCCTTAATTGCTTTTGTAACGAATGCTTGTCCACCTTCTTGTTCTAGCATATTAATGTTCTTAACGAACCCTGCTTGGTCAATATCAAAGGATAAAACAACACTACCATCTTTACCCATGCGGCCTTTTGACATGGGATAATCTGGAGGCATGCGATATAAAGGGGTAGGGTCAATATTGTCGTTCCAAGGTGTCATATGACCGATAGCGATACAATGTTCAGTGGCTAGCTTCGAGTCTCCAGAACCTTCGTACAAGCCTACTAAGGCTGCGCGAGAGGCTAACTCGTATGGATGGGATGTTTCTATTTCACCTTCGATGACGTTAACCACAGTTTCATAATACTCAATGGCTTTTTGTGTGCGACGTTTAGCTGAATTATATTTTGCCAACAAAAACTGTACTTCTACTGTGCGAGTATCCTTTTCACCGACGGCTGCCAATAATAATGACTCTGTTTTTTCGAGGGTCGAAAATGCCTGTTTAAAATGATAACTGTTTATCGGTGACTTAATTAACATGCGACTAAGTTGATAATACATGTTTGCCTTAGTTGCTATATCGCTATTAGGAACGTTGTCAACAATATTTAAAGCTGAGTTTATGGTTGAGCGATATTTTAATACCTTCTTCTCGAAGTTCATTTGCGTATAGTTTTCAGCTGTCGCTATTTGATCCAAAATCGCGCTATAACGTTGTACCGAGTTATCACCAGATAATTCTTTATAGGCGTTGGCGACATTACCAAGGGTTATGTAGGCTAATTCTGGTTGTTTGTTTGCAGAGTAGGCTAAGCCTAAATTGTATTCTAGGTTGATTGCATTTTCTGAATTTGCACCATAGATTTGTTTTCCAAGCTCTAATGTCTGTTTTGCATAGGTAACAGCAGATTCGTAATCTTCAGAGGCGAAGGCTTGATTATATTGTCCGTAAACATCCTTAAATGTAGGTGTTTGTGCCAATGCGACGTTGATTGATAAGGAGAGTAAAAGTGATGGAGCAAGTAGTTTTTTAAACATTGAATCGTCCTTGGTCTTTGTTTGAGAATAAAATGTACCATAACAATTAAATCATGTGTAGTCGGTTGGGCATTGGCCTGTGATAGGTTTCCATGGCCTAAAGGCCATGCTACAAGGGTGGATGTGTTTGAAGTGATTTGTAGGTCGGGCTTTAGCCCGATGAGAGGTTTTGCCGTTCGATGAACGATTTCCATGGCCTAAAGGCCATGCTACAAGGTTGGTTATGTTTGGGCTGAATTTGTAGGTCGGGCTTTAGCCCGATGAGCGATTTCCATGGTCTAAAGGCCATGCTACAAGGTTGGTTGTGTTTGGTGAAATTTGTAGGTCGGGCTTTAGCCCGATGAACGGTTTTCATGGCCTAAAGGCCATGCTACAAGGTTGGTTGTGTTTGGTGGAATTTGTAGGTCGGGCTTTAGCCCGATGAACGGTTTCCATGGCCTGAAGGCCATGCTACAAGGTTGGTTGTGCTTGGTGGAATTTGTAGGTCGGGCTTTAGCCCGATGAACGGTTTTCATGGCCTGAAGGCCATGCTACAGGTTGCTTAGATCACGACATGGTGCCGGAGACAATGGGTTGGAAGGCGGTTAGGCTATCCATGAGCGTGCTATTTCCCAAGCCATTGGAGGGAAATAAACTGCTAAAGTTACCTTGTTCACCATGTAACGCCATGTAATTTAAGATAATGGTTTCTACCAGCAAGTTGACGTTGTTGGCAGCGGGTGTTGCTGCGGTTTCAACTGATGCGTCACTACGCATATAGCCTATTTGCTGATGTTGCGCTTGCTGTTCACTGGTTGCGCCCATGAGCTCTGGGGTGCCATTGGGGTTATACACTAAAAAGAATGAGGCTGCGGTAGATGAATTATCCCCGGTCCAAACCCCTTTACCTCTGCCATCCTCAGAATCGTCTATCATGCCGTTACTTGATACGGAACCGTCACTACAAACGTACATCATTAGCGGTACGCCAACCCGCGCGGCGTATTCAATGCAAGCACCCATACAACGGCCAGCTCGCAGATCTCGGGTTTCCCCTACCATACGATTACCAGTATGGTAATCAAATCCACCCATGGTGATAGTGCCAGCCCCAGCAAAGCCGTTCATAACCAGTTTCATAACCGCCGCAGTTTTGCGAAACTCACCATCACTATCGAATTCTTGCTGACTAAAAATTCCCGATGGACCCACAATATCCTCATCCAATTCAGGATCAAGAGCCGATGGATCGCCGAAGCGGTCGGTAATATCAGCACTTTTCACATAACCACAACGAACCAAGTCTTTGATCACATCATCAGTGGTAATCTGCGTATTCACTTTGCCTAACTTCATGTCACTAATACGTTGAATAGACTCCATAACGGCCACAGAGTCTTGTTGGCTTAATAGTCCAACTAAATCTCCGGTATCCACTAAGCCAGTGACATCAGAAGGGCGGTCCACTTTGGTGGGCCGCTTTGCAGTATCTATCATCGACGCCGGAGACATACTATTGCCACCAGAGTCAGAGTTTCGAGAACCGATTAAGGTTAACAGAGAACCATCCGCGCCTACTTTGTTAATACCATACATAGGGTTGTGAGGATTATTCCCCGTGTCGTTTTCAGAACGTGCCGGAATCACCGCGCCGTTAACATTGGCTCGGTTTGTTGGATTTACTTTTTCTAAGATACCTCGTAGATAAGCACTGTCAGCATGAAAGGCCAAGCCAAGCTCATTATTAATAAAATCACTTAAGCCAGATGCGGGGTTCATAATCGAAGGAACCATATCACCGGGTAAACCTAATTTACTGTAGCCACCTGTGCTGAGGAAATCCATCTGTCCGCCGCGGCCACCAACTAGCACATTGGAACCGGCGATGTTTGCACCGCCCGCAAGATCAAAACAAATAAACGGAATTTTTCCCGCCCCTTGGGTGGCAATACCACAATTGGCTTTTAACGCTTCTAAATCACTGGATAAAGCCGCATTCGCCTGTTTGGGGTTGGCAAACATACTAAACACTGAGCCCGCCATCACTGTGCCTAAACCTGCGGTAAATCCTTGGGAGATAAACTCACGACGGCTAACAGGTTTGGCGTGGTCATCATGCAGTAGAGGAGCATCGGTGGATAAATTGTCAAACTTAGTTTTCTTCATTTTATGTACCTAAACTCTCTACTTATTGAATTCTATTTATTGAATGAGAAGGGCTGCACTGCCGATAGTGGCTGCACATGTGGCCTTAACGATCGTTTGTGTGTAAGTGGCGTCGCATACTTTATTGCCGCTGCAGTTGGTCAGAGTATCGATTAAATTGTTTAATTCAGTACTCACCTGATCCCGTTGCGGCTGTGTGGCGATATTGCTGCCAATGGTTCTATCTAACAATGGGGTAATAATCAGATTACGATCTTGATCGATAAAGGCGCTGTCTGCCGATTGAGTAAAATCAAAGCCGCTAAAATAGTCAGCCCGCAAACTGCTGTTTTCCACCAACTGGTCGCAGTACTTAATGGCCATCTGGGTCACCGCCATTTGGTTCGAAGCTAAATAACTATCGATATTGGTGACACTAGGAAGTTGTTGTTTCAGTTTTTCGAATGCTGCTTTTACTGCGGCATTACTGGTTGGTACGCCGGTGACCACTGACATACTGGCATTGATTTCAGCAAAGTTGCGTACGCCAATATCTGATTGAGGGGCTAAATCCATTGGCGATGCTGCCGCTGGTGGATCGGCCTCTATTACCACATTAGTGGCACTGCCGAGTTGTTCAAAGGTTAAGAAAAACTCATCGGCTTCGGGGCTTTTTTCAATTGCCACTGTGGTGCCTAAGGAAGATAAGGGTTGACCTTCGCCGGGGATATAATTGTTATCACTGATCAGCAGATCTAGGTTTTGAAAAACCTGTCCTGAGGTGACTTCACGGCCATTAATGCCTATACGCATTCCTTGAATGGGAACCGATGAAATACTGACGTTGTCGTCTAAGCTAATGAAAAAAGGTTCGGCAAAGAGGTAACTGTAACTATCAAACTGACTGACTTCGAGCACTACATAGCTTTGCGCAATATCGGTGTGTTCGCTCACATTAAACAATAAGAAAAACTTCTGGCCGATACCGGCGGCAAAGTTTTGCGCGATTTGTTCAGCGCTTAAGGTGCGATTATGCACCGCCACCATACGAATTGAACCCGCCCATGGAATATCACCGGATACTTCATTCCCTAACACAAAGGCATAGGTGTCATTCCATTCGTTAAAATTGCCTATCTCTACCTCATCGGTTACCCCTGAATGCATACCATTTACGTAGATTTGACGGCCATTGATGGGATCATACGTCAGTACCACATGTTGCAAACTGGATTGCAGTAACTCATCGGCATCTGCTGTCGATAATGCAGTTTCTCCATTGGCATCGGTATTACTGGTTCTTAGTAGGTAATCATAATTATAAAGTGTCTGACCTAGGGTGAAGTTGCGGGTTTGTGCACCACCAGAGTAACTAATAATACGAGCCGGACCTTCTTGGGTGACGTTCGCTGGCACCACCCAAGCTTCAATTGACATTTCACCTGTGGCGGTTAGCAGTGTATGTAACTTTTTACTACTAGCTGTACTGCCTTGAGCTTTACCATCTACCATTTGCAAGCCCCATCCACCTATCCATGCAACATCGCCACTGAGGGTTAAATCAATCGCCGGCTCCACACCACTAGTGTCAAAGGCCGTCGTGCCTGAGCCGGTTTTAAATTCCCATTTAGCTATCAGATCATTTTCAAATCGTCCGCCCCCTGTGGCTAGAGTGCCATCAAATAGGGTCAATGCTTGGCTGTTTATCAACTCAGGTGCTAATTCTGTGATATCTATACCATCAGCCATGGCTTGGATCGCTGCAGTTAACTCATTGGCATCACTGTTACAATCGCTCCAACAGTTATGGAATTCATCTCGAAGTCTCCCAACAAAACGTGAGGACGCTGGGGTGTCTAAACTGATTCTGGCTTTTGAGGCCAGGTAAGCCTCGTCAATATCACTAGATGCAAAATAGGGGGATATGGGTATGCTGGCTGAATTGGTGTGGCAACTTGCACAGTAGTTCTGTAATAAGGGGTATACGGTAGAGGCAAACAGGCCACTGTTTTCAGGAAAGTTTTTATTAGCGCCGGGGGATTTTAACGTCGGCGCTTCTAGTTGAATTTTATTGGCTGTCACGTCGTTATCTGCCCAATTGGCGATCCACGTTGTCATTATATCTGCACAAGCCGAAGGGCTTGTTAACCAACAGTTGTGGCCGCCAGCTACTTTCGTGACCAAAGTCGAGGTTTCAGGTTCATCTAAATTTACCAGTGGATTGGTCGCGGCATAAGCAAGGTTAATATCATCCGCTCTTACAAATTCCGGAGATTGACCATTTTCAATGTGACACGCGCCGCAGCGTTCAGCGCTACTTATGTTGTCCCATAAATTGAGTTTGTATTGTTGCACATCGTCTGTATCTGCTGGGGGGCCAGAATATGAATCGCCAGGTTGCGATACTAAAGGTGGAGTCGGGGTTTCTTCTACTTTTGTCCCACTGCCACCGCAAGCACTAAGGACGATGGTCAGTGTTAGGCTAATAGTGAGTTGCTGTAATCGGGAAGAGAATGAAATGCTCATTGCTAGCTCCCTTTACAGTAGTTGGCGGCATCTGCAAATACCTGTTTAATCTGATAGCCGCTACCTTGAAAGTTCACCACCATAGAGTCGACTTGGCTCCAGTCTGCACTGTCTTGCGGAGACCGTAAGCAGACATTTTCAAATACTTTTGTGACTTGGCATTGAGAAAACTGAGCGCTGTGAGCAAGTTCTTGGCCCATACTTTTCGCACCATTTCCACCTCCTGGTAGACTTTCATCCCAGCCCAAGTTTTTGTTCAATCCTGCGCGCCAATAGTTGTCCCATTTATCATCTTCAATCATAAATCCATAGGGGAAATTATTACCGTTAATTTGATGTTTAGCGGTGACTCTTGAACCGGTTTGAGGATCAATCTGACCCTCTAGGTTGTAATGTAATTGACCATTTTCGCCATCGGGATCAGCATCACTATCATAATCGTATTCATAGTAGGCAAAAGCTTGTGCCAAGGGATCCATACCTGAATGACATCCAATGCAGGAGTTTAAAAATATCCGACTATCACCGCCGGGACTGCGGCTCACATCTTGGCGAATGCGATCTGGCACGCGACTAGTGTCTTTCACACCTTCCAAATCGGTACATAAATGATTGATTAAGGTAAATCGGAACATGGCGCGGTTAGTTCCATCTTTAAAAAATGACTTTGCCGCCGCTCTGGTGGTCAACACGCCTGCCGTAGCATTGTCGGGTAAGCCTGTCATTGCAGTTTGTGTAGTGGCAACTAAGGCTTCACTGAGATCAATTTCTTGATCTTCTAGTGCTTGATAATGGGCGTTGTTATCCACTTCATAATCTGGAATGTCTAGGGTGTTATCGCCCACGTAAAGAATGTTGCCACTTAAAATTAGCCGGAAGTCTATATCGTCCCGAGCCATGCCAATAACTGTGGCGGTGTAATCATTTAAAGGTGCAAAAACATCAGCTTCTTCGTTCGTCCATGGGGTGATCCAGTTTTTCAAAGTGACGTTATAGAAAGCCGGATTATCCATAGCTAAATAGGCGGCTTCTTGGGTTTCTCCTTGTTCAATGAGGTTGCTCATCTGTTCAAGGGTGGTTGAGGTTGCTGGCACGCCGGTTAAACGATCGTGCATTCGCTGGGCTTGTTCAGTGGGACCGGCCATAGCACTCAAATGGCTGACGATAAACATTAGGGGCGCTAATACAAAAAAGCGAGTCCTTTGAAGTTGAGGAAAAAAACGATACTTCCTCTTTTGTGATAGAACTGTTTCCAAGCTGGCACTCCTCAATACGATACACTTAAAAATAGTCGAATTTGCCAGCTAGGGTAAATATGACAGTCTACTAATGGGTGTTAATTTTAATACCCAAATACTTTTCAAAAACACAACTGCAAGGAAGGTGAAGGCTCTTACTAGGGTGTTTTAATTTAAATCAGCTTTGCGGACTCTTTTAATATAGCAAAGAGTATAAAACCAAGTTATTGATCTTAAATTAGATAGCAGTTTTTGGGCCAGTGCTGAAACTAAAGGCATATGGCGTAGTTGTTTGTTTATAGAGGGGGTTAAAAACAGAAAATTTGTATTCATCGGACTACACAAAAGTTTCTAGTAATTAAAGTAATCATTTTGCTGTATAAAAAAGTAAAGTAAAAACAGTAAGGTAGCGCAACTTAAGCATGAGATAAATAGCGTGTTGAATCTGCGACACTAAGAATAAAATTAGGTTGTTATCGGCTTTTTAACACTTTTTTTGTGCCTTAATGTTAATCAATCTAGTACAGCTAAGGTATTAAAAACTATCACTATGCATCAATACTTAAATTGTTTTATTCATCACTTAATGAAACAATTTAGTCCATGGAATACCGTTGAATTGTAATTCAAACTAAATTGACAGACTGATGTATTGACGGGTATTAGCAGGTTGTCGTGAAGCAGAGACAGTTTAAACTTGTTTGCTAACGATGGATAATTGATATCTTTTAGTTCATTAGAGCTTAAGTAAAATAATTAACACTCTAATCCAGTTGTGAAGCGTGAGTTTCCAACTCGTTAAGGTTCAGCGATATTTATGCCACGTAGTTTTAATCACATTACAACAGGATTGATCCGCAAAGCCGTATTTTTAACGGTTATTTGCGCATTTGTAAGTAGCTGTGGTTCCGATGACCTTTTGGTTACTTCTTCTCAAGAGCCTGATCCTGTGGTTCTCGATATCCCTATCGCGTATGTTAAACGGGCTTTACCTTTAGACGAAGATGGCTTGTTAATTACCGACGATTTAAGACAGCCGTTCGAGTTTTTACCTGGAGCCGCTTTGTACATTAAGCCTCGGGCTTCCGCCAGTGTTGAAGAAACCAATATCACTGACCGCGCTTTTTATACCCCAGAACAAATTGAACAAGCCACAGAGCAAACTCCTTTAGGGGGATACGATGTAAAAGATGTGGATGTGTCTTATGACTCTGAACGTTTAATCTTTGCCATGCGCGCCCCAGAAATTGAAGATGCGGATGATGATGAGCAGCCCACTTGGAATATTTGGGAATATAATCGAATTACCGATGAATTACGCCGAGTCATCAGTTCTGATATTCAAGCCGAAGAAGGTCAGGATACCGGACCAACCTATTTGCCCGATGGCCGAATTGTGTTTAGCTCAACTCGTCAGGCGGGTAATCAAGCTATTTTATTAGACGAAGGCAAACCCCAATACCAAGGGTTAGATGAAGGCTTGGATGAATATGCATCAGTAATCCATGTGATGGAAAGTGATGGTACTAACATACAACAAATATCCTTCAATCAGAGTCATGATTTAGATCCTGTAGTGCTCACCAATGGTAAAATTCTGTTTAGCCGTTGGGATCAGGCGGGTAACAACAACAGTATTAATCTTTATCAAATGAACAGTGACGGCTCAGGCTTAGAAATTTTATATGGCCGACACAGTCATGTCAGTGAACGCTCAGATCAACTTTTGCAGTTTGTTAAAGTTCGCGAATTACAGGATGGCAACATTTTAAGCGCCATTCGTACCTTTGATAGCGATACCATAGGCGGGGACTTTGTTAGCATTGATTACCTAAATTACATCGATAATAGTCAAGGAATCGCGTCCCAGTCTAGTTTGTCTGGTCCAGCTCAAACCCCAGCATTATTTGATAATATTGTGATTGACGGCAGCCTCTCATTAGGCGGGCGTTTTGCCTCGGTTTACCCCCTGTGGGATGGCAGTGAGCGGGTTATTTTTAGTTGGAGTCAATGTCGCGTTTATGATCCCGAACAAGAAGTGGTAGTCGGTGAGTCGGTTGAACGGAAAATTTTGCCTTGTGATGACAGTCATCTAGATAATCCCGATATTGAAGAAGCACCGTTGTTGTTTGGTCTGTGGATGTATGATGGTATTGAAAATACTCAGCTACCCATAGGTGTACCCGTTGAAGGTGAAATGTACACTGAAGCTGTGGCGATGGGAGAACGTGCCTATCCGGCCAGTGCACAAATTGCAGATGAATATGAACAGGCATTAGCCGATGAAAATTTAGCAAAAGTACACATTCGTAGTGTCTATGATTTTGCTGGAGTTGATACCTCTGCCCAAGGTATTGCGGCCATGGCCGACCCCACGCAAACGCCAGTGTTAGCGCGTCCAGTACAGTTTTTAAGAGTAGTTAAGTCGGTGTCAATTCCCGATGATGAAGTAAAAGATTTTAATGCTTCAGCTTTTGGTCGTAGCCGCACACAATTAATGCGCGAAATTATTGGTTATGTGCCTGTGCAGCCCGATGGTTCGGCGATATTTGAAGTTCCAGCAAATTTGCCTTTGGCACTGAGCCTAGTGGATATTGACGGCAAACGTGTTGGGGCCCGTCATCAGAACTGGTTACAGTTTGCCCCAGGTGAGGTTAAAACTTGTAATGGTTGCCATACCCAGCAAAGTACATTACCCCATGGTCGTTTGAGTGCCGAAGCGGCATCCATTAATTTTGGTGCAACTGCAACCGGAGTACCTTTTCCGAACACCAACCCGGTATTATTTGCCGATTTAGGCGAAACCATGGCGCAAACCGCCGCGCGGATTAATGGCGTAGACTATCCTCAGCCCGACCTTGAATTTAATGATATTTGGACTGACCCTGCCATCGCGACCCCTGCCGATTCATTTACTTATTCCTATGCTGATTTATCTTCCCCTTTGCCAATTAGCACAGCTTGTGCAACAAATTGGACGAGCCTTTGTCGGATTCAGATTAATTACCCTGAATCTATCCATCCTATTTTTGAGGTAACACGACAAGTGTTTGCCGATGATGGTCTGACGGTAATCGAAGATAATACCTGTGTGAGTTGTCACTCGCCAACAGATGAAGCTGAGATGTCTCGCGTACCCATTGCCCAGCTAGATTTGAGCGGTACAGCATCAACGGACAATCCTGATTATCTGACTAGCTATCGAGAGCTGATGTTTGCTGATCTTGAGCAAGAGTTGCTAGAAGGAGCAATAGTCGATCGTTTGGTTCAAGTATTTGATGGTAACGGCGATCCTGTTTATGAACGAGATGAAGATGGCGAGCTAATTTTAGATGCCGAAGGTAACCCCATTCCCATCTACCAAACGGTAACAGTGGCCAATACTCTAAGCACTAATGGTGCGCGCAGTAGCACAGCCTTTTTCAGCTTATTTGAAGATGGTGGCAGCCATCAAGGTTGGTTAACGCAATCTGAGCTGAAACTAATCGCTGAATGGCTGGATATTGGTGCGCAATACTATAATAATCCCTTTGCAGCTCCGGCAGATTAATAGATGGACAGTATGGCAAAGTGGATCGCCCTGATTGGGTTAGTGTTAATGTACAGTACGGCAAATGCCGAAGCACAATTTCCTGAAGTTCAGGTAGTTGAACCTTATATCGATATGCGAACAGGACCTGCGGTTGGCTATCCCATTTTTCACGTGGCTGAAAAAGGTGAATGGATAAGTATTCTTAAACGTCGCACAAGTTGGTTTAAGGTTCGCACCGAAAAAGGCAAAGAAGGTTGGGTGTCACTGGATAATCTCAGACTAACCGTCAGCAGTGCAGGTGAGCCTGTACAGATTGAAGATGGTAGTTTTAGTAGTTACCAAAATCGTGATTTTGAATTAGGTGCCAGCGGCGGCTCGTTAGAAGGGGTGCCATCCTTAAGTATCTATGGTGCTTGGGTGGTAACCGAAAATCTTGCGGCCGAAGTCAGTTACAGTCAAGCACTAGGTGACTTTTCTGAAAACCAATTTGGGTTGCTAAGTGTGACTCATACCACTTTTCCTGAGTGGCGATTATCACCGTATTTTCGTCTTGGTTTTGGACAGATAAAAACTAAACCGAGAGCGAATTTAGTGCAATCTGGTGAAGAAACGCGAACCAACGATTTATTGGTGGGGGGAATTGGTGTGCGCTATTACCTAGCACAGAATTTTGTGGTGAAATTTGAATATCAAAACTTACTTGCGCTAACCGAGCGTGATGAAAATGAGGAACTTGAAGAGTGGAAACTCGGATTTGCAGTTTTTTTCTAGGAGCCATGTTAATTAGTGCAAGCAACTTAGCGTTTGCCCAAGCTGACAACAGAGCCTCAGTGCAAAATGTGATTGAGCCTGATCTAAAGCGTAGAGACATAAACGAGTCGAGCATTGATACCGAAGATTTCGAAATTGGGGTATTTGCTGGGGTGATTAGTATTGAAGACTTTTCGTCTAGTTCATTAGTTGGAGCCCAACTAACTTATCACATCAACGAAGATTTTTTTGTGGAAGCTAGTTACGGTCAAGCGACTGCTGGGGAAACAAGCTTTGAACTGCTCAGTGGCGGTGCGCCCTTTCTAACTGAGGACGAGCGTGAATATAGTTTTTATGACCTTTCGTTGGGTTATAACCTCAATGGCGAAGTATTCTTAAGTAGCGATTGGATATTTAACTCAGCAACTTATTTTACATTGGGCGCAGGTAGTACAGAATTCGGCGGTGATAATCGTTTCACCGTCAGTGTAGGCGCAGGATATCGGTTGTTATTAACTGACTATTTTGCAGTACATGTGGGGGTAAAAGACCACATTTTTAATAGTGAAATTATTGGCGAAGAAAAAACCACGCACAACATCGAGTATGGACTCGGTGCAACGTTTTTCTTTTGAGCCTAATAAATAACAGAATATTTGACGGAGTATTGTCATGAATTCAAAACCTTTATCTAACTTTGTATTATTGTTTATCGCGGTAATGTCGTTAACCCTATTAACCGCTTTTACGGCCGGTGCAGCTGAGCTGCAATCAGCTCCAGATTTCACCTTAAAAAGTAACAGTGGTGAAAATTTACGGCTCGAAGAGCAGCAAGGGAATGTGGTTATCGTGAACTTTTGGGCTTCATGGTGTGCCCCTTGCCGAGAAGAATTGCCGCACTTTGATGCAATGCAAAAAGAATATGAAGATCTTGGTTTTACGGTTTTAGCAGTGAATGTCGACGAATATCCAGAAAAAGCCAATAACTTACTGAATGATATTCCCGTTAGCTTTCCAGTATTGTTTGATAATCTTGATAAAGTCAGCAAACTTTATGATGTAAGAGCTATGCCTACTACAGTCATTATTGACCGTGATGGCAACAAACGTTTAACCCATTATGGGTATAAAAGTGGTGATGAGGCTAAGTATAAAGAAGTCGTTAAAGCGTTACTTAGAGAGTAATTAATTACTGCAGTATAAAGCTAATTTTAGAAAATAACTTACAAGGATTGACGATGAAAAAACAACTGCTTAAATACAGCATGACTGGGTTAATTGTCTCCTGCGTGTTGTTTGTCAGCGGCTGTGCAACGTCTATTGAACCATGGGTCAAACCTTATGAACGTGATAATTTGGCGGATCCTATTATGAGCGCCAATCGCAATCCTGTTTCCTCTAGTTATACCATGCACGCTTTCCAAGCGCGCGAAGGTGCACGGGGCGCAGAAGGTGGTGCCGGTGGTGGTTGTGGATGCAACTAGAGTGAACATAGCTATGAACCCAACCAAGTTAGTTTTATTCACGCTTTTCCCGCTTCTGCTGGTGTTTTCATTTAACAGTACCTCAGCAGTGTTGCCTCAAGAGCGAGCAGATGTGATGTATCACTCTTACGAAGGTGATGGCATGTCTATTGATGGTCCATCGGTTTTGGTGCGCAAACAAATTGGCAATAAAGTATCTGTATCTGCTAACTATTATGTGGATACGATTTCCGGCGCGTCCATTGATGTATTAGCCACTGCCAGTGCTTATGAAGAAGAGCGCACAGAGCATAGTGTGGGAGTTGATTTCCTGCATAATAAGACGTTAATGAACCTTAATTTCACTAGTAGTTCTGAAAACGACTTTGAAGCCCGTTCGGTTCATTTTGGTATATCTCAGGACTTTTTCGGTGATCTTACTACTTTAAGTATGGGCTATTCCAAAGGGTGGGATGAGGTCGGTAAACGTGGTGATGAGAATTTTCTAGAGGAAGCTGAGCGTCAACAATTTCAGTTTGGTTTAACTCAAGTGCTAACCAAAAATATGATCCTTGGTATTAATTTCGAGAATATTTCTGATGAGGGTTACTTAAATAATCCTTATCGGTCTGTTCGTTATATTGATCCCACTGCCGATCGAGGATATCGTTTCGAAACCGAAGTTTATCCTAATACGCGAACGAGTAACGCGGCGGCCATTAATCTAAATTATTATTTACCTTACCGAGCGAGTATTTACGGGGAAGCGAGAATATTTTCAGATACTTGGGGAATCGATGCAAATACTTACAAACTCGGCTATATCCACACCTTTGGTGATAACTGGATCTTAGATCTGCGGGTTAGGCAATACCAGCAAGGTAATGCTGATTTTTATCAAGATTTATTTTCTCGCAGCGCAGAATTTAACTTTCGTGCCCGCGATAAAGAAATGAGTTCTTTCAAAAATACCTCTATTGGACTGAGCGTGACCTATGAATACCGGTTTTCTCAAAGTTCATGGCTGGAAAAAGGGACATTAAATTACGAGTTAGATCATTTGCGTTTCCAGTATGATGATTTTAGAAATGTTTTGGCTGATGCCCCCGTTGGCGAAGAGCCGTTATTTGAATTTTCTGCCAATGTGACACGTTTGTATGTGTCATTTTGGTATTAGGCGACGAGATGATACCGATGAAATTACGCACTTTTATGCTAACTGTTTTGTTGTGCACCCTTGCCGGGAATAGCAGCGCACAACAAGCTGACGGCAACGAACAACAAACAGTGGCAAAACAATTACAGCAATTGAGAAAAGAAGTTATTGCCCTTAATCGAGATCTATTTGTACTTGAAGAAGACTTACTTTTTCCTTCTAGCACTCAAGTAGTCGTCTACCTTTCAGTGGATGTGGGTACTTACTTTAAGTTGGATGCCGTAGAGCTGAAAATAGATGACCAAGTGGTTACTGAATACCTGTACACAGACCGTCAAGTTGATGCCCTTTATCGTGGCGGCGTACAGCGTCTACATATTGGCAATTTGGCTCAAGGGGAACATCAAATTAGTGCGTTTTTCATTGGGCTAGGGCCAGAGGGACGAGAATACAAACGAGCAACTAGCTTAACCTTTAGTAAAGACAGTGACGCTAAAGCGCTGGAATTAAATATCAATGACGCAACCGGCAAACAACAACCTGAGTTCGCAGTGGTAGAACTTTAGTGACTGGAATTTTGCCAAATGCGTAAAGGGTATTTAGTCTTACGACATTCTTTGTTATCAGTTGGTGCTTGGCTAATGCTAAGCAGCCCCGCTTTGTCGGCACAAAAATGTGATACCGCTATAATCGACAAAGCCTATCAAGAAGTGTTGTATTTTTACTTTCAACAGGATTTTTACCAAGCTTTAACCCAATTTGAAATACTCCAACAAGCCTGTCCCGATTCGTTATCAAACATTAGCCAACCTGGAGTTGACCCTAACCTACTTAAAGGTGGCATTAGCTTAGCTTATGGTTTAGACGAGCAAGCTGCAGATATTTTTAATCGATTATTAACCAAAGCTGCGACATTAGAAACCCAAACCCAAAGCTGGTATTTGTTGGGCAAGTCATTGTTTGATAAACAGCAATATGAAGTTGCTGCTAATATTTTGAATAAAATCAGCATTGATAACGCAGATGAGTATTTGCATGTAAAAGACAAAGACCAGTGGTTATATATGCAGAGCCAACTGTTTAATTGGCAAACTACCCAATCTATTACCGCTGCGCGAGACAACAGCTATTGGTTAGGGGAGTTATCGGAAGACTCAGTTTATCGACAATATGTAATTTATAACCAAGGGTTGCATCAACTGCAAAGCAATCAATACTCTGCAGGCGTGCAAACCTTAGAGCAGATTGGTTTATCTGATAAAAGCTTCTTTGATAGTTTTTTAGGCGGCTGGTGGTCACCATTGACGGTTATCGATCAAACGGAAACTGATGCGCTGCGTGACCGCGCCAATCTTACCATTGGTTATGCGCACCTTAAAAATCAGCAAGCATTAGATGCATTAGAGGCATTTAATCGGGTTCGGTTAGATAGCTTAGACTCAGATTCTGCACTTCTTGGCTACGGATGGGCAGCAGCCCAAAGAGAAGAATATCAAATTGCCTTATCAGCTTGGCAGCGCCTGCAACAACAGCCTCGTAGTAACGAATATGTGATGGAATCATATTTAGCCTCAGCATATGCTTTTGAACAGGCTTTTGCGCCCACTCAGGCGTTAGAAAATTTACAGCGAGGACTAAAGCGATTTGCTTTAGAAAAACAATTGCTGCGTGCCAATCAACAGGAAATCAATGACCAGTATTTTATTCAGTTAGCTAAGTCAAAAGACTGGTCAGAGCAAATACCTGCTCACTTATCATCGATCATGCTTAGCAGCGCGTTTCGAAATCAAATGGCATGGCTGGAAGAGAGTTTAACTCATCAAAAGCGCTTTGAACGTTGGCAACAACAGCTGAATACCTTTAGTTTAATGTTAGATGAAAGGCAACAAGAAGCTCAGTTAAGACAACAGACCCTGAAAAACAATGATTTGTTATCCAAGCTGCAAGATTACCAACTATTACGGGATAAATTGCAGGCTAGGTTAGCAGCCGCCACCGATGAGCCACGTATTTTAGCCGACCAGCAAGAACTGGACTGGCAATCTCGCTTAGAACGGGCGAAACAGCGACACAAAGACATCAGTGAAGCTTGGTTGAGCTTAAATAATAAACCATTGAAGCCCCTGTATGTGGCGCGTTTAAAACGTCTAGAAGGAATTATGCTGTGGAATGCCTCTGAATCTTATGCAAAAAGGCGTTGGCAAGCACAGAAACTGTTGAATGAGGTAGATGAGTTAATTGCACAAACCACACAACAGCAAACACAGCTCATGGAGCAATTGAACCAAACACCTGAATACCCATTACAACGACAACGAATTGCCGATCTTCAACAAAACCTTGAGTTGCAACAACAGCGTAATCAATCTATACAGAGCCAACAATTAGCCAGTTTAAATGAGCTGTTTGTAGAACAGATACAACAACAAATTGCCCAGCTAGAGAGTTATGAATTACAAGCCAAGTTAGCGGTTGTTAGGCTAAACGACAAGGCGTTTAGAAAAGCCGAAGCCGATCGACAGGGGGCAAAACAATGACCCGTCGTGTTGGTTGCCGTTCACGGTTATTTTCAGTGTATTTGCTACGCTCTGTGACACTGCTTATTAGCAGCTTTTATGTAGCTGCCTGTGCGGGCCTGTTCGATGAACCAGCAGCATCCACCCCAGTGGAAAAGCGCAAAACCCTGGGTGAGTTTTATTTCGAGCCGGTCTCGTTAAATCACGACCCCTTACCGGATCAAGGACTTGAGACGTTACGCGATGCCTATGTGAGTTTACTTTCTATCGTTGATGATCAGGAAACCATTAAAATCGTTCAATATCGTTTAGCTGACTTAGAAGTGCTGTTAGCTGAGCAGCAACAGGAAGTTGGTACTGCCCCAGTAGACAGAGGTGTATACGACTTAGCGATTGCTCAATACCAATCTATTTTAGAGCGCCATCCTGAACAAAAGGAAAATGCTGAAGTACTTTACCAGTTAGCCAAAGCCCACGATTTACAGGGTGAATCGGAACAAAGTTTGCAGGTTATTGATGAGCTTTTGAAGGAATATCCGAATACACTTTATTTAGCTGAGTTGCAGTTTAGACGGGGTGAAATTCTATTTAATAATCAAGACTATGTTGGCGCGGTTCAGGCTTATCATATTGTACTTGAACAAGGTCCAAATACGGATTATTTCATGACCTCCGCTTATATGTTGGGGTGGAGTTATTTCAAACTGGATCTTTATGAAGATGCGTTATTTGCCTTTACTGAGCTACTAGATCAAAAACTACCGAACAGTGTAATTGACTCGCAGATGTTGAGGCAGTTGAATGCCGAAGAGCAACTCGAAAGGTTGCCGGTGGGAGAAAAGCGCGTAGTCAACGACAGTATCCGCATTATGGCCCTGCTGTTTTCTTACCAAGGGGCTGAACAAAGTTTAAAAGCTTTTTATGAGCAGGCGGGAGAGCGTCACTATGAGAATTTACTTTACGATCGTTTAGGCCAGCAATTTTTAAACGAAGACCGCTTTCGAGATAGTGCCTTGGTGTATCGCGGCTTTACGGATGTTCACCCTGAACACAATCAAGCGCCAGTATTTGCAGTAAAACAAATTGATGCCTACATTCTGGGGGAGTTTCCCACTTTAGTACTGCCAGCAAAACAAGATTTTGTTGATCAATATGGGATTAACGGGCCTTTTTGGGAGCAATGGGGACAACTGATCCAAGAAGAGGTTAAACCCTTCCTAAAAAACTATCTTCAAGAGCTGGCACAATATGAGCACAGCAAAGCCCAACTATTAACTAAGGCAGTTAATCAGCCCACGCCGGAACAGTTGGATAAGGTCGAGGACAATCGCCAAAAAGCACAAGCGGCTTATACTCAAGCGGCGAGTTTATATCGCGAGTTTATTGAAACCTTTCCCCATGATGACTTAACCCCGCAAATTACCTTTAATTTGGCGGAAAGTTTATTTGAAGCACAAAACTATCAACAAGCAATTATTGCTTACGAGCGATATGCCTACGAATACCTCAACGAACCTAAAGCTGCAGAAGCAGGTTATGCGGCGATTTTGGCATTTCGGGCACTGCGAGAAAGTCTAACGGATGAAACCTTGCAACAACAATGGCAGGATGAACAACTCGCTAGCCAATACCAGTTTGTAAACCGCTTTGCTGACGATCCCAGAGCGGTAGATGTGCAATATGACAGCATGCAGCAGTTATTTGACCTGCAGCGTTATTTGCCGGCAATTAGAAGTGCAGAAAATATTCTAGCTTGGCAGCCAGCAGTCAATGCCCAGCGCAAAATGGCCGGGCAACTGGTTATTGCTCATAGTGAGTTTGCGCTCCAGCAATATCAACAAGCTGAATTGAGCTATGAACAGATTTTGGCGCAGTTAAACCAAAATGATCCCCGCTACAACGACATGCTCGAACGCTTAGCTGCAAGTATTTATAAACAAGCTGAAGCTAATTTAGCCAAACAATATGTCGCCTTGGCCATTGAGGACTTTTTACGGGTGATAGCTAAAGCTCCGGCAAGTAGCGCTAGAGTAAACGCTCAATATGATGCCGCCAGCTACTTAATGGAATTACAACAATGGTCAGAAGCTATTGGCTTACTTGAAGATTTCAGAGTGCGTTTTGCAACCCATCCGCTGGCTGAAAATATTCAAGAGAAATTAATCTATGCCTATCAACAAAATCAGAACTGGGTGCCAGCCGCAGACGAGTTAAAACAATTATGGCAAGCTAACCCAGATTCAGAAGAAGGTCGTGAAGCGCTGTATATTGCCGCTCAATATTATCAAAAGGCTGATCAGCGGGACGCGGCACTTGATACTTATCGAACCTATGCCCATCGTTATCCATTGCCATTTAATCAAGTCACCGAAGCACGTTTTCAAATGAGTGAATTTTATGCCCAAAGTAAGGAACAGAGTAAACGACGTTTTTGGCTGAAAAAGCTCATCCAAGGAGATGCACAAGCCAGTGATGATCGCACTGAGCGTTCACGCTATTTAGCTGCAATGGCATCCATGGTATTTGCCGAAGACAACGTGCAAGCCTTTAATCAGGTTAAATTATCTTTACCCCTAAATAAAAGCTTGAACAAAAAGCGTCAGGTGTTGGATAAGGCGTTGGCATCTTTGAATGCCACTTTGGATTATAAAATTGCCGAATTTAGTACAGTCGCCAATTTTAAAATTGGTGAAATTTATGGCCAACTAGCGCGGGATTTAATGGACTCAGAACGACCTAAGGGATTGTCTGAATTAGAGTTGGAACAATACAATATTCTCCTTGAAGAACAAGCTTATCCATTCGAAGAGCAGGCCATTAATATTCATGAAGCGAATATTCAGCGCACTTGGCAAGGTGTTTACGACCGTTGGGTAAAAGATAGCTTTGATGCCCTACGTAAGCTGTCGCCGGGTCGCTACAATAAACAAGAGCAGTTGTCGGAGGCCGCCAATGGAATATTCTAACCGTCAGTCAGCCAATGAGGGTGGCCGTTGGTCTGTTTTGTTGGTCCTCATGTTGTTTTTGTCTGGTTGTGCCAGCATGGATAGTTTGTTTAGCGCCCAATCAACAACGGATACAAGCTCTCAGAATATTGAGACTGAACAACAAGATAGCGGCACTGATGCCTCTCCTGAAGTGGTGCCATTGGATCCTATGCAGGCCAAGGTGTTAGCTTTAAGAGCAGAAACAAATTTATATCTATCAGGTTCCACACCAGTAAAAGCGTCAGTCAAATACCAGTTTGACCAAGCCCTTGCTGCTAAACAGGCAGGCAACCTTAAGCTAGCCAAACAAATATTAGAAAAGTTAATTGACGATGAGCCTAAATTGTCCGGTCCTTGGGTGCAGCTCGGTGATCTCAACATGCTAGACTTTGCTGGTAGCCCAAAAGGCGATCAAGAGCAAAAACAAGCCCATTTAGTAGCGGCTAAGGTAAATTACGAAAAGGCTATTAAGATAAATCAACATAACTACTTTGCCCACAATCGGTTAGCCAAAGTATTTCGAGAAATGGGCGATTTTGCCCAGGCTGAGCAACACTATCAATATGCGATTCAAAGTTATCCCGCCTACGACAATGCTTATTTAAACTTGGGAATATTGTATGATTTGTATTTGGGTAAAAAGCAGCAAGCTTTGGAAAACTATGAGCTGTATCAAGCATTGCAAGATAAGCCGAAAAGACAAGTTAGGGGATGGATTGCCGACCTAAAACGGCAGATAGCAAAGGTTCAAAATGGAGAGAATAAATGAAAATTGCAATCAGCCTGATAAGCTTTTCATTCATTAGTATTTTTAGTTCTGTTAGTGTGATGGCACAATCTGAGCAGCCGGTTTTGGATGCTGATCAAGCTAAGCCAAAATCAACCCAAATTGTGACAGATGTAAATGGTAAAATACTGATCCAAGATACTATTCGCGGAAATAGGGAGCAACCACGAGTGTTATCAATTGTCCCTTGGCAACCTCCGCGAGATAAGGCATCCCTACCGAGCCCATTTGTAAAACGAATAGAGCAGGACTTTGTGCCCATCGATCGTGAAGAGTTTTCTCGTAAAGTGGAGCATTTTGAACGCGCCAGTGGCAAGAAATAAAAACTTAGCAGCTTAATTCCAAAGCAGATAAGTTATTAAATGTATTAACTGTGTGGATAATCCCATACGCTAAAAATTGACAGTAAAGCGTAGACTGTCGGTATTGCAAAATTAAGGTAAATTTATGGATATTATAGTTCGCTTCTTTCAAGAAGGTGGTTCCTTTATGTTTCCCATTGCTGTGGTTTTGGCATTGGGTATCGCTATCGCAGTAGAGCGCTACGTGTTTTTGAGCAACGCTAAAAAAACCAATCAAAAAGCGTTTAAATTAATTGAACCTATGTTGGAATCGGCTAACTACGAAGGCATTTTAACTTTCGGAAAATCTAACCGTGCGCCTATTAGCCGAATCATTGGAGCAGGCATCGCTAGAATGTCCTTGAGCCAACGTCGTGAAGATATTGAATACGCCATGGAAGAAGGGTTAATGGAGACAACACCTCGTTTGGAGAAGCGCACGGCTTATTTAGCAACCTTAGCAAACATATCCACTTTGTTAGGTTTGTTGGGTACCATTATTGGTTTGATAGCTGCGTTTTCAGCGGTTGCCACTGCGGATCCATCTGAAAAGGCCAGTTTGCTTTCACAAAGTATTTCAGTGGCTATGAACACCACAGCATTTGGTTTGATTGCCGCTATCCCGTTGTTAGCTTGTCATTCCATATTACAAACCAAAACTACAGAGATTATTGATAGCATGGAAATGGCCGGGGTGAAGTGTTTAAACACTCTGATGGGACGCCAAGCCATTTCTAGCCGCTCCCGTGACACGGATTAATTTCAGATGTTAGGCAGAAAAAAACGTCTGCAAAAGCAGGATGCTGAATTAGATATCACTTCATTTATGAATTTGATGATCGTGTTAGTACCTGTGTTACTTATGATGATGGTATTTTCACGGATCACTGTGTTAGAGCTGACATTACCAGAGCTCGGTGAGGCATCTGAGCAAACTGATTTGGATGAAAAAGACAAACAGTTGGAAATTGTAGTGCGTCAATCTGGCCTCGAAGTGTTTTATCCCCAAGGTTACTTGGTTAAAGCGATTCCAAATATAGAACAAGAGTATGACTACGAAGCGTTGCAATATGTTCTAAAGCAAATTAAACAAACGCTCAAAAATCAACAATTAGAAAAAAACCAGGCCACTTTATTATTGGAACAAGATATACCTTACCAAGTCATTGTGGCGTTAATGGATACCACTCGATCCTATGACGAGGTGGTAGTGGCTTCTGTGGTACAGGCTGAACTCTTTCCGCAAATTTCACTGGGTGACGCGCCATTAGAAGACGTTTCTAACCCAACTGACCAAACCCCATAACAGAGGATAAGCGATGAAAAAATCAGTACGCGCCTCTCGTATGGAGAGACACCACAAACGCATGGCGCAAACCTCAAAACTCAGTTTAGTGTCTTTAATGGACATTTTTACTATTTTGGTGTTTTTCTTAATGTTTAATGCCTCAGATGTACAGGTTTTACAAACTGACAAAAGCGTTAAATTACCCGAGTCTAGCGCAGATACCGCGGCACAAGAGACTTTAGTATTGTTGGTTAATGCTGAACATATTTTATTACAAGGTCAAAAAATGGCGGACGTAGTAGAAGTGATGGCTCAGGCTGCAGATATTATTCCAGCGCTGGAAAAAGAATTAACTTATCAAAAGAACCGCACTAAAATCATCGCGGTTGAGTCCAATGAAGAAGAGGATCCTAACGAGATTGCGCGGGCAATTACGATAATGGGTGATCAAGCCATACCCTACAGTTTGCTTAAAAAAATAATGCAAACATGTGCGCAAGCTGGATATACCAATATCTCCTTGGCAGTTGAGCAACAATTACCTGCACAGGGGGAGCAATGAGCACCCTAAGTCATAACCCGTTCAGAAGTCAGTTACCTTGGTCCTCCAGCGAACAAGAAAATAAGCTTTTTAATAAACTTACCATCGCGATTTTAGCGATAACCTTGGTGTTGGCGTTAATCGTCAAATTGCAGCAATTGCCAGAACAAACGCGAGAGGAAAAAGAGCGTGTTCCTCCCCAACTTACACGAATTATTGAAGCTCAAAAAGTTGAGCCGCCTAAACCCATAGAACCGCCAAAGCCTATTCCAGATGAGATCCCTGAAGTTAAGAAAGAACCAGAAAAAGTAAAACCTGAACCACCAAAACCAGAAAAAAAGGCTGAAAAACCTCAGGAAAAACCCAAACCTAAAGTCGAGGTTGAAAAACCAACGGACGCCGAGTTAGCCAATCAGGCTAGGGAAAAGGCCAGTCAAAGTGGTTTGTTACAGTTTACCGATGATCTAAATAGTATGCGTGAGCAAGCCAATATTAATAATTTGGCAGATACTGAAATGATCCAAGGTGCAGGCAAAACCAACGAACAACAACGGGCTTTTGTGGGCAAAAAGGTTGCAGATAAAAGTGGTGGCTTAAATACCAGTGATTTATCCAGCGATGTGGGCGCGAGAGGCCAATTAGCCGGTCGCAAAACCACAGAGTTCGATGCTCCTAATGAAGGCTTAGCTTCCTTGGCCGCTAAAGAATTGGTTACCGAAGATACTGTATTGGGAAGCCGAGATATTGAATCGATTCGTAAAGGTTTTGATGTCAGTAAAGGCGCTTTGTACACCATTTATCGTCGGGCCCTACGAGATGATCCAAGCTTGCAGGGTAAAATTACAGTCAACTTGGAAATTGCGCCAGACGGATCTGTTAGCAAAGTGAAGTTGGTATCCAGTGAATTGGATTTTCCAGAGCTGGAAGAAAAGCTATTGAATCGGATTCGTTTGATTAACTTCGGCGCCGATCAAGTCACCGCCACCGTTTTGGATTATTCCCTCGATTTCTTCCCGTTCTAATACATCCCCTGTAGCACGGGCTTCAGCCCGTGGGTAATAGCTAAAGGTGGAACCAAGCACATGCAAAGCATCCACGGCATAAATACCGTGCTACAGGTTTTATCATCCATGGAAAACCTAATACATCCCATGTAGCACGGGCTTCAGCCCGTGGCCAATAGTTAAAGATGAAACCAAGCACATGCACAGCATCCACGGCATAAATGCCGTGCTACAGGTTTTATCACCCATGGAAAACCTAATACACCTCCTGTAGCACGGGCTTCAGCCCGTGGGGAAAGAGCCTAAGGCAAATAGCCAAGGCACAGCATCCACGGCATAAATACCGTGCTACAGGTTTTATCACCCATGGAAAACCTAATATACCCCCTGTAGCACGGGCTACAGCCCGTGGGGAAAGAGCCTAAGGCAAATAACCAAGGCACAGCATCCACGGCATAAATACCGTGCTACAGGTTTTATCATCCATGGAAAACCTAATACATCCATGTAGCACGGGCTTCAGCCCGTGGGGAAAGAGCCTAAGGCAAATAACCAAGGCACAGCATCCACGGCATCAATACCGTGCTACAGGTTTTATCATCCATGGAAAACCTAATACATCCCATGTAGCACGGGCTTCAGCCCGTGGAGAAAGAGCCTAAGGCAAATAACCAAGGCACAGCCCACGGCATAAATACCGTGCTACAGGTTTTATAATCCATGGAAAACCTAATACATCCTCTGTAGCACGGGCTTCAGCCCGTGGCCAATAGTCAATGGGAAATAGCCGGTGACAAAATATTGTATCTAATCGGCAATCAACGTAAACTGCGCGCCAGAGCTGGTCAAGACAATCGCCGCTTTGTTACCTTTTAGGTTTTCAAAGGGGAGGAAAGTCCGGGCTCCAATGGGCAGGGTGCCAGATAACGTCTGGGCGGCGTGAGCCGACGACAAGTGCAGCAGAGAGGATACCGCCTAAGCGCGTAAGCGCCGGTAAGGGTGAAAGGGTGCGGTAAGAGCGCACCGGGCCACTGGCAACAGTTGGTTGCAAGGTAAACTCCACCCGGAGCAAGACCAAATAGGGTTCCTTATGGTGCGGCCCGCATCGGAACCGGGTAGGTTGCTTGAGCCAGTGAGCGATTGCTGGCCTAGATGAATGATTGTTAATCTCTTCGAGAAATACAGAACCCGGCTTAATGACCAGCTCTAACTTTCTGTTTTTATTGGGAATTTTTAATTTCGAGTCTGATCTGCTACAAAAGTTGCTACAGTAAAATAAGGAAACCT
Source organism: Aliiglaciecola sp. (assembly GCF_039982535.1). Classification (NCBI taxonomy): domain Bacteria; kingdom Pseudomonadati; phylum Pseudomonadota; class Gammaproteobacteria; order Alteromonadales; family Alteromonadaceae; genus Aliiglaciecola; species Aliiglaciecola sp. The sequence goes on from NZ_JBDWYG010000007.1 coordinate 118,227, forward strand.
TATGATTGCTGTACAAAACTTCCCTTACCTCTATCGTCGAAATGGTAAGTACTATTTACGATTCACTATTGATTCCAAACAAGTTTGGCTGAGTCTAAAAACTGACTCTTTGGAATCTGCGGTTTTAATTCGGGCACAAATAAAACCTCTTTTATCAAGCACTTTAGTTTTCGCCACAATAGATTCCAAACAACTACCAAAGTTATTGCACACTATTAGACTGAAAATTAACTCTTCATTAGTTGAAATTGAATGCGTTAATCTCCAGAAAAGTATGCTATCTAAAGGTCTAATACCTGCCGGAAGTCCACACGTAAAATCAAGCGCTCCTAAGCCTAGATTCTCACTAGTAGCTAAAGAATCACTAAAGCGCAGCAAAGCTAGTTTAAAGGGGCTTGAAGGATACAAACGCAATTTAGAAATCTGGCTTAATTTAGTAAAAGATAAACCTATAGATCAATATACCACTCGTGAAATAGGCCAGTTCATTGACCGATGTTTTCAACTTCCAGCCTCGAATAAATCGCCTTATAACCGCATGTCTTGGAAGGAAAGAGTTAAATGCAAAGTGACGGATGAATCTGAAAAAATTTCCAAAAAGTCAGTAGGAGCTATTTATAAGTGGCTGAAAAGTGTATTTGCTTTTGCTGCTAGTGAAGAAATTGGTTATATACAGAAAGACCCCTGTGCGATTAAACGTAATTTCAAGCAAGAAAAAAGAGGTTTTTTTAATGATACTGAATTAATGCAGATCCAAGAAAAAGTCATGAAACCAGCAAAGCCATGGCAGAAATGGATAACGTTACTGGCGATGTATCACGGAATGAGAAGAGGTGAAATCTGCCAGATTAGGCGCGGTGATATACAAATCGACCCCGAAACAAAAAGGCCTTTTATCTTTGTCAGAGAAATAGACGCTGAGCAAAACGTCAAAAACGCAAACTCAATAAGGAAAATACCAATCCACAAAACTATTTTAAAATTGGGTTTTATTGATTGGATTACTAAAAAAGAGGGTAAAATATTTGCCGATGTTAAAGCTCACTCTGTCACTGGCTGGTTTTCTAGATTTATAGCAGACAGCAGCATATCTAGTTATGACGAATACGGAAATGTGAGATCTTTTCACAGCCTCAGACATAGCTTTATTACAAAAGTGAGGAACGTTTACCCTAACCTACACCACATACAAGAAGTTGTAGGACATAGGCTACAGCATGGTCAAAGCACTGATATATATACTCACCGAATTACGCAATTAATTTATCTGATTTCGGTGGTTGATAGCTTTACTTTAAATTAGATATCAGTGAAGGTGAGGACTGACTTAAAGATGGTACATTTAAGCAGAGTTTATCTTTTTCCAGCTTATTCCAAAAGCGAGGTTATCTTTTGACAATTTTAAAAATTCGGATTTTTTAATTAAATTCTGAATCTCTTTTGAGTATTTAGGTACCTCATCAATAGATATGAAAATCTGCTTTTTGAAACTTGAATAGGTTTTTATCAGGTTCTCAACCGCTGGAACGTCAAGATGTTTGAATAACACGCTGTCATGAATAAGGCATGGCAACATTGTCTTTTCAAGTATCGCTAGGTCTAAGCTAATTAAATTTCCATAACCTTTTCCAGTTCCTCTATCATCGCCTGGTTTAAAAACGTAATCGGTTGCCGAAAAATTTAGTTCGGGAGCAATTGGCTTATCTATGTATATCTTCTCAATAAACTTTTTTATTTCCTTGTTAATAGCAGTTTGGATATTTTCAAGAGAAGTATTTACAGCATCATCAATTGCCGTTGTATTGTCCTTTATTTCTTTTTTGGTCTTTGTACCTAATTCGTAATATAAGTTTTCTTTGGTTAAGCTTTGCTCGTCTCTATCTAATTCTATTAGACGCTCAAGTAGGTAGCTTGAATCTTCTTTAGAATCCACTATTTCTGATAATTTTCTGTCTACATCAGCTATTTCATTCTTTATAAGCAATAACCCATGAAGCAATAAAGACTTTTCTGATTCTAATTTGCTTTTAAGAATTTTAGTTATTCCCTTATGGAACGTCTCAACTTGCAATAGTCTTGATTCATTTACGTTTGGAAAAAATTCAACAACTTCTTTAAACGATTTAGAACTTCTAACTTTTTGATTACTGAGATTATTTTCAATTCGAGTTAGCTGAGTTTCTAGTTCATCTTGTTTCGTTATCAGCTTATCTTTATTTGCTTTTAATTCGCGGCTTCTTTCATTGATGATACCTTGGATATCCGTTACTTTTCCTTTGAAAGTATTTTTAATCTCTTCTAAGTCACTTTTTAACTTAAGAAGTCGCTCTTGATTTATCGTAAATTGGCGTTTCGTGATTTTTCGTACTGCACCGCTATTATGCGTGCCTGAAACATTATCATTTGTTTTCTTAAGCTGTTTTTGACTTTCTAACAACGCAGAAACGCCATCAAATTGATTGAATAGCTTGATTAGCCTAACTCGAATACTCTTCCAACCTTCTTTTGTAGCCGCATCTAGAGGTCTTTTATCATTGTAGTTATTTCGTTGATACACTCTAAAATATGTTGAAACGCAATCTCTAAATGAAATTTGCGCAGATTCTCCAAGATATTTGTTTTTCAGAAAGTTTTTGAATTTAGAAAGATCAATTAGCTCGTTTTTATTAATATCAAAAACATAATCAGGGTTTTTCGTTTGTCTAATGAATGAATAAGGTTTATCAAATTCAAATTTAATTCCTACGTTAAAGTGACCAACATGTTTCACTACGTCATCACATTTTTGTGGAAAATCAGCCCCACCAAATGCATAGTCGATTAGCATTAATATCGAAGATTTTCCTATCGAGTTCTTCGCATCATCGGCACCTACAACGGAATTTAGGCCATTTTCAAAAGTTAGTGGTGACTTTATCAACTTTTCACAGGTTATAGTCTTAAGCAAGTTGTAAAACTCCTTTTTCAAAATCGACTTCAATCTTTTCCAATACAAATAGTAAAACAAGTGTATCCATGTACTGAGACAAGTCGTCAAATAGCCTTTTGTTTTCTTGATATAATATAAAAATATCTTCGTCAGCTCTAAGTTTTGGCAGTAATTTTGCCGCGATTGATAGAAAACTTTCTGAAAGTGAAATTGTCTTATTTGGTACAAACATTAGGAAAGCACCTCGCAATTTTGAATAAAATATGACACCAGCACTTCAGCTTTAGCTCTTTCCTTTATTGCTTGGCTTGTCATGAACCACTCACACATTTGCTCAAAAATGTCAGCTTGATTAAAGTTTTTTGACAATAATAATAGATAATAACTTTTAACTTGAGAATATATAAACTGACTTCTGGCACGTTCTTCTTGCTCTAAGCGAAAAAAGGATTGCTTAATGGGGATATAAAATTGTGTTATGAAATGAGAAACTTTTATCTCATTTAAAACGCCTAAAGTATCATTTTTTTTCTCTTCTAAAGTCAAAGCATCAAGAGATAATTTAGTCGAGCTATTTTTGTTTGCCGCCATATTGTTTATGACATCAGCTACTCTAGCAATGTCTTCATGTAATACTTGCGCACTCCACTGTTCAGAAAGCTCTTTGAGTTTTCGTATTTCAACTTTTATTTTATAAAGCTGCCTATATTCCAAAACTGTTTTATTTGTATCGTATTTTTTATGGCAGGGTTTGCACAGAGGGATAAAGTTTTCTTCACAATCAATATTACTACTAAGACGCCGTTCATTTTTTAATAAGATAAGTTCACTTGGTGTGGCATTGAGAGGGTAAATGTGTGCGACATCGAACAAGCGAATGTTGTCCCCACTTATTTTTTTTCCCATAAGAGAACATCTGCATAGTGGGCAAAATCCTTTAACTTCACATAGTAGGCTCATTTTTACTGTGTCAGTTACGTTTGCTCTTCTTAATCTTTTCGACATGTATTAGCCATTCCGCTTGTAATGCTTTAATTGGCAGCGACAAGTGTCCATTTGGCTATTATTTAACGAAATCAAAATTATTAATCCCTTACTTAATTGTTCCCTTGTAATTAATTGATTATAAACACAAGTTAGCCCATTTGTCTTGATGCAAAATCGAGCGCATTGCAGAGGCTTTAAACTTAATGTAGTGAAGTTCAGGATTTGATCTAGATCTCTTGTACAAGGTAAGAACGAGCAATATCCATTTAAATAAAGATCATAGACTGATCAGTAGAAGTGCTCGCGCCTTAACTAGTTTAATTTTTTGCAACCTAATATTTAGAATGTAATAAGGGGTCTGTATGCATTCTAAGTTTTTATAGTCCACAAACCGCCCCACCCAACTCAATACCCTCTGTAATTTATATTACAGTTTAGATTACACCACTTCTATTTCTCATCTTTGCGCCAAAATCATTTGTTTTTGTGTAATCTTTATCGTAATCTAACTATTGTAATCTAACTTCTAGGGAAAAGGCTACAGTAATGCAAATTGGATATGCTCGTTGTTCAACACAAAATCAAAACCTTGATGCTCAATTAGAGCAACTAAAACAATGTGACAAAATATTTAAAGAGAAACTGAGTGGGGGGAATAGTGATCGGCCAGAGCTCCACAAAGCAATTGATTATTTACGAGAGGGAGATAGCCTTGTAATAACTAAGTTAGACCGCTTAGCTCGGTCACTTACAGATCTTCATAACTTAGTTGCTGAAATTGAAGCAAAGGGAGCCACACTAAATATTCTAAACCAAGCAATCGATACATCGACAAGCAGCGGCAAACTTATGTTTAGCATGTTAGGTGCTTTTGCTGAGTTTGAGCGTGATTTGATAAATGAACGAGTCAAAGAAGGCCTTGAACGAGCCAAAGTTAGAGGAGTAAAGTTTGGCAAACCTCGTCAGATTTCAAATGATAAAAGAAAGCGAATTGTTGAATTAATGGATGATGAAAATAGTGACTTAACTAAGCAAGAAATAGCAGATATGATCGGTTGTTCTAGAAATCAAGTGTACAAAATTTATAGAGAAGACAAACTTAAATAGAAAATATTTAACTAAATTAATTGAAATACTAAAAAGAGTATATTTTTAATGCTTTATTACCAATGTTCATGGACTACAGTTGCGGCCCTTTGATTACTAAGCTACTAAGATTAGTAGTCAAACGGTTAATTACTAGTGTAAGCTATTGATGTTATTAAAGTATGTAGTTTAACTTTTGTTTTATAATTAGCATGCTTTTATGAAGTCTTCTATGTTTAACTATTAGAAAGGGAAAGTAATGTTAAAAATCGCTAGTATTTTAATTTTTATGTCAACGCTTGTAAGTATAACTGGTTGTGCTTCTAGAGTAATAAAGTCCGAGTCGTTCAAAACCTATACCGTTGGTCAAACGGTTAACTCCAATATTGGTTCGCCGTTTTTGGTTGCCCAGACTGGCACAGTGCAAACTGTCCGTAGTTGGGTAGGCATATTAAATTCTCCTGACGGCTGGGAAAGTAAAGACGTATACTCAACAGATTACTTGAAAAAAGAACTGGTTTATTCTGGTAAGTCTGGAAGCATAATAGAAGTTAGCTATAGGGAATATCGCGGAGGAATGGCTGCACCAGCATTTTTTCAGTCTCTAAAATATGACTTGTCGGGGTCGAAAGAAATTAGCTTTCAAAACTTTTTGTTTGAGGTGGAAAATGCAGATAACTCATCTATTTCTATTACCATATTAAGAGACTAAACTGGAAGTAGCCTTTATCAGAGTTTTAAAGGGATAATTTATATTGAGTAACTACCTTTCACGTTAAGTAATTTAAAGCAGTACGGAGTACCTTTGATAGGCCCTCCGTATTAGTATTTTGTATCATTTCTAGTTTGTAGATATATTATTCACTACTAAAGCTGGGTCTTTAGATTTTGACCGAGTTTTTGATTGGGTTGTATTCCTTGTCGTTCGCGCAATATTTAAAGAATCAATATACCTTTGTCGTGCATCTTCAATAATTGCGTCTTGTTTTTTGGCTTCTTTTAAAAATAACTCGGCGTTGGCTTCTTTTTTAAGTACATGAATAGACATCTTCTCATTTTTGCCAATTTTAAGCTGTGTCACACCTCCTAATCTAATTGAAACACTAACGTGATCAGGTTTGTTTTTAAGGTTTCTAAACTGCACTCTCAGTTTTTCTTTACAGTCTTCCAAAGTCCAATCTCTAGGGTTCAAAACTTTAACTTCAGGTGCTTCTAATTTTTCAAAAATATTCATTTTTGTATTTCCTATTTTTCAATAATACGTTTAATGGTGCGTCTCGAAACATGCCAAGTTTCAGCTAGTTTACTAATTGTAAATCTTCCTGAATTCCATTGAGATTTTATGCCCTTCTCGCTGATTGAACTCAAAACTGGTTTGCGCCCCTGCCTTTTCTTGGATTTGCTTTGACCCGCTTTTATTTTTGAACTCGCAACATATGCATTAAAATCCTTAAAAGCTTGTAGGTAATTCAAAAGCCCACCCCTAATGTCCAAAACTTCTAACGTCGCACCTTGATTTTCTATGCTTTGTACTCGTCGGATTAAATCTGACAAATTGTTTGCTAAGAAAATCAAACTTGCAATAATGAGCTTGTCTCCTTGGTTGAGTTCCCTTATGACGATGTCGATTGTCATATTTTTGCTAAACCATGTCGCCTTCTCTTCTATTACAATTTCGCATCGCTTTCGAACTAATTCCTGACTAACTTTCGAATCATCTTTTTTGCTGTAAGGCTCAATACCTATGTAGCCGCGTTCGTTTTTAGAATCGTCCTTTTTTGGGTTATTTGGCAAGTTCATTTTTTTTTCGCTAAGTCCCTATGATGCTCAGAAAGGCTAGTATTTTAGGGAGTGTAGAATAAATGTAGTGTGTGTGCAAAAATTATAGGTTTTGCCCGTTTGTTTTCGATGTTTATTTATTTTTTAACAGATGTTTTGAAACCCTCTTGATTGGAAATATTAGCGTTTTTCATTCGATGGCTCATTCGAACTTGATACGAATATTTTGCGAAGTTTAAGGCGGGTTTAGTCAGCTGGGATGTCAGATGATGCATTAGAATGTTGATGTGAAAATACCCATAAATAATTTTTTAGGTATGAGGCTCTCCGAGTTTAGTTCAATGAACCCCTAACCCATTGAAAAATAAAGAAAAATGTTGACAAATTACCGAAAAACAAATATAATTTCGTAATGAATTCAACAACTTACGTCAAATTCATGTTTTTCTGAATAATCACTCGATTAAATCAAAAATCTAAATCACCTATATATCGAAGTAATCAAAAGCGCTGACTTAGCGCATCAATATTTTTCTACTCTTATATAAAAATAATTAAAACAATTTTATGAACCCCAAAGAGGTTCAATAAGGAGAATTTCATATGAAATTTCAAAAATGGGCAGATGCCCTTTTAAAAGCAACAGGTGGCGCTAAATATGTTCCAACCATAGAAACGTTAAGGTATGCCGGTTTGTCAGAAACGGAAGCCAGAGAATTTCAACAATATCTTTTCGAGAAAGGATTCGTTAAATTAGTTAAGAAGCGGTTTTACGATAAAGCTAGAGATACGGCACTAGAGGAATATAGCGATTTAAAAGTTCGCTTGATGGTGATGGGGTTCGACAATGCAGATTAATCAAGGGATACAGGCTCCTAAAGATCAATACAGATATATCGACCCAACCATCCAAGCAATTAAAAAGTTAAAAATAAAACCTAGCCCCCAGTATTCACTTGCTGATCTAACTAGAACATATAAAACTGAAAATGACATTTCCAGAGCTATTAAATTTAGTGCACCTTTGATTTTTCCATACAGTGTTAAAGATACATCGCAAAAATTAGTGAAAGAGAACATCGAATTTTTAGAAATGTTGGTACTGGATATCGATGGGGGCTGTACCGTTGATACATTTATCGAATCGCATCACAATTTTGCTTACTATCTATATACAACTGTAACCCACAGAGTTACTGGTATAGATAAGTTTCGGGTAATTATTCCATTAAAAGAACCAATGCGCATAGAAGACGCTATAGATAGAAAACAAGCTTTAATTGAATACTTTTCTCATAATGATAAAAGCTATCTTGACGAAAGTTTTTTAGCGAAGGGGCGGGGCTTTGTAATACCTATTGAGTTAGAGTTTTTCAGGGAATACGAATTTAAATCTGACCAATATTTCGAGCTTTCAGAGCTGCCTAAATCCGATTTTATTCCTATCTCTAGGTATAATTTAACTGTTAATGGAATCAATTCTCAAGATGGTATTCCTGAAATTGAGTCATTAGCTAACCTTTATGCAAATTCGGCGGAAAACGACCGGATAGAAGTAAACGGAATTGAATACCAAAGGAATGATGCCTTTTTTAGAATTCATGTTGAGATCGCTAAATATCGACCTACAGAAGAGTATCAAAAACAGTTAGCCAATAATATGAACTGGGACGGTAGCAGAAATACAACAGACAGGACTGTTGAGGAAGCAAGAAAGTACTGTAATTCTATTAACCTTTCTGCATTAAATGCAAGAAGTGAAGAGTACAGTAAGCAAGTTGTCACTCAGCAGGTAGATTACTTGAAAGTGTCTGACTTTGAAATTCATGAAGGAAAAAAACACTTACTAACAGCCACTACTGGAACAGGTAAAACAACATTTTTTCTCGGGCGTGGATGCGATCATAAAGTAATCTTTGCTGTTCCAATTAATTCTATTGGGGAACAATTAAAGTTAGAACACAATTATCCTTTCGAAACAGGTACTAATGTTAACCCACTTAAAGAAGACAAAGTTATTTGTTCCTACAATTACTTAGTTGAACTATTAAGATTGGGTGTTCCTTCTGATTACGTAATTGTTTTAGATGAATTCCATAGAGTAATATCGGATGATTTTAGAACCGGAAAATTATCAGAATTAGTAGATCTTGTTGCTGCAAGCAGCAATACAATATTCTGCGTATCGGGTACGTTTGATCCTAGTCATTTCAATATATTTGAGTTCGACTTTCACTATGATTTTAAAGCTAAAAGAGATGTTAGAAATATACAGGTTTGGGAAACAAACAGTGGATTAGATAACGCGCTGATTCAATTTCTAAAGAACCTTGATTCCGATACCAACAATTTGGTTTTATTTGATGATAAAAGTTTATTGGCATCAATTAAGAAAGTGTTAACTGAAGTCGAAATCGTAACTAGCAACGAGAAAGAATTCATTAATGAGCTTGTTAATCCCAAAGTGCTAAAAGGTCAAGTAAAGGGAACTATTTTGACAACTCAGGTGCTGATGGAGGGGATAAATTTATTCGGCTTGGATAATATTGTGATAGTTGCTAAAAAGCATTATGGAAGGGAGCAAATAGTTCAGTTCTTTGAACGTGATAGAGATTTATCCGCAACATGCCACCTAATTAGAAAACCAATTAAAGACTGTGATATATATATCCCTGATTCGGACAAAGAAAAGGAATACCAAAATCAGATATTTACTGAAGTAGTCGACCGAATTGGCTTAGAAGGAATGAAACTAATCGGCGTTAAAGATACCGATATGTTACTAAGGACAACTTCAAATGAGCTGTACATTAATTGTTTATATGCTCCTATAAAGCAGAAACAAGCAATGGATAGAGCTAATTTTAAAAATTTGAATCTTAGTCAATATGGCTATGAACTTTTGGACGTTAAAACACTGAATAGTAAACCATCATTAGCTCTGCAAGATATTAAGAGGTTAAAGGTTGAAAGTGAAAAAGATGATTATTCAATCGCAGTTGACTCTATTCTGGCAGGGGAGAAAGAAGCTCCTGATTTTCCGGACTTAATGCGCTTGATTGAGCAATTAAAAAAGCACAATATTAAAAACATACGTAAAATTTGTTTAGATAAAAATGAGTTTCAAGCCTATACGGAACGCTTTAGATACATAGATTCAAAGCTTGAAAAGGCAATCTATTTAAAATTCCAAATTGACAACTTTTACAGTTCAAAAGAGTGTAACAACTTTCTATCTGAATATGTTGGTCAAAAGTCCTTCGCTCGTGTAACTAAAAATAATTATAGAAAAGTTTTTAAAAGATACTTTCATCTAAAAGAATGCCGCAAAACTAATAAAAGGGAAGCTGGGATTAGAATCATAGGAACTAGGCATGTCGAAGTTATTGAAACTAGCTCTGACTTAAATCAGTAGGTTGAGTCGTCATGAGCTCCAAATATCAAGGGGTTTACGAATATAATGCGAAAGTTGAATTATTAAATTTTCTCGAGTTAATTTGGGTTTTAGATAGCAAGCGCTTTTCGAGATCCACGTTAATTAATATTCTCAAGGTTCCAAACTCTATAGCAAGAGCTTTTTCCCAAGGAAAAAGTAAAAACTCCCATCTTTGCTATAAAAATATTAGTGATGTAAACCCCAAAATAATAGAGGCAATAGTATCTCTTGTCTTTCGTATTGAACAAGCAAGAGCAATCGATAAATTACTAGAAAACCCAAAATTCGAAGGAGGATTTTTCAGAAATCCAAGGAGCAAAAATGGATATAAAAATTCTAATGGAATACTTTAATGATGGTTATTCCGAACGACAAATCGTTAAAGAGCTTGAGTTATCAGAAGAGGAAATTGACGACTTTAGAATTCAAGTATCAAAGTGGATAGATAAACTAGAGTATGAAGCTCAACTCATAGTGAGGTTTGCTAACTTTTAAAAACTAGTCCACCAGCCGAAAACCTTGCCCACTATTGTGGACAAGGTTTTTTTTCCAAATTATTTTGTTCAATTCTAAATGGTATGTTGGACATCTAAGGCTAAATAAGGAATTTAAGTACTTTTTAAATAGAAAATAATTGTTAATATTTTATCGCGTCTCCATAGCATGCAACAGAGTTATTGCAATTAGTGCTAAAATTGACTCCATCGGTCTGACAAGCCACATTAATTAAACCATTTCCACCTAGTTCTGATGCAGCATATCTCATTTCAGTTATTGCCCCCTCCTTTGTAATATTCCCACCTTGTGTAAGGGATATTTGGTCACTCTGGCAATATCTTCCTTCCACACTTCCTAAAACCTTATAGTCCTTCAAGCTATCTTTTGACTCAAAATGTTTGACTTGACTAACTGCATTTCTAACCTCCGGATCTTTCATGTTTGTGGTAGTTGACCCGCATCCCGACAAGAGTAATGCAATGGTAGCTAGAGTAGTTAAATTTTTAACATTATTCACAATATTCCCTTTTTTTATCTAAATGTGATATCACCAACTTATTGGTTCTTTGGGTTGAAATCAAGCAAAATTTAAAACGGTAAACCCCTGATTTAAATAACACTATATTGCACGCATAACATTTTTGAGGGACGAGGGGTTATGCTGGCTAGTACTTTTATTTACATTTTTTGAATAAAAAACTAACTATGTATGCTACAATCAGTGCTACAAAACTCACTGAAAAGCCAAGTAGTGACTTTTTGTAAAGTACGGGTAGGTTGCTTGAGCCAGTGAGCGATTGCTGGCCTAGATGAATGATTGTTAATCTCTTTGAGAAATACAGAACCCGGCTTAATGACCAGCTCTAACTTTTCCTACTAATTCCTATCCTCGGTAAATTTACTTTTCTAAGTATATAAAAATTATAGAGTTAATCTAAATAATGGGGTAAATTCAATTAATCGGATCGAATTTAAACCAGTACCATTAACTCGTTGTATATTAGGAAGCTAAATGAAAGGAACCATTCTGGATTTTGAGCCCAACTCTAAAGAAGGGGTCATCTGCGCTGACAATAAACGTTTTACCTTTAATATGGCTGAATGGAAATACAGTCACTCTGCGCGGCCAGGACAACATGTTGAATTTACTGGGCACTTGGGTAAAGCCAAAGATATTAAGGCTATATTTAAAGCCCCTAATGCCATTGTTTTAGCGTCTAAAACTAAAACCCTAGTTAAGCGATCTAAATGTGCTGTGGCATCGTTAATCTTTGGTATTTTTTCGCTCTTTCTGTTTAGTTCTTTGTTAGCGATAATTTTTGGTCATATTGCACGCTCTAAAATACGTCATAGTCATGGCAAATTAATCGGCAACAAAATGACAACCTGGGGATTATCTTTAGGCTACATCGGACTGTTAATTAACATTATTTTCTTTCTGATTCTTGCCGCACAATCAACCCCTGGTTATTAAAATTAGGCAATACATTGCCGCAATGTCTTGTCGATAGTGCTTTTTAGTGAGCGCTCTGCGCTCCAATTTAACGGTTAGCACTATCACTAATAAATTATCACTAGTTAACTTCCAGTTTTGTTTTTTAATTCATTGATATTAATGAACTAAATGGAATTTTCTACTACTCTGGCGCTGATAATTAAAATACTTCCCTACAAGCCATAAAATTATTTCAGTTGGCATTAATTCTGCTAAACCCTTAGCAATGCAATCCGTTTGAAATGGCTATTAACATGGAAATTAACACTCAACCTCTGTCCTTATTTGATTACATAGGCAACCAAACTCAAGGAAATCAGGACCTTGAAAATATCGCGATCTCCGCCAAGCAAGACATTAAAGGTGGGTTGGCAGTATTAGACAGTGGGTTAGCTAATCAAGAATTCGAAGAGACACTGAGGTTGCTAGAAAAAGGCGAAATTGATTTAGACTTGAACACCGTTGAAAACTATTATCAATTCAATCAGGAAAGACTCAATAAAGAAGTCGAACAATTACTTGCGCAATTCGACTCTGTTGATAGCCTTGAAATTAGCATTGAAAATGACAAGTTGACGGTGACAGGAGACGACCAGTCAGCCCAGGCACTGCAAAAGTATCTTGACCGCGATAGTCGCCTCAACAGTTTAGTGCAACAAACTGCAAAACTTTCTCAATTTGTTGAGTGGGGAAAAGCTAAGGAGCAAGCAGCGGTTTATCAACAAGAAAATATGCCGGAAGAAACACTAGTTGATTATTTAAAAGATGCTAGGGAAGTTGTAAATAATACCAATGAGTGGGTCATCTCGCCTAAAGGTGGATATTTTACATCCCATGGTCAAACTGACCTGTTGACTAAAAAATATTCTGGCACTGAAGATTAAGTGAGGCTGATCAGGTTAACTCGATTTTTGTTCCGCTTCTAACTTTCCTTGTTATTTATTTAATCAGACGTTAACGTTTTTGATATAAGTTAATGTTAACGTCAGATTAGTAGATTATTATGTGTCTTATTCTTTAGTCTAATTGTTAATCAATCAACAAGTAAGGTACATTGATTAAAATTTATACTTACTCGTTAGTGTTTATTTAAAGTCAGTCAGAGGTTGTTATCAACAAGACGATTATTCCTACAATTCTCGATATAGAGGCCAGTGGTTTTGGAAGCCACAGTTATCCAATTGAAGTGGGCGTTGTGACCTATTTGTCCCAACGTTACTGTCGATTGATACAGCCTGAATCGAATTGGCAGCATTGGACCCAAGAAGCTGAAGACTTACATGGCATATCCCGTGACGTTTTGCTGCAAAAAGGTACTGCTGCATCTAAGGTATGTGAAGACTTGAATAACCTTTTAAGAGGACAAACCGTTTATTCAGATGGTTGGGTCGTCGACTATCCCTGGTTAATAAAACTATTTAGCGCGGGTAAACAGAACATGACGTTTAGGCTAAGTCCTCTAGAGAATATTCTATCTGAAAAACAGATGGAGCTTTGGCATGACACGCAAGAAAACTTGGCTAGAAGTATGGATTGTACAAGGCATAGAGCCAGTTGTGATGCAGAGTTAGTGCAGAATGTGTATGTACAAACCCAACACGATTCTGAATTGACTAACCCTGCAGCTTTTCATTTTTAGTGTTTTGCCGCGTACTCTTCTACTTCACTCCAAACCCGCAGTAAATTTGTTCCAAGAATTTTAGCGATATCTGTTTCGCTGTACCCTTTATCCAATAGACCTTGTACTAAGTTAGGATAAGCGGATACATCTTTTAAGCCAATGGGCAACGAATCGCCAACACCATCGTAATCTGAACCAATCCCTACATGGTCAATTCCCACTAATTTCACCACATGATCGACGTGCTCAACAACGGTATCGACATTGGCAAAGGGAAACGGGTTATTGGTTGAGTATTCTTCATCAAAGGCGGCTAATTGAGGGCTGTCAGCTCCAAATTCCTCTTCCACGGCTTTGCGTTTCTCACCCATAGTAATACGCCAGCCCCTAGATACTTGATCAACAAAAGTAGAGCCAAAGTTAATCATTACAACGCCACCATTTTCGGCTAATGCGACTAGCATTTCATCGGTCATATTGCGTTCGAATCCTGGAGTGAATCGACGTAATGACGAGTGAGAAGCAATAACGGGTGCTTTACTTAGTTCTATGACTTGGTAAAAGGCATCATCAGAGACATGGGAGATATCTATCATAATACCGATATTGTTCATTTCACCAACCAACTCTTTACCAAAAGGGCTTAGGCCTTTCCATTTTTTTCGGAGGTCGTATGAAGAATCGGAAATATGATTGGCTAATGAATGGGCCAAAGTGATGTAGCGAATACCACGGTCATAAAAGGTTTTAAGGTTGTCCATATCACCTTGTAGGGGAGAACCATTTTCCATTCCCATAGGCAACGAAATCAAACCTTGCTCAAATTGCTTTTTAACATCATCGGGGGATTTAGCTATGGCAAACTTATCTGGGGCTCTGCCTACTATGGCTTCAACGTAATCAATTAATTTGTGCGCCAATTCCGTTGATTTAGGTGAGTCATCTAAAGACGCGGGAATATAAATTGACATGAATGGTGCATTGAGTCCGCCGGCTTTCGCTCTAGGATAATCAAAATCGCCACTATCAGTAGCAAGGGTGACATCTTCCCACTTTTGCTGAAGACGATATGGCACATCAATATGACCATCCACTAAAATATACTTTTGGCTTATTTCTGTGGCCTTCTGTGATGCATGGTATTCACCGTCAGAGGCAGTAACACAGCCGCTCAATGCCATTGCTGTGCAAATCCATAAACTCTTTTTCATACAATTTATCCTTATTATTCTGTGTATAAATGATTAATCAATTATGACTCTGATTTAAATGCCCAAGGTGATAGTGGGTACTTTGTCATTGTTAATATGCAAAACGAGTATGCAAAATCTTTGTTTTGTTTATTGAGGCTGTGAATACTCGCCTTATTTTCGTTCCATTTGATTTCGCACATCAAACATAGTGTTGTGTAAAGAATGGCTAGTTTATCACTTTCTGAAGTATCAAATAATGGATTTTTTAAATCAAGGTACTCTAATATTTGCTATAAAGGGGAAGTTTTCATTATTAAGCAAACTCGATGAATACAATCCCTTGGTTGGCAATTTAATATTGGAATTATTAGCATCCCTTTGCATACTACTGGAATAACTGGAAATCATGAATTTACGTAAAAGTAATATTGCCAAGCTTCCTCAACATACTTTTGATGTGCTCATTGTTGGTGGTGGGATAAATGGAGCTGTGTCTGCGGCTGCACTATCTGCAAAAGGTGCCAGAGTTGCGCTCATTGATAAAGGTGATTTTGCTGGCTTTACCAGCTCAAATTCATCCAATTTAGCTTGGGGAGGAATTAAATACCTAGAAACCTTTGAGTTTGGATTAGTTAACAAACTCTGTAAAAGCCGTAATCATTTAATGCGTCATTATCCGTCTACGGTTCAAGAGATTCGTTTTTTCACCAGTATTCAGCGTGGTTTTCGTTTTGCTCCCGCTTTTATTTATTTAGGCACTTTAGTTTATTGGTTAATGGGACGATTGTTCACAAAAATGCCTCGATATTTAGGTTCTAAAAAGATCAAACAAATGGAACCTATCATTAATACCGAACAGATAGCTGGTGGTTTTGAATACTCAGATGCCTATTTACATGATAATGATGCTCGGTTCGTCTTTAATTTTGTGCGTTCTAGCATGAGTTATGGGTGTATCGCTGCTAACTATGTGGGGTTAGATCATTCCAAAAAGGTTGGGGAGGAATGGGTTAGTCAGGTCACGGATAAAATGAGTGGCGAAACCTTCAATATTCGCTCCAAAGCTATCATTAACGCAACCGGCCCTTTTGTCGATCAAGTTAATCAAATCAATCAACAAACAACCGAACATCATCATGTATTTTCCAAAGGTGTACATTTAATCGTCAATAAAATCACCGACACTGAGAAAGTATTAACCTTTTTTGCTGATGATGGCCGCCTATTTTTTGTCATCCCCATGGGACCTAAAACTTGTATTGGCACCACCGATAGCCAAGTCCCCAGTCCAGATGCCCAGGTTACCGATGAAGACAGAGAGTTTATTCTATCCAACGTCAATAAGCTTTTGGCCTTGCCCAAACCTTTAACTAAAAAAGACATTATCGCTGAACGCTGTGGGGTCAGGCCCTTGGCAATTAAAGGCCATGAAGGCAAAGCCGATTGGGTGCAACTGTCGCGAAAACATGCCATTGATGTAGACAAAGACAGCCAATATTTATCAATTTTTGGTGGCAAGTTAACCGATTGTATTAATGTTGGAGAGGAAGTTTGTAAATGGATAGAAACCTTCGGCATTCCATTAACTTACCCTGACTACAAATGGTATGGCGAACCTGGGAAGGCAGTAAAACGAGAGTTTTTTCATCGCGCTAAACTGATGAGACTTGACGATCTTACTCCTGCTAGCTCTTCGGAACCCCTGAGTCAACGATTTTGGCGAAGGTACGGACGCAACGCTATCAATATGTTGGAGAGTATTCGTGAAAATCCAGCAATGGGGAACTTATTGATTGAAAACAGTGAGTACCTGCGAGTGGAAGTGGAACATGCGGCCAATCGCGAAATGATAACAACCCTAGAGGATTTTCTGCGACGACGTTCAAAAATCGCCTTAGTGGTTCCTCAACAAGATATTTTGCACGCTCCAGGATTAAAAGAAGCCTGTGACATTTTATTTGCAGATGAGGCTGAGGCGAAGTTAGCTGAATATATCGCCACCGTCACCAATTCGCTTTAATTTCAGTGTGATGTGTATTTTTTAGCAAAGTATTTCTAATTTAACCGGCTAGGGTGGTGACTTCCCACGCCAAATAAAACATACTTGCACACTTTCTGGCACAAGCTGACTTATATTTTACCGTGCTCAGGTAGTGCAAAGAGCAAGTAAAGTGTTTGAAAGTGATTTTAATCTCCGTCGTGTTTTTTCCCACGGAGCATCATTTAAAAGAGAACAAGAAGTAATGAAAACGAATTATATTCCACTGGATAAAAATAAACATAGTGCGTTAAAAGTAAAAACGCAGCATAACTTTGAATTTGCCAAAGAAACCCATTTAGCATCCGCGACTCTTCGTGAGTTCGCTCAAATTGCTAGCTGTATGCCAATCGCATTTATTAAAGATCAACCTTCTGGCAATTACCATTCAATTGCTATGCTAGGTTTGGAGCAAGGCAGCAACTTATACTTCAAAGATGACAAATGGTTAGGCCATGTTATGCCTTTGAACATTCAACGTTATCCTTTTGATGTTCGCCCTGACGGTGACAAGTTAGGTGTTTACATCGACGAAAACAGTGTGTTGGTAGGTGAAGAAGAAGGTGAAAGTTTATTCACTGCAGAAGGCGAACCAACGGATTACTTAAAAAACCGTCAGGACCTTTTGGGCGAAATTACTAACAGCGAATTGGCGACCCAGCGTTTTATCAAACGAATTGTTGAATTAGAATTGCTTGATGCTGTCCAACTTAATGTTCAGTACGCAAATGGCGAAAAGCGCAACGTGACTGGTATATTCGGTATCAACGAAAAACGCGTAAATGAATTATCTGACGAAATTATTATTGAGTTGAAAAACAGTGGTTACCTTGGTGCTATTTACACTGCAATGTTGTCACTTACTCAATTGAATCGTTTAGCTCAACTTTCTGTTAATACGGATAAACCTATTCGCTCTATCCATATTAGTTTAGTGGAAGATACGCAGCAAGAAGCGGCTAAAGAAGAAGCGCCAAGCGCTTAATTCCTAGCAACTTAGTTAGCGAAATAAACTAAAGCCAGCAGTGTGTTTACTGCTGGCTTTTTTGTTTAATTTGGTAACTCGTTTTTGACACAAAAGCTGTGTTGGCAGGCAAAGTCGCACTCGGAAATTCTGCTTGATTTGGACTATCCGGATAAAATTGAGTTTCAATACAAAAGCCGTGATAAGGCGCGTATTTTATATTGTTTTTACCTAGGGTAGCTTCCCCAATAAAATTACCCGTATATATTTGCACACCCGGCATAGTCGTGTGAGTAATTAATACTCGTCCAGACTTTGGCTCAATCACATCGGCAACCCATTGCAGTTTGTCTTGTGCTGTTGAAAATCCTTCTACACACCAATTATGATCAAGTCCATTAGCCGCTTTTATTGCTTGGTCTTGTTGATTAATTGCTTGTCCAAAAGGGGTTAGTTGGCGTAAATCGAAAGCCGTATCCTTTACAGGTTTGATTTCACCCGTGGGAATTGCATTTTCATCGGCTGGCGTATAGTTGTTCGCGGATAACTGAATTTGCTGATCAAAAATAGTTCCCGAATCGTGCCCTGCTAAATTGAAGTAGCTATGTTGGGTAGGATTGAAAACCGTATCTTGGCTACTGAGGGCATGATACTCAATGGTTAAGCGATCTTCCTGATCAAGGCTGAAGGTCACATCAAGATTTAAGGTTCCTGGAAAACCTTGATCACCATCATCACTGGTCAACCTCAAGGTAACACTTGGATATAAATCGTCCTCTGTGTTAGTCACTGACCAAAGCCGATTGTGAAAGCCATCAACGCCACCATGCAAACAGTTTCCTTGTAAGTTGGTACTTACCGAATAGCTTTTATCAGCAATTTTAAACTCACCATCTTTAATGCGATTCGCATAACGTCCTACGGTTCTGCCCAAATAACTTTGATCGGACAAATAATCTGTCACATTATCGAAGCCTAAAACAATATCTACACTGGGATCTGTCGCTAACCTCCAGGATCGAATAATTGCTCCTAAAGTCAATATCTCAACGGACATGCCATTATTATTGGTCAAAATGTAGCTATCTATTATTTGGCCGTCGGGCATTTGTCCAAATTGACTTTTATCGATCATAGTTCATCTCTCCACTGCATAGATTGATTGTTTATAGGCTCGTTTTCGTCAGCCAATCATTAACCTTTCAGGCCATGAAAGACTCAATAATCGGCATGCTAGAGGGTATCTTATTATAAGTTGACACCTAGCTTATTATAAAAACTACTATCTTCATGATTATTTTGCGTTTTTAAGCATAAGGGAGCGCATTTTAGTTTAGATTTTTTAGCTTATTTTGAACTTCATCGATCCTTGATTTTCACTGTACATAAAAACAGCTTTGAAAGCTTTCTTTATATATATCAGCCGCTTTCGTCTAGCCCTTAATTTAATTGGCATTCACGGCCTCTGTTTAACCCGTTTTTTGTCCTTGACAATGGGGTTAGTGGAAACCTAAACTCTCATTTGTGGGTAATTGTGGCAGAAAGTGGATCAAAGTGATCTCAATGTGTTGCAAACTGATGCTACCAAAACAATAAAAGCAAACTAATAAAAAAGGCTAGGGGATATGTTCCGCGGCGCTAACGCAATCAATCTAGACGTAAAAGGCAGGGTGGCGATACCAACACGGTATCGACAGTTGTTGCTAGATGATTGTCAGGGACAACTGGTTTGCACAATCGATACACAGCAAAGCTGTCTGCTACTTTACCCACTTCCCGAATGGGAAGAGATTGAACTTAAACTTAGTAAACTTTCTAGCATGATACCTCAAGAACGCCGCTTACAGCGACTTCTTTTAGGATATGCCATGGAAGGTGATATGGACAAAAATGGTCGCTTCTTATTGTCAGCACCACTTCGTCAACATGCCAACTTAAATAAAGAAATAATGTTAGTTGGGCAACTCAATCGCTTCGAAATTTGGGACGCAGAAACATGGCAGCAACAGGTTCATCAAGATATTGAAACTGAGAAAGGCGGCGAATTTGAATTAACTGAGCGTTTACAGGACTTCTCACTTTGATAACTGAAAATCCATCGTCCCAGGAGTTGCACCGCTCAGTGCTGTTAGAAGAGTCCATTGTAGGGCTAGATATTAAACCAGACGGTGTTTATATGGATGCCACATTCGGGCGCGGTGGGCATACAGAAAAAGTGTTGCAGAAGTTATCTGCTAAAGGTCGTTTGATTGCTTTG
Organism: Aliiglaciecola sp.; assembly: GCF_039982535.1. Lineage (NCBI taxonomy): Bacteria > Pseudomonadati > Pseudomonadota > Gammaproteobacteria > Alteromonadales > Alteromonadaceae > Aliiglaciecola > Aliiglaciecola sp. Next base: position 138,510 of record NZ_JBDWYG010000007.1, read on the forward strand.
GATCGCGACCCATATGCCATTGAAGCGGCTAAACGATTTGCCGATGATGAGCGTTTTTGTATTGAACACGTGGCATTTTCGAATATCGAAGAGGTGGCTCAAAAACATCAAGTATTCGGCAAAGTTGACGGTATTTTGATGGATCTTGGTGTGTCGTCACCTCAATTAGATGATGCCGAACGAGGATTTAGTTTCATGCGTGAAGGCCCATTGGATATGCGCATGGACACCAGTAAGGGAATTAGTGCAGCCCAATGGCTGGCAAAAGCCGACGAAGATGACATCACTCAGGTGATTAAAGAGTTTGGTGAAGAAAAATTCGGCAAGCGTATAGCTCATGCAATTGTGAATAGTCGCGATGAATTTCCACTGACGACAACATTGCAATTAGCAAAGTTAGTGGATGAAGCTGTGCCGGTTAAAGATAAATTTAAACATCCTGCAACTCGAACTTTTCAGGCAATTCGTATTTATATCAATAGCGAATTAGATGAAGTTCGGGACGGACTTAAAGGAGCATTAGCGTGCCTTTCTTCAGGAGGACGACTGGCAGTGATCAGTTTTCATTCCCTAGAAGATCGATTGGTAAAACGCTTTATGCGCGAACAAAGCCGCGGAATGCAGGTGCCAGCTCGAATGGCAATTACTCAGGCACAAATAGATGCAACCCGAGCAATGAAGTTAATAGGAAAGGCGACTAAGCCTAGTGAGTATGAAATTAAAGTGAATGCGAGGTCGCGAAGTTCAGTGTTAAGGGTGGCTCAGAAGCTGTGACAGATACTAGGACCAACTTTAATTTGGTCAACTTAATCTTCACCGAACTAGCCCGTCATCCGATACGGGTTTTGTTGTTTTTAATGGTATTGATAAGTGCGTTCGCGGTGATCATGAGTGCGCACCATAATCGACAGATGTCGATGGCCTTAGAACAACTAATGCAAGAACAAGATCAGTTAGATATTCAGTGGCGTCACCTAATCCTAGAACAAGGGGCGCTAACTGATCATAACCGCATTGAAGTTGCTGTGAAGAAGCAACTTAATATGCATAGACCAAGTCCAGAAAATGAAATTGTGGTGCGTTTGAAATGACCAAGGCTAGAACTAAACAAGCTAAGAAAAACATTGCTCCAAGTTTGGTGCAGTGGCGTTTCTTCGTGGTTGTTGGTGCTATTCTCGCAGTGTTTTCAGTACTTACGGTCAGAGCTGCTTATATTCAAGTCATCAATCCGGATCAACTGATCGAAGAGGGTGATAACCGTACTTTAAGAGTGCGTAATAATGAAGTTTATCGTGGTTTGATCACCGATAGAAATGGAGAACAGTTAGCGGTAAGTGTTCCTGCAAAAGCTATCTGGGCCCATCCACCTACGGTTACAGATCCAGAAAAAGGTGCGTTATCTGACACTCGCAGATGGCAAGCCCTTGCTGAAGTCTTAGGTCAAGACGTTGATAAGCTTATTAAAAAAGCGAGTAACGAAAATAGCAAATTTGTGTATTTGCAACGTCAAGTGTCGCCGGCCATGGCAACCTTTGTGAAGAATCTGAAAATTCCAGGAGTCTATTTGGTCAATGAATCTCGCCGTTATTATCCAGCGGGTGAGGCTTCAGCTCATGTGGTTGGTTTTACCAATGTGGATGATCAGGGAATCGAAGGGATTGAAAAGTTATATGACGAATATTTGTCTGCGACACCTGATTCTAGAACCATTCGTCGCGATGCTAAAGGTCGTCAAGTTGAAATATTAGAGCAGGAAGAAGGTAAAGATCCGCAAAATATTCAATTGACCATAGATCAACGAATTCAAGCTCTTGCCTACCGAGAATTAAAGTCTGCGGTACACTTTTACCGTGCAACATCAGGCTCAGTCGTCGTGGCAGATGTGAATACTGGGGAAATATTGGCGATGGTGAATAGCCCGTCATTTAATCCAAATAACCGTAAAGGTGTCTCGCCTCGTAAAATTAGAAATAGAGCCATTACCGATACCTTTGAACCGGGTTCGTCAGTTAAACCTCTGGCTGTGGTAAGTGCTCTAGAGTTTGGTTCTGCGGATACTGAAACCATTATAGATACTTCGCCGGGTTGGCGACGTTTAGGTGGAAGTATCGTTCGTGATTCCCGCAATTACGGTAAATTAACCCTGCAGCAAATCATCAAAAAATCCAGCAATATTGGTACTTCAAAGCTGGCTTTGTCTGTTCCTAAAGAGTTTCTGCTCGACACCTATTACAATATGGGGTTGATGAGCGAAACCGGGACTAACTTGATTGGCGAACAAGGCGGACTTTTCAACGAACAACGAAGATGGTCGAAATTTGAATTATCTACCTTGTCCTTTGGTTATGGTTTATCTGTCACCACCATGCAATTAGCGCGGATGTACTCCATTTTAGGTAATGGCGGTATTAAACAGCCTCTTAGTATTGTTATGTCTGATGAGCAAAAAATAACGGAAAGGGTTATTAGCGAAGAAAATGCTCACCGCGTATTGAGCATGATGGAAAGTGTACTTGAAGATGGTGGTTCAGGCCGCAAAGCGCGGGTGCCAGGATATCGTGTTGCTGGTAAAACCGGTACCAGCCGTAAAGCTATCAAAGGTGGCTACGGTGAGCAGTATGTAAATATCTTTGCTGGTGTAGCGCCAGTCTCGGATCCGCAACTGGCAGTAGTTGTGCTGATCAATGAACCAAAGGGTGATTTATATTATGGCGGTGATACAGCCGCTCCCGTTTTTAGCTCGATTATGGCCAACACTCTGCAGTTATTAAATGTTCCGCCAGATGCTAAAAATGTCTCCTCAATCGCTAAACGAGGAGAGCAATAATGCCAGATTCCCAAAACAGCATTAATATCAAAACCATATTGGCGCAATTTAAGATTGATGCTCCCGATGTAGAAGTTAGTGAGTTGGTTTTAGACAGCCGTGAAGTTGCTGTTCATAGTGTGTTTGTGGCAATAAAAGGTCATCAGTTAGATGGCCGTGACTTTATTCCTCAAGCGATTAGCCTTGGTGCGAAATTAATATTGCAAGAAGTTGAACAACCACAATGCCATGGCGAAATTGAAATGCGTGAACAAAGTATTTTGATCTCGTTTTATCAGTTGGGGAAACAACTATCCCAGTTAGCGGCTGTATTTTATGGTTTGCCGGCACAACATTTAGATGTGATTGGCGTAACCGGTACAAACGGCAAAACCTCAGTAGTGCAACTGATCAGTCAACTTCGCTTTTTATGCGGCGATAAATCGGCATCAATTGGTACCTTAGGTGCAGGGTTATTCAGTGTGGATAATAGCCAATTAGAGAAAACCCTAAATACCACTCCAGACGCTTGTCAGGTACAAAAGTTATTAGCAAAATTTGTGGCCTCTGGTGCGAAACAAGTCGCCCTAGAAGCGTCCTCCCATGCATTGGTTCAAGATCGTATCCAAGGGCTTAAAATGGACGTGGCAGTATTCACTAACCTAACTCGTGATCATTTGGATTATCACGGGGATATGCTTGAATATGCTAAAGCAAAGCGGCAATTATTAAATCAGCCAGAGCTGAATCAGGTGGTCTTAAATGCAGATGATCCAGAAACTATAAACTGGATAACAGCAGCATCAAGACAACAAAAAATCACCTTGTTTTCTACTCATTTAAATGCCCAACAACTACCCGAACATCACCACTTTTGTTTGGCAAGCAATATTCAATATGACCATAGTGGCTTGTCATTTGATCTGCAATCTTCATGGGGCAGTGCAGCCATAAAATGTGGTTTATTAGGCCAGTTCAATGTATCTAATTTACTGGCAGCTCTAGCCAGTCTACTGGTCATAGGTTTACCGCTAAATGAATTAGCCAAGTCGTGCAATAAATTGAAACCTGTTGCAGGACGAATGGAGTTATTTGAACATCCCAGTGCGGGAAATTTGATTGTTGATTTCGCCCATACGCCAGATGCTTTAGGGCAGGCACTCCAGTCAGCTAGAGTGCATAGCCAAAAACAACTTATTTGTGTATTTGGCTGTGGTGGCGACAGAGACAAAGGTAAGCGCCCATTAATGGGAGCGGCAGCTGAGCAAAATAGTGATCAAATTATTCTTACTTCAGACAATAGTCGCTCTGAACCTTCTGCGACTATTGTTGCCGATATACTCGCCGGCATAAAAGATCAATCTAAAGTCAAAGTTGAAACCAACCGTAGAAAAGCGATTCAACTTGCTATTGCGCAAAGTCAGAAAGGAGATCTGATCTTGGTTGCAGGTAAAGGACATGAGACCGAGCAAATTATCGGTGACCAAATTCTACCGTACGATGAAAGAAATTATGTAAACACGCTGAGTGTAGGGAAAATGCAATGATTGAAGTACCTCTAGATTGGATAGCAGAACAAACAAGTGGGGAGTTGTTTGGTGCCAATGGCAATGTCACTGGCGTTAGCACAGACACACGAAGTTTGAGTCAAGGGGATGTTTTTATTGCATTAGAGGGGCCTAATTTCGATGGTCATAAATTTATAAATGACGCTGCCAACAGTGGTGCCGTGGCATTCATAGTGTCGCGCAAAATCGATACCCACTTACCCTATATTTTAGTTGAAGACACTAAGCTTGCATTGGGAGCGTTAGGCGCAGGGGTAAAACAAAAAGTAGCTCCGAAAACCGTTGGCATAACCGGAAGTAGTGGCAAAACTACCGTGAAAGAAATGGTCGCTAGCATTTTATCGCGCATCGGTAATGTTTTGGCTACTGACGGCAATTTTAATAATGAGATTGGCGTACCTTTAACCTTATTAAGGCTACAACAAGATCACGATTTTGCGGTCATTGAAATGGGCGCGAATCACTTAGGTGAAATTGCTTATACCACAAATTTAGTCAAACCCGATGTTGCCACTATCGTTAATGCTGCCGCTGCACACCTTGAGGGTTTTGGAAGTTTACTAGGTGTAGCGCGGGCAAAAAGTGAGATTTTTAGAGGTTTAAGTAAATCAGGTACGGCAATTATCAACAAAGATAGCCAATTTAGCGATTTTTGGTTGGGTAAATTGAAAGAGTGCCATGTTCAAGGATTTTCAGAAAGCAAAGAAACCGAGTTTTATGCTCAAGACATTAGCCTTGGCATTGATGGATGCGCGCAATTCTTGATGTGCACACCAAAGGGCAAAGTCCAACTCACATTGTCATTACCCGGAACTCATAATGTTGGCAATGCCTTAGTTGCTGCAGCCTTGGCCATGAACGTTGGCGCTAACTTAGAAGATATTAAATTTGGTTTGCAAAACATGCAGCAAGTAAGCGGCAGACTGCAAGTCAAGCAGTTAACCAATCAAGTTAAAATTTTAGATGATACCTATAACGCAAATGTTGCCTCTGTAAATGCTGCAATTGATCTACTAAGTAGTTTTAGTGGGCACCGTATTTTGGTGTTGGGTGACATGGGTGAGTTAGGTGAAAAAGCTCGCTATTACCATGAACTGGTTGGCGAGCATGCTAAACAAAAAGGTATAGATAACTTAATGACGCTTGGGGTGTTAAGTCAGGCGGCCAGCGATATTTTTGGTGGTAAACACTTCAGCGATATTGAGTTGTTAATTGAATATATTAACCACCAGTTAGCCTCTGAGCAGCGCGACATAACTATTTTAGTGAAAGGATCGAGAAGCGCACGTATGGAAAATGTGGTTAAAGCTTTGGAGGAATCTCCTGTGGGAAAGTTTGAACGAGTTAGGGAGCGAATCGCATGCTAATTTGGTTGGCGGAGTGGTTGCAGCAATATGATTCTGGGTTCAATGTGTTCTCATATCTTACCCTGCGCGCCATCCTTAGCACACTTACAGCGTTGTTGATGGCTGTTCTAATTGGTCCAGGCATGATTCGCTGGTTGCAAACTATGCAAATAGGTCAGACCGTGCGCGATGATGGCCCGCAAAGTCATTTATCTAAGTCCGGGACGCCGACTATGGGCGGTTTGTTAATTTTAGCCGCGATTTTGACAAGTGCTTTGTTGTGGGCAGATTTAAGTAATCGTTACGTGTGGGTTGTGCTGTCTATCGTTGTTGGCTACGGATTGATTGGCTTTGTTGATGATTATCGTAAAGTGGTGCGTAAAGATCCCAAGGGATTAATAGCCAAATGGAAGTACTTCTGGCAGTCGATTATTGCTATCGCAGTAGCTATCTATTTATATGCAAGCAGTCAAGATCCAGCTGAAACAGCTCTACTAGTACCATTTTTCAAAGAAGTGATGCCGCAACTTGGGATGTTTTTCATGGTCGTGGTCTATTTCACTGTAGTGGGCACCAGTAATGCGGTGAACCTCACTGATGGTTTAGATGGCCTGGCTATTGTTCCAACAATATTAGTGGCTGGGGCGCTAGCTATTTTTGCTTACACCACAGGAAACATAAACTTTTCTGCCTACCTAAATATCCCTTATATCCCAGAAACCAGTGAGTTAGTCATTGTCTGCACCGCAATTGTCGGCGCTGGATTAGGCTTTTTATGGTTTAACACTTATCCGGCTCAAGTATTTATGGGAGATGTGGGCTCTTTGGCATTAGGCGGAACGTTGGGAATTATGGCGGTCCTTGTTCGCCAAGAAATCGTATTAATTATTATGGGTGGGGTTTTCGTAGTCGAGACCTTATCGGTGATTTTGCAGGTGGGGTCTTATAAGTTGCGTGGTAAACGCATATTTAGAATGGCACCCATACACCATCATTTTGAGCTTAAAGGCTGGCCAGAACCTAGAGTAATCGTAAGGTTTTGGATTATTTCATTAATTTTAGTGCTAATTGGTTTAGCGACATTGAAGTTGAGATAAATAAACGTAATGCAAACCCCTGATTTAAAAAACATGCAGGTTGTTGTGGTTGGTTTAGGACTGACTGGCAAGTCGTGCGTGTCATTTTTACAAGATCAAGGGGCGAACGTTATTGGCATGGATCGCAATCCAGTTGAATTACCTAGTGGGATCCAAACCCTCAGTGGTGACTTCAATCAAGAGGTATTATTAAACGCCGACTTAGTCGTGTTAAGCCCAGGTGTTAATCCCAATGGGATTGAAATTCAAAATGCTGTTAAAGCTGGGGTAGAGGTAATTGGCGATGTGGAGTTATTTGCTCGCTTTAATACAATTCCGGTTATTGCTATTACAGGATCAAACGGTAAATCTACGGTCACTTGTTTAGTCACTGAGATGCTCAATTGCGCAGGCATGAAAGCACAAATGGGCGGAAACATAGGTACTCCAGTGTTGGATTTACTCCAGTGTGACGCCGAATATTTAGTGCTTGAGTTATCGAGTTTTCAGCTTGAATTACTGCATTCGTTAAAACCAGTTTGTGCAACAATATTGAATGTCAGCGAAGATCACATCGACCGTCATCTGACTTTTGTGGCCTATGCAGACACCAAAAAACGCATTTATCAGAATGCTGAATATACTATTGCCAACCGAGATGATGTAAAAACTTGGCCGCAAAATTATCTGCCTAAACATAGCTTCGGGTTGAGTCATTTGCCAGTGGGGATCAGTTGGGATGCTCAAGCTAAAAACATATTAGTTGAAGGGCAAGCGTTTATCTCAACTCAACAATGTGCTTTGCAGGGGCTACACAATATTTTAAACATTCAAGCGGCTATTGCTTGTGTTCTTCCTTTGGGAGTCAGCCAATCTGCCATTGCCCAAGCCGTTGGTGTATTTACTGGACTACCCCATAGATTTGAGTTGGTCAGCGCCCACCAAGATATTCGTTGGATAAATGATTCTAAAGCTACCAATATTGGAGCCACTATTGCAGCTCTACAGAGTCTCAAAAATAGAGGAAACAGCAAGCTTATTTTAATTGCGGGTGGCGATGGTAAAAAAGCCAATTTCACCGAACTACAACCTCTATTGCTGGACGATGTGGATTTATTAATTACCTTGGGGAAAGATGGCAGAGAAATAGCGTCTTTAAAACCTGGCAGCATCGAAGTGGCCGATTTATTAGAAGCCGTGACCTTTGCAAGTGGCATTGTGGAAAGCGGCGACATTGTTTTGTTGTCTCCAGCGTGTGCGAGTTTGGACATGTTTGATAACTATCAACATCGCGGTGATGTGTTTAAACAAAGTGTTCTGGAGGTCACCCAATGAGTGATAACAGAACCACCACGATGAATACAGAAAACGACTCAATGTTGCGCAGAATGTTTTCTCAACGCCATGATGTAAACCACACTAACGGTAGTGCTTTTGATGTTAACTTCATTCTAATTAGCATTGCCTTGATGGCGATTGGCTTAGTTATTGTGACGTCAGCCTCAATGCCAGTGGCAGCTCGTTTATTTGATAACCCTTTCCATTTTGCCATTCGCCACGGTATCTATTTGTGTTTGGCTGGTGTGGCTGCCTGCATTGTAATGCAAATTCCCATGCAGTGGTGGCGGGTTAGTAACCCTTGGTTGCTGTTATTAGCGGTTATTTTGTTATTGCTGGTGTTGTTTGTTGGGCGCACGGTAAATGGTAGCCGTCGTTGGTTGGTAGTTGGTCCTATTACCATTCAAGTGGCTGAATTAGCCAAGTTATTCTTCTTTTGTTATCTGGCTGGTTACATGGTCCGTAGGTATGAAGAAGTCACTGAAAACATTAAAGGTTTTATTAAACCGCTAATGGTATTTTTTGTGTTGGCGTTTTTAATCCTGATGCAACCAGATTTAGGCACAGTTGTGGTGATGTTTGCCACCACGGTAGGTCTATTGTTTTTAGCCGGTGCAAAATTATGGCAGTTCTTTGCCCTAGTGTTTACAGGTCTTACTTTGATTACCATACTTATTCTGAGCGCTGATTATCGAATGGAACGAATGAGCTCTTTCTTAAAGCCTTGGGAAGATCCTTTCGGTGCCGGTTATCAATTAACCCAGTCTTTAATGGCTTATGGACGCGGTGATTGGTTTGGTCAAGGCTTAGGCAACAGTTTGCAAAAACTCGAATTTCTGCCTGAAGCCCATACGGATTTTATTGTTGCTATTTTAGCCGAAGAGTTCGGTTTCATGGGCGTGACATGCGTACTACTGTTGTTATTTGTGCTGGTATTCAAGGCATTAAAATTAGGTAATTTGGCCTTAACTGCTGAGCGTCCCTTTGATGGCTACCTTGCTTACGCCATTGGCATTTGGTTTAGTTTTCAAACTGCTGTTAATGTCGGTGCTAGTGCAGGCATTTTGCCCACTAAAGGGTTAACCCTTCCGTTAGTGAGTTACGGTGGTTCAAGTCTTATCGTCATGGCCGTTGCTGTCGCCATTTTAATTCGAATTGATTTTGAAATTCGTGTTGATGGTGTTCAAGCCATGAGCAAAGGAACAAAGAAAAGAGCCAATAAAGCAAAGTCTAAAGTCAAAAAACTGCTTGCTGAAGCGGCCCCACAAAGTAATGAGGGGGTAGCAGAATGAATGACATAAACAAAACCATTTTGATTATGGCTGGCGGTACTGGGGGACACGTTTTCCCAGGCATTGCGGTGGCAAAAGAACTGCAACAACGTAATTGGCGAATCCATTGGTTAGGAACAGCCGCGCGTATGGAAGCGGATATTGTGCCTAAAGCAGGGTTTGAGATTAGTTTTATCGACGTTGCTGGCGTACGTGGTAATGGCATCGTGCGTTTACTTAAAGCGCCTTTTCAAATTATTCACTCTGTTTATCAAGCTTTGCAAGTGATCAAACAAACCAAGCCCGACGTAGTTTTGGGAATGGGTGGATTTGCCAGTGGACCAGGCGGCATCGCAGCTTGGTTACGCGGTGTACCTTTGGTTGTTCATGAACAAAATGCGCTACCGGGATTAACCAATAAGGTATTGGCTAAACTCGCAAAACGAGTATTGACTGGCTTTAATCAGGCATTTGGTGAGCAGTCGGAAAAGAAATACAACTGGGTGGGTAACCCAGTTAGAAGTGATTTTGCTAATTTGCCTGAAAAACAAACTAGCGATGATACATGCAACATTCTTATTGTTGGCGGTTCCTTAGGTGCAAGCGCACTTAATACCTATGTTCCACCTGCCTTAGCTGGCATTGATAACGTACAAGTACGTCATCAAACGGGTAAAGGACATCAGCAAGCAGTGGTTGATACTTATCAACAAGTTTGGCCAGACAGCGCTAATTGGCAGGTCAGCGAGTTTATCGATGATATGGCTGAAGCCTATGCTTGGGCCGATGTGGTTATTTGCCGAGCCGGCGCATTAACGGTTGCCGAAGTTGCTATGGTTGGTGTGGCAGCGATTTTTGTTCCTCTTCCCCATGCTGTGGATGACCACCAGACAATGAATGCAAGAGCATTAGTGGATCATCATGCAGCGGTTTTATTACCTCAACCTCAATTAGAAGAAGGTGGTTTGAAAGTTATTATTCAACAACTTGTCAACGACGGAAAAAGTCGAGTGATTATGGGCCAAAAGGCCAAAGCTTTAGCGAAACCTCAAGCAACTAAAACAGTGAGTGATATCTGCGCTACGCTGGGAGGGATTGCATCATGATTAAGCCAGATAAAGCGAATTATCATGTACCAGAAATGCGTCGCATCAAGCAAATTCACTTTATTGGAATTGGCGGCGCTGGTATGGGCGGGATTGCCGAAGTTCTTCTAAATGAAGGTTATGCAATTTCTGGTTCAGACCAACAAACTAACGGCATGACCCAGAGATTAGAGGGCAAAGGCGCGAAAGTGTTTATTGGTCACCGTCAGGAAAACATTAACAATGCCAATGTGGTCGTTGTTTCCAGTGCCATTGATCATACAAATCCAGAAATTATTGCAGCCAAAGAAGCGCGGATCCCAGTGATTCGCCGAGCGGAAATGTTGGCCGAGTTGATGCGTTTCCGCCATGGAATTGCGGTTGCCGGTACCCATGGGAAAACCACAACAACAAGTTTATTGGCGACTATATTTGCCCAAGCTGAACTTGATCCTACTTTTGTCATTGGTGGTTTGCTTAACAGCGCCGGTACCAATGCCAAATTAGGTAGCAGTCGATACCTAATCGCTGAAGCTGATGAAAGTGATGCATCTTTTGTACACCTGCAACCCATGGTGTCCATAGTCACTAATATTGAAGCTGATCATATGGAAACCTATGACGGTGATTTCCAACGAATGCAAGACACCTACTTAGACTTCCTGCATAACTTACCTTTCTATGGTTTAGCAGTGATGTGTGTTGACGACCCCGTTGTGCGAGCACTATTGCCCAGAGTGGGTCGTAAAGTGATGACTTACGGTATTGAAGAGCAAGCCGATGTGCGTGCTGTCGATATTGAAATGGGCTTTAATCAGAGCCGTTTTGTCGCCCAACGAGCAGGCCGTTCCGATTTGCAAGTGACCTTAAATATTGCTGGCAAACATAACATTTTAAATGCTTTATCTGCTATTGCTGTGGCCACCGATGAAGGGGTTGACGATCAAGCAATTGTTGATGCCTTAGGTGCCTTTGAAGGCATTGGCCGTCGTTTCGAGCAACTGGGTTGCTTCGATACTGGTGAAGGCGAAGTCATTTTGGTTGATGATTATGGCCATCACCCTACGGAAGTGGCAGCAACCATTGCTGTTGCACGTAATAACTGGCCAGACAAACGGTTAGTCATGGCTTATCAACCCCATAGATTTACCCGCACTCGAGACTTATACGAAGATTTTGTACGTGTGCTGTCTCAGGTTGACTGTCTTTTACTACTTGAAGTGTACTCTGCCGGTGAAGCCGCCATTGAAGGGGCAGACAGTAAGGCTTTATGCCGCTCAATTAGACAACGTGGTCAAATTGAACCCATTTATGTTGCCAACAAAGATGAGCTTCCAAAATTATTGTCAGAGGCATTAAGAGATCAAGACGTATTAATGACTCAAGGCGCAGGAAACATTGGCCAGATTGCTAAGTATTTGCAATCGGTTGAACTAAACAAAGAAAAAATGAATGTTGGATGTGCCGAATGACTGATGGATTAAACATTGATGTGAAACAGTTTGGTAAAGTGGCCGTCTTATTTGGTGGTCACTCAGCGGAACGCAAAGTGTCTTTGCTGTCTGGCAATGCTGTTCTTAAAGCCTTACAAAGTGCTGGCGTCGATGCCCATAAATTTGATCCTGCAGAACACCCTATTACCGAACTTGTAGACCAAGGTTTTCAGCGGGTTCTCATTATGCTGCATGGTCGCGGTGGCGAAGATGGCAGTATGCAAGGTGCATTACAAGTCCTCAATTTACCCTATACCGGTAGTGGTGTTTTAGGTTCCGCATTGGCCATGGATAAAATTAAAACCAAACAAATTTGGCAAACTTTAGGATTACCTACGGCAAATTATCAAATTGCAGAGAAAAGTAGCTTTGATGCAAGATCCTGCAAGGTTATAATGGAAGAGTTGGGGGACACAGTCATGGTTAAGCCTGCGCAGGAAGGTTCCAGCATAGGTATGACCAAAGTGACGAATGCTGCACAATTAGAAGCGGCCATTCAAGACGCATTTAATTACGATAATACTGTCTTGTTAGAGCGCTTTATCCATGGTTCAGAATACACAGTGACAATTTTAAATGGTAACGCTTTACCATCTATTCGTATGTCTACGCCCCATACTTTTTATGATTACGATGCAAAGTATCTTTCTGATTCGACAGAATATTTTTGTCCTAGCGGTTTGTCTGCTGAGGATGAAACTAGGCTTGGTAAGTTAGCGCTGCAAGCCTTCAATACAGTATCGGGTATTGGCTGGGGACGGATTGATTTTATGCGTGATCAAAGTGGCCAGTTCTATTTATTAGAGGCCAATACTGTTCCTGGCATGACTGAGAAGAGTTTAGTACCTATGGCGGCAAAGCAGGCCGGTATGACTTTTGAACAATTAGTGTTAGCCATATTAAAAACGGCGGATGAGCACTAATGCAACAATTAGCAGTGACAAACCAGCCCAATACCCGCTATCAAATAGTGGGAATGGTGTTTTTGGCCATTGTTCTGCTAAGTCTAGTGTATGCCATTTGGTGGTTAGATGATTGGTTGGAAGATGCTCAGCGAGCTCCCATTCAGCAAGTCATTGTTAGTGGAAAGAGAGTAAATATTGAAGATGCATTGATCGAAAATACCATTCGTTCAAAACATCCAGAAAGTTTTTTTGAAGTTGATGTTGATCGGCTGCATCGGGAGATTGAGGCGTTGCCTTGGGTTCACCGAGCTTCAGTACGAAAACGTTGGCCTAATAGCTTAAACATTCATGTAGTGGAAGAAATTGCCAGTGCAAGATGGAATCAAGATTCGTTGTTGAATCAATACGGCGAAATGTTTGAAGCGCAGTTGCCCGATGAGATATTGCCAGACTTGTTCGGACCAGGTGGCAGTGAGGAAACTGCGTTAAATGGATATCGTGATATGCAAACGTTACTGAATTCAGCCAGTTTGCGTATCGATGAGTTATATCTCAGTGAACGTTTTGCTTGGAATTTACGACTTGAAAATGGCATTCGACTCAACCTCGGACGCTCTGAGTATGTCGATAGATTGCAACGTTTTGTAGACGTTTATCCATTGTTAAAGAAGCAGGATAAACAAGTAGATTACATTGATTTGCGTTACGACACGGGATTGGCCGTGGGGTGGAAAAACGCATCAACAAATGAACAAGAGAGTTAGTTAAAGTGGGTAGCAAATAATATGTCTAAGGTAACAGAAAGAAATCTAATCGTTGGCTTAGACATGGGCACAAGTAAAGTGAAAGCTGTGGTTGGGGAAATTCTCGACGACGGTGATATCAGCATTGTTGGTGTTGGCACTCATTCAGCCAAAGGCATGGATAAAGGCGGCGTTAATGATTTGAACTTGCTTGTGCAGTCTGTGCAAAGAGCCGTTGGTGAAATGGAATTAATGGCAGACTGTCGAGTATCGTCAGTATTTATGTCGATCTCGGGGCGTCACGTGAAGTGTCAAAACGAGAGCGGCATGGTGCCAATTAATAATCAAGAAGTGACGCAAGATGATGTCGATAACGTGGTACATGCAGCCCGCTCGGTACCCATAGCATTGGAACGTCGGTTGTTACATGTGCTTCCTCAGGAATACACAATTGATGTGCAAGAAGGGATAAAAAATCCAATCGGTATGTCAGGGGTGCGAATGGAAGCCAGAGCACACATTATTACTTGCGCTGATGATATGGCTAAAAATTTAGTGAAATGTGTAGAGCGTTGTGAACTCAATGCCGACCAAATGATCTTTTCCGCCCTTGCATCAAGTTATGCGGTATTAACCGATGATGAAAAAGAGTTGGGTGTATGTGTGGTTGATATCGGCGGTGGCACCATAGATATGGTGGTATACACCGATGGTGCGATTCGTCATACCGCTGTTATTCCGGTAGCTGGCAACCAAATTACTAGTGATATCGCTAAGATTTTTAGAACACCAATAAATCATGCGGAAGAAATAAAAATTAACTATGCCTGTGCCCTTCGTGACATGGTCAGCATGGAAGAACAAATACAAGTGCCGAGTGTTGGCGGACGTCCCGCTAGGATGATGTCTCGACATACATTGGCTGAGGTGATTGAGCCTCGTTATCAGGAATTGTTTGAATTGATCCATGAAGAGATCAAATCCAGTGGATTGGAAGAGCAAATTGCTGCAGGAATCGTCTTAACCGGTGGTTCGGCTAAAATGGAAGGAGCCGTAGAATTTGCAGAAGAATTATTTCAAATGCCCGTTCGAGTTGGAGAACCAATAGGCATGAAAGGTTTATCTGAATACGTTGAGGATGCGAGTTTCGCAACCGCAGTAGGACTTTTGCAATATGGTAAAGAATCCATGCAATCGAAATCTGCACAAAAAGCCGGAGCCAGTGATGGCTTATGGCATCGTATTCAAAGTTGGTTTAAGGGGGAATTCTGAGGATGGAGAAATCTCGGGATCTTAAAAAATTGGAGCTGGGTTTTAAGCGCCCATGTTCTATCGCGCAAAAATCGGAGAAAAATAATGTTTGAATTAATGGATAGTCACAGCGAAGAAGCTGTCATAAAGGTCATCGGCGTCGGCGGTGGCGGTGGTAATGCAATCGAGCACATGGTTTCACAAAGTATTGAAGGTGTAGAGTTTATTGCCGTCAATACCGATGCTCAAGTGTTGCGTAGTTCTTCTGCTAACCTGACCTTA
This sequence comes from Aliiglaciecola sp., assembly GCF_039982535.1. Lineage (NCBI taxonomy): Bacteria > Pseudomonadati > Pseudomonadota > Gammaproteobacteria > Alteromonadales > Alteromonadaceae > Aliiglaciecola > Aliiglaciecola sp. The sequence continues at coordinate 153,674 of NZ_JBDWYG010000007.1, forward strand.
CAAATTGGCTCGGGTGTTACTAAAGGCCTAGGAGCTGGTGCTAATCCTAATATTGGTCGTCAAGCGGCTGAAGAAGATCGTGAAACCATTCGTCAAGCCCTAGAAGGTGCAGACATGGTTTTCATTACTGCCGGCATGGGTGGTGGAACTGGAACAGGTGCAGCACCTGAAGTGGCTAAAGTAGCAAAAGAGTTAGGTATTCTGACTGTCGCTGTTGTTACTAAACCTTTCCCATTTGAAGGCAAAAAGCGTACTGAATTTGCAGACCAAGGTATTGAAGAGTTGTCCAAATATGTTGACTCATTGATTACCATTCCTAATGAAAAGCTATTGAAGGTCATGGGACGCGGTACGCCGCTGCTTAAAGCTTTCAGTGAAGCCAACGACGTATTACGTGGTGCGGTTCAAGGTATTGCCGAGCTAATTACTCGCCCAGGTTTGATCAACGTTGACTTTGCAGACGTTAAAACAGTGATGTCTGAAATGGGTACAGCGATGATGGGAAGTGGCTCTGCCAGCGGTGAAGATCGTGCAGAAGAAGCTTCTGAAGCAGCGATTGCTTGTCCATTATTGGAAGATATCGATTTATCTGGTGCTCGCGGTATTTTGGTGAATATCACTGCTGGACCTGACTTTGCTATCGATGAGTTTGAAACCGTCGGTAACGCAGTTAAAGCCTTTGCTTCTGAGAATGCAACCGTAGTTGTAGGTACAGTAATCGATATGGATATGAGCGATGAATTGCGTGTAACTGTTGTTGCAACTGGCATCGGTGCAGAGCGCAAACCTGATATTTCATTGGTTAGTAGCCAAGGTTCACGGGTTTCTGCTGAAGCGAAGCAATTCAAACTTCAACCTGATAGCGGTGATCGCATTGGTAATACGGCTACCGATATGAATAAAGCGGTAGCGACCGAAGAGAAGACGGAAGCAAATACTGATTATGAGTATTTGGATATTCCAGCCTTTTTGCGTAAACAGGCTGACTAATTTTTCATCGGAATGTGAATTTTTCGATGAATTTGAGGTCTTAGCAATATAGGTAATAGCGTATTTTTGAGAGCGTAAATACGCGAGGGGTTATACTGTGCTTGATCACTTATTTGATGGTAAGTGTCTAGTTTGAGATTGTGTTAACAATTGAAAATTGACAAAGTGATCGGTTAGATGCAAAAAGCACGGCATAACAAATATGACGGTTTTTTGACATTAGACCAGCTGGTCAGTATAATACGCGCCGGTTTTTAGCTGATAATGTTTTTGGATAGGCAACGTTTAGATGATAAAGCAACGCACAATCAAACATGCTGTGCAAGAAACAGGGATAGGTCTGCACAAAGGTGAAAAGGTCTCCATGACTCTCCGGCCTGCGCCGGCGAATACGGGTATTGTATTTCGCCGCATAGATCTTGAGCCCCATGTGGATATTCCTGCCAAAGCTAACGCTGTTGGTGATACAGTGCTGTGTACCTGTTTGAGCAATGAAGACGGGGTTTCTATCTATACAGTTGAGCATTTGTCTTCGGCATTAGCTGGTTTAGGCATCGATAACATTATTGTTGAAGTTGATAGCAATGAACTTCCGATTATGGACGGCAGCGCGAGTCCGTTCATTTTCTTATTGCAATCTGCTGGCATTGAAGAGCTAAATGCACCTAAAAAATTCATTCGTATTACCAAACATATACGTGTTGAAGACGGTGACAAATGGGCGGAATTCCATCCTTATGATGGCTTTAAAGTCGATTTTAAAATCGACTTTGAACACCCAGTAATTAGTCAAACTCGTCAACACATTGTGTTGGATTTTGATGCATCCTCTTACGTTGATCAGGTTAGTCGAGCAAGAACCTTCGGCTTCATGCGCGACTTCGAATATATGAATGCTAATAACTTGGCGCTAGGCGGTAGCATGGAAAATGCCGTTGCTCTTGATGAATACCGAGTTTTAAACCCTGAAGGTTTGCGTTACCAAGATGAGTTTTTGAAACATAAAATTCTCGATGCGGTAGGTGATTTGTACCTAGGTGCCCACAGTATTGTAGGTGAGCTTAGAGCCTATAAATCGGGTCACGGTCTGAATAATAAATTGCTTAACGCGATGTTAAACGACCAGACTTGTTGGGAATACGTCACTTATGAAAATCAAGATGAAGTCCCCATTCATTTTGCACCAGCAGTGTTAGCAAATTAGCTATCGAACATGAAAATGCCGCATCTGCGGCATTTTTTAGTTTGGCATCTAGCAAAAAGATAAAACACTTCATATAAATACCTTGATAACCTTATGTTCTACAAGGTATTGTTTGGGGTTAGAAAAAACGATACAGATGTTGGCAAAAAATAACTAACTAAAAGCCAATTATGACTGTATGAAAAGCAATCGGTTGGGTTGATTCTAGATACCTAATATAGCTGTCAACATAAGGCTATCAGGTTTAGAATCCAATGCAGCTAAAAAATCACGAGAATACCTTACATGAGTTTAACACTACATTATAAAGGCAAATCAACGGAGTTTTCCTATCAAATAGGTAAACAACGATTGGTTGTCGGCTTTGTTTTGGTATGCGGGCTGGTTATGCTATCAAGTCGGACTGATCATAAAATTGATGAGTCTCATGCTCGTATAGAGTATGCAAAAAGCGGCTTTATCGAGCAACAACGAGACGTAACAGAACTAAAATCTGCAACACAACAACAACTGGCTGGTATCATGCTTAACTTAGCTGATGTGCAAAGCCAGATTCAACGAATCAATGCTCTGGGCGCTAAATTAGTTGAGCAAGCCGGTTTAAATCAAGATGAATTTGGGTTTCAAGATTTGGATAACTTAGGTGGTCCAATGACAGATTCGGTTATTACTATTGAAGGTAGTAACGAGCTCCTAGCGCGAATGGATGCAATGCTTGAGAGCTTAGATAGTAAAACTCAGCAACTCAAAGCCCTTGAATCTATCATGATGAATCACCATATAGACGAACAGACTAGTTTGGAAGGTCGTCCGATTACCACTGGCTGGTTGTCTTCATATTATGGTGTAAGAAAAGACCCTTTTAGCGGCTTACCTACCATGCATAAAGGTTTAGACTTTGCAGGTAAAGAAGGCGACTCGGTTGTGGCTACTGGCGCAGGCTTAGTGACTTGGGCTGGTGAACGTTATGGCTACGGTCATTTAGTTGAAATAGATCATGGCAACGGACTAATTACCCGTTATGGTCACAATCAAGGCATCAGTGTTAAGATTGGGGATGTGGTCACCAAAGGCCAAAAAATAGCCCTTATGGGTAGCACCGGACGTTCAACAGGCGTTCATGTGCATTACGAAGTGATTAAAAATGGTAAGCAGCAAGATCCGTTGCCCTATGTTTATCGAAAGTGATAAGTAATTTAACCACGTAAATTTGAAAATCGGCTCCATTGGGAGCCGATTGTTTTATCTCTCTACTAGATTGGAAGCTTTAAAGCGATGTTTTCGAGTATATTCAGAAAAATTTTCGGTAGTCGTAATGACCGCCTGCTAAAAAAACTTAACAAACGTGTTGTCGAAATTAACGCTCTAGAGCCTGAACTCGAAGCCTTAGACGATGAGCAGCTTAAAGGGAAATCGGTTGAGTTTAAGCAACGTATTGAAGACGGCGCAAGTTTAGATGATATCTTGGTTGAAGCTTTTGCGGTTGTCAGAGAAGCCAGTAAACGTGTTTTCTCCATGCGTCACTTCGATGTGCAAATGGTTGGTGGACAGGTGTTGCATGAAGGTAAAATAGCCGAAATGCGTACCGGTGAAGGTAAAACCCTTACCTCTACTTTACCTGCTTATTTAAATGGTCTATCTGGTAAAGGCGTGCACGTTATTACCGTTAATGACTATCTTGCTAAACGTGATGCTGACTGGAGTCGCCCATTATTTGAATTCTTAGGAATGACAGTAGGCTGTAATGTTCCTGGTATGTCTCACGCTGAGAAAAAAGAAGCTTACGCTGCTGATATTACCTATGGTACTAACAATGAGTTCGGTTTTGATTACTTGCGCGATAACATGGCTTTCAGCCCTAATGATAGGGTACAAAAGAAACTCTACTTTGCAGTTATAGATGAAGTTGATTCCATCCTCATCGATGAAGCAAGAACGCCACTAATTATTTCTGGTCAAGCAGAAGATAGCTCAGAGCTTTACCGTCAAATTAATTTAATTATTCCTGAATTAATCCAACAGGCAGATGAAGATAAAGAAGGTGATGAAGCCGGACGTGAAGGTGAGGGCGATTTCACCATAGATGAAAAAGGTAAACAAATTCATCTTACGGAACGTGGTCAAGTTCATGTGGAAGAAATTTTACAACGCAATGGAATTTTACCTGAAGATGAATCTTTGTTTGCCGCGTCGAACATTTCCTTATTGCATCACGTTAACGCGGCTTTAAGAGCCCATAAATTATTCAGTAAAGATGTCGACTATATTGTTAACGGCGATGAGATCGTTATCGTTGATGAGCACACTGGTCGTACTATGGAAGGACGTCGCTGGTCGGAAGGTTTACACCAAGCTGTTGAAGCCAAAGAAGGTGTGAAAATTCAAAATGAGAACCAAACACTTGCTTCCATAACGTTCCAGAATTACTTCCGTCTTTATGAAAAACTAGCCGGTATGACTGGTACAGCTGATACTGAAGCATTTGAATTTAATCATATTTATGGTTTAGAAACAGTAGTCATACCCACCAATAAACCTATGCTGCGCGATGATAAAGCAGATTTAATCTACTTAACTGCCGAAGAAAAGTATGAAGCTATCGTCGAAGACATAAAAGAATGTGTTAAACGTGGTCAACCTACCTTAGTGGGTACAGTGTCTATTGAAAACTCTGAGCTGCTGTCTCGAGTTCTGAAAAAAGCTAAGATTCCCCATGAAGTATTGAATGCCAAACAGCATTTACGGGAAGCCGATATTGTTGCACAAGCCGGTCGTCCGGGTGCTGTGACTATCGCTACCAACATGGCTGGACGTGGAACAGATATCGTATTAGGCGGTAATTGGCAATCTGAAGTGGCTAAAATTCACGACCCTAAACCTGAGAAAGTCGCAAAAATTAAAGCTCAATGGGAAGAGGATCATAAAACAGTCCTTGAAGCCGGTGGACTACATATTATCGGTACAGAGCGTCACGAATCACGCCGTATAGATAACCAGCTACGTGGTCGTTCTGGTCGTCAAGGTGACCCAGGTTCTTCACGTTTCTACCTATCCTTAGAAGATGCATTGATGCGTATCTTTGCCTCTGAAAAAATGGGTAACATGATGAAACGTTTAGGCATGGAGCACGGTGAAGCCATTGAACATCCATGGGTTTCACGTGCCATCGAAAATGCCCAACGCAAAGTTGAAGGACGTAACTTCGATATGCGTAAACAGCTGCTAGAATACGATGATGTAGCCAATGATCAACGTAAAGTAATTTACGAGCAACGTAATGAATTGTTAGATGAAGGGGATATCAGTGAAACCATTCAAGCTATCCGTGAAGATGTTGTTAGCAGTGTGATTGACGAGTATATCCCACCACAATCTCTTGAAGAAATGTGGGATGTTGCTGGCTTAGAAGAGCGTATTCAAGGGGATTTTTTATTGGAATTGCCAATCCAAAAATGGTTGGATGAAGACGACAAATTATTTGAAGAAAAACTTCGTGAGCGTATCCACACCGGCGTAAATGATGCGTATAAAGAAAAAGAAGACGCAGTAGGTGCAGATGTTATGCGCCAGTTTGAAAAAGCGGTCATGTTGCAAAACCTCGATAGCTCTTGGAAAGAACACTTAGCTGCGATGGATCATTTGCGTCAGGGTATTCATTTACGAGGCTATGCTCAGAAAAATCCTAAACAAGAATATAAGCGTGAATCCTTCCAACTGTTTTCTGAAATGTTAGAAAATCTAAAAGTAGAAGTGATTAATATACTGAGTAAAGTTCGAGTTAAAGCTGAGTCAGATGTTGAAGCGGTTGAAGAGCAGCGCAGACAAGCTGATGAAGTACAAAAGAGTTATGAGCACGATTCAGTAAATGAACCAGAGCAACGCGCAGATGCTGGGCCAACGACGACTGTGCGTGAAGGTGCCAAGGTCGGTCGTAATGATCCTTGTCCTTGTGGCTCAGGTAAAAAATACAAACAGTGCTGTGGTAAATTAAGTTAAGCACAAATAGATAAACAAAAAGGGCACTAGTGCCCTTTTTTTTGTGGAATTTAGCAAATGAAAATTGTAGATGTAGCGGTTGGTGTAATTAAGCGTGATAACCTTATCTTTATCAGCAAACGAGCTGATGATTTGCATCAAGGCGGATTATGGGAGTTTCCAGGCGGGAAAATTGAAGCTTATGAGACAGTGGAGCTAGCAACGTCTAGAGAGTTACTTGAAGAGGTTGGCATAGACGTTATTTCGCAGTCAGAGTATATGTTAATTGAACACGACTACGGCGATAAGCAGGTACGATTACATATCCAACTAATTGAAAAATTTAATCATGAACCATCAGGAAAAGAAGGGCAACTCACCCAGTGGATTGCCATTAACGACCTTAGCAGTTTGACGTTTCCCGCAGCAAATCAAGCCATTATTGAGAGGCTTGAATCTGATTTTTAAGGGCTACATCGTAGCCTTTTTGTTTAATGACTTTAGCTAACTCTTGATTAATCGAACGAATTAAAATGATTAATTCTCTGTGTTCCTTAGTTTTACTTTTGAGTAATTGATCTATTTGCGAAAGTTGAGTTAAGCAACAATCTTTCACATCTTGGTTATATTGCTTTCCAAGAAACTCTACTAATTGGGCTGTATCATTTCCCCTCGCGCTATAAGGTTGGTTTTTCGCTTCTTCAATTTGTTTACGCAGTTCAATCGTGCGGTCTACGGTTTGATTCAACAATGTTTTGGCCTGGGTAACGAGTCCAGGTTCAAGTGCGCTAATAACCTCATTTAACTCTGTCAGCTTATTATCTTGGTAATGAGTTATATTATTATTTTTATAAACTTGGCGGGCATCACGTAAGCCTTGATTAGCAACAATCAAGGTGTCGAGGTTGGCCATAGGTAAGTTTCGTACTTCTGGAGTGAGTAAGCCTAAAGCCTTATCTAAGGGAACTTGAGCTTTAGCGATGGTTGCTTCTCTGAACAACATAGCATCTGTTTTAGCTGGCTCTTGCTGACAACCCATTAAACCTTGTACAACACATACTAAAATTAGATTACAGCAGATTGTTTTAACCACTTTAAAACCTTTAAAAATACTTTATTTTTATGAAGCTGAAGTATATCAAAGGCCTCTCTTTAGTCATACAAATCAAATTAACTAAAGATCTGGGATGAAGACAAGCTAAGTTTACGATTAACTATGAACTAGCTTGTTTTTTTAGATTTTGAGTGGCTGTTTTTTTACCCGTACAGACTTTATTTCGACCACTATTTTTGGCTTCGTATAAAGCCGCATCAGCGTTATTGATCAATTGGATCAAATTAGACTTACCGGTATCTGCACTAACGCCAAAGCTTGCAGTGATTTGTATCACTTTACTGTTGGCAACAAAAATATGTTTAGCAATAACCTGTCGAGCTCTGTCGGCAATATGATTAGCAATCGTAATATCAGCTGCGGGCAGCAGAATAACAAACTCTTCTCCTCCCCACCTGGCGACAATATCAATATCTCTAAGTAATGATTTAAGTAAGTTTGCCACTTCACACAATGCTTTGTCACCGGCGCTATGACCATACGTATCGTTTATTGCTTTAAAATGATCTAGATCCACCATTATCACTGCAATGGACTTGTTCATTCGAGCAAATTTTTCATAGTGCCAAGCTAAATGAGCTCGATTGGGCAGTTGTGTTAATGGATCTTTAAGGTGTCGCCTAGCAAACTCGCCTTGCAACGACTTACCGATTAACCAGATAATCAGAATGGCAGTAAATATTGCGACGGTTATATAGGTTGTTTGAATGGCAAAGTCTTGAGTAGCCGCAGTTTGACGTACTTTTAGTGGATTGATTAAAAACATCTTCCAATTTAAAGGTTCAAAGTTTGCCTGTGCAATTAGAAGATCTTCTCCTGCAACCTCAACTAAGAAATTATGGTGTTGTTCAGAATCATTATATTTGGAAATATAAGGCGCGTACCATGGAAGTTGGTTCAGTTGTAAAATACGTTTTCCATCGGCCACTAAGTTTGTATCAGAAGACAAAACAACGTTGTTATTATGATCAACAAAAACGAAGTCATAGCCAAACTCTTTCTTAAAGTTATCGAAGGCGTTTAGAAACGTGGTGAGCTTTTTGTTTAAGCCGATAAACCCGAGAAACTCTCCTTTATCGTTGTAGATTTTGACATCATAATAGATACGGATGTCTTCCCTATTGCCTAAAACACCCACGATATCCTGTTCTGTATACATGGCACGAAAATACCATTCAACTTTATTGATATCTAAAGCCAGAGAAGAACCGTCCGAATTATATTGTGTACGATCACTTTCATTGGCCACAAAAAACTCTACTTGAAACTCTTCTCCGAGCTCATGCAATGTCTGCTTGATAGCTACTTCATCCAGCACTGGACTATTCATCAAATTTTTGAGGTTTGATGCGCGTGCTATGGTTTCAGCGACATATAGGGGTTTTATGATTTCTTCGGAAATTAAATTGAAGGCAGGGGTGAGGCTTTCTTGCTCTAATAAACTTTGTGTTTCCACCGATTTTAAAAGAGAAATAGTTGCACTTAGCGCCACTGCAAAAATGAATGCAACAATGGCGACAATAAACTTATTCTTGAAGTATCTACGCCACTTTTGAAACATTACTTTAGCCTTCGTTTAGAGAGCCGCAGATACTAGCAAATCCAAGCTTAAGTACCATTCAACTTTAGTATGAAAATTATGCAATTGTCACTAGGGGACGCACTCAGGGGGGAGTTTTATGGACTAACTAAAAGGGATGTTTCTAGCTTTTAGTTATCTTTATTGGCTAAAGCGGTGTTTATTAGGTCTAAACACTAGATTAGCTACCTAGCAAGTGGTGGTTGAGTAATATTGTCCATTTTTACACGGTAAATGTTATTATAGGGACGCTGCAACCATAGAAGAGGCGAATAAAGAGGTAATATTTCGCCTTTAAGTACATTTACTTAGCTTTGGTTACCTTTATTTACCTTATACATTTAGACTAAGAAGATTATGGCCAAATCCAACATTTCCAAGCTACTGGATAAACATGATAATTTGATTCATTCCGAGATGATGAAAGTAGTTTCTCATGTACAACGCAAAGATGAAGACTGGATCATGAATACAGTGATGGTTGAAGGACAAGATGTGCCTTTTAAATTCCGACGAAAAAAACAATACAAAAATCTTAACGGTTGTCAGGTGAACCTAACTTATTACCCAATAGTGGAAACCGTGGCGGGAATAGAATTTGAAGCGATGAAAGTAGTTCGAATCAAAATAGCTTAGGAATTTTGGCGATGGCTGAGCCAAACGCAATGCTCAACGGGTTAGTACTTCATCGACGGGAATATCGAGAGACGAGTTTTATTGTCGATTTTTTTACTAAACAACAGGGTCGCATCTCAGCTGTTTGCCGTGGAGTTAGAGGCGGCAAGAGTACTAAGTCGAATGAAAAAAAGAGTCTACTACAGCCATTCCAACCTTTACTCCTGTCGTTTAGCGGAAGACATGAGTTAAAAAATCTCGCTCAAGTTGAAGGTGATGCCCGTGCTTTTTTAATGCAAGGCCCGGTTTTATTTTCCGCAATGTACTTAAATGAATTACTGAATCGGGTTTTACCAAAAGAAGTTTCATATCCTGAAGTATATGACCTCTACATGGCTAGCCTCCTTCGTTTAACTGAGCATGAACCCATTGAAGTTGTTTTACGTGAATTCGAAATTAGTTTAATTCACAACATTGGATATGGTTTCGATTGGCAAGCCGATTGCCTAACCGGCGACAAATTAGAAGCAAATGGCTATTATAGTTTTATAAATGACCAAGGGTTTCAGCGACTTGCTCATGGTGAACAAACTGCTAACTGTTTTTTAGGAACAGATTTAAAAAATGTGGCAAGTTTCACTTGGGACAAACGAAGTTTATTAATTGCCAAACGTGTAACACGGATGGCATTTAAGCCTATACTCGGTGATAAACCGTTAAAAAGCAGAGAATTATTTATTAAATTGGAGCGAACTGAATGAGTGATATCTTTTTGGGTGTGAATATTGATCACATCGCCACATTGCGAAATGCGCGAGGAACCCAATACCCTGACCCAGTGCATGCCGCTGATATTGCTGAACGAGCCGGCGCCGATGGGATCACTGTTCATTTACGTGAAGACCGCAGACACATTAAAGATCGTGATGTCAGATTACTGCGAGAAACCATCAATACCCGCTTAAACCTTGAGATGGCGGTGACTGAAGAAATGCTCGAAATAGCGATTCAGACACAACCTGAGTTTTGTTGTTTAGTACCTGAAAAAAGACAAGAACTTACTACTGAAGGTGGTTTAGATGTAGCGGGCAATCTTAGTAAGCTTACCGACGCATGTGGGCGGCTAGCTGAACAAAATATTCAAGTTTCGCTGTTTATTGATTCAGAAAAGACGCAAATTGATGCCGCGTTAAAAGCGGGGGCTCCGTACATTGAAATACATACTGGTCAATATGCTGAGGCGAAAAGCGAGCAGCAAATGCTAGTTGAGCTGGAAAAGCTTAAAACTGGTATCAGTTACGCCCATTCTTTAGGACTAAAAGTTAATGCCGGTCATGGGTTGCATTACCACAACGTAAAACCTATTGCTGCACTTGATGAAATTATTGAATTGAATATTGGTCATGCAATTATTGCTCGTGCTGCATTCGATGGTCTTGCCGCCGCTGTGGCAGATATGAAACGATTAATGTTAGAGGCGAGGGGATAAGTTGGCCGTTCTGGGTCTGGGTACAGACATAATTGAAATTGCACGATTAGAGAAGTTACTGGAAAAGTCCGACCGTCTGCCTTTGCGTATTTTAACCAGTACTGAAATGCAGATTTACCGAGAGCATCCGTTTCCACCTCGCTATTTGGCTAAACGTTTTGCGGCCAAAGAAGCAGCCGTTAAAGCCCTGGGCACAGGGATTGGCAATGGTGTGGGGTGGCAACAAATCGAAATCACTAATAGTGAGTTAGGGCAGCCGCAAATTCATTTTAGCGGACATTTCGCCAAGTTGTGTGAACAGCGAGGGATTAATAATGCGTTGCTGTCTATTTCAGATGAAAAACACTATGCAATGGCCACAGTGATTTTGGAGCAAAGTAATTAATCATGGTTAACTTCTACTCACCAAAAAAGAATAAAAAAAGCGCTGCTACCAATAGTCAATTAATTGGTCAACGAGTGACAGTGACTATTTCCCACCTTGATCATTTGGCTCAAGGGGTTAGTAAAGATCATGAGCCACTTCTTTTTGTTGAAGGTGTCTTGCCCAATGAAGTCGTTGAAGTAGAAATAACAGAGCATCGAGGCAAGGTTTGTCATGGGCGCTTATTAAACATTGTCGAGGCCTCAGAATATCGACAACAGCCCTTTTGCCCACATATAGATATCTGTGGTGGATGCCAAACCCAACATTGTCAAACCGATGCTATGTTGCAGTTCAAGCAGTCTGCCATTGAAAATCTTATATTGCATACAGCCTTAGAATCCAATCAATCTGCGCCTCAACCTAAACGGGTGCTTAGCAAAGCAACTCGCGGTGGAAAAAATAAAAAATTACGCAAATTTAGCGATAAACAAGGGGAGATAAATTGGCAGTCCGCGCTGCACTCGAATCCTAAAGGCTATAGACGCAAAACTCGCTTGTCTGTGGATGCAAGAAACCCCGATGCCTTAAAGTTAGGCTTCCGAAGCAAGGGCAGTAACAAAATATTTAGCTTGCAACAATGTCCAGTGCTTAACCAAGAGCTTGAGCAATTAATTGAGCCATTGCAGAGTTTGTTTGTTAAATTTCAAACACCGTCCAATATCGGTCATATTAGTTTGCTTAACGGCGATAATGGTGTGCAAGTTAGTATTCGCACCATCCATACTTTGAGTCAGCAGGACCGAGAGTTATGTACTGAATTTGCTAAACAAAATGACTTACAGCTGATTATAGAAGACAAACAAAGTAGCTCAGATTTAGCCACTCAAGCTGATAAACAATTAGTTTATGGAGTGAATAGCTCATTGAGTTTGCAAATTCATAACGATGACTTTGTACAGGTTAACCGCGATGTTAATCAACAAATGATTAAGCAGGCAGTAGACTGGTTAGAATTAGAAAAAACCGATGTGGTTTTAGATTTATTCTGCGGAATTGGTAATTTTAGTTTACCTATTGCTGAACAATGTAAAACCCTAGTTGGTGTCGAAGGTGTACCTAAAATGGTGCAAAGAGCCCAACATAATGCAAGCATCAACAAACTTAACAATTGTCATTTTATCCATTCAGATTTGAATAGCACTAAATTGTCTGATGATGTTCAAATGAAAAGCTGCAATAAAGTGTTACTTGATCCTGCTAGAGAAGGTGCCCTAGCGGTGGTTAAACAGTTAGCAGAGTTGCAGCCATCGCATATTTTATATGTTTCCTGTAATCCCGCTACTTTTGCTCGGGATGCGGCACAATTAATTGAAAAAAATTATAGGTTAGATAAATTATGTGTCATGGATATGTTTCCACAAACTGCACATACTGAATTGATGGCATTATTTGTGCCTCTGAATAAACGAAAATAACGCTACTGGGCTATTATTATGGTTTCTATCCGAACAGTTCATCAACCAGAAAGACCTACATTTGATAAATGGCTCGATTGCCTGAACCTGTCGGATAATACCAAACAAAAACTGCGAGATACTTCTGAGTCACCAGAAATTTTACTGGTGGGGCAAGAAATGGTGGAAATTCTCCATGAATTGAACATGGACGATGAAACTTTGCAGGCATCTTTGGTTTATCCATACTGTGAGATGCATGGCTTAGACGATGATCAAATAGAAGAAGAATTTGGCAAAGGCGTGCGTCACCTCATCACTGGTGTACGCAGAATGGATGCAATTAAAACCTTACATAGCCGCAGTAGTAAAAAGCCAGACGAAACACAAATAGATAATATTCGACGTATGTTATTAGCCATGGTCGAAGACGTCCGTACGGTACTCATTAAGTTGGCTGAGCGTATTTGTACCTTGCAAAAAATGAAAAATGCCGACGAGGAAACTCGCGTCATTGTTGCTAGAGAATGTTCAACTATCTATGCTCCCCTTGCCAATCGGTTAGGGATTGGTCAGCTAAAATGGGAAATTGAAGATCTATCCTTTCGCTATTTGCATCCCGAGACCTACAAAAAAATTGCTAATTTATTAGATGAGAAGCGCACCGATAGACAGCAATATATCGAAGAGTTTGTTAATAATTTACAAACTGAAATGGATAATGCGAATATCAAGGTAAAAGTCTACGGACGACCCAAACATATCTATAGCATATGGAAAAAAATGCAAAAAAAGCATTTGTCTTTTGAGCAACTTTTTGACATTCGAGCTGTGCGCATCATCGCTGAGAGATTACAAGATTGTTATAGCGCATTGGGTATTGTGCATTCGCTTTTTAAGCATATTCCTAATGAATTCGATGATTATATTGCCACGCCAAAACCTAACGGATACCAATCCATCCATACCGTAGTGCGAGGCCCTGAAGAACGACCTGTCGAAATACAAATTCGTACCGAGCAAATGCATCAGGATGCGGAGTTGGGGATTGCTGCTCACTGGAAATATAAAGAAGGGGTGAGTACAGAGCGTTCTGCTTATGAAGACAAAATTAATTGGTTGCGTAAAATCTTGTTGTGGCAAGAGGAAGTGGCCGAATCAGGGGACTTGGTTGAAGAGTTACGCAGTCAGGTCTTCGATGATAGGGTTTATGTGTTTACGCCTAAAGGCGACGTTATCGACTTGCCTCTTGGCTCAACCCCATTAGATTTTGCATACTACATTCATAGTAATGTGGGACACCGTTGTAACGGAGCCAAGGTAAATGGGCGTATTGTGACCTTTACTTATCAGTTGCAAACCGGCGATCAGGTTGAAGTCTTAACCGGTAAAAATCTCAATCCTAGTCGTGATTGGATGCATCCTAGTTTAGGTTATGTGCACTCTTCTCGGGCTAGGGCAAAAATTCACACTTGGTTTAAAAAACAAGACAAAGAGAAGAACCTACAAGCAGGAAAAGAACTGTTAGATAGAGAACTCTCTAAAGCGAATTTAGTATTGAAAGATGCTACAAAAGCCTGCGAACGCTTTAACATGAATCAGGTTGATGATTTGTACGCTGCTATAGGTGGCGGTGATCTGCGTATAATGCAGGTGGTTAACTATTTACAACAACTTGATGCACCTCCACCGGAGATTGACCCTAGAGTTAAGACTACTCAAAGTAAACCTGCCAAAGGGACGACAGATAGCATAGTCGTAGAAGGGGTAGGTAATCTCATGAGTCAGATTGCTAAGTGTTGCCAGCCGTTACCCGGTGATGCAATACAAGGTTATATCACTATGGGAAGGGGGATAAGTGTACATCGGGTAAACTGCGATCAATTAAATCACCTGTTGGAGCAACATCCCGAGCGAGAAATTGAAGTAAACTGGGCAAATGATTTAAGGGCCAGTTTCCAAACTGATTTAGACGTTCACACCTCAGACCGAGATGGCATATTACGTGATATCACCACAGTGCTGGCTAACGACAAGGTAACCTTGTTAGGTGTAAATAGCCTGAGTAATACCAAAGATCAAACAGCTAAAATTAAGGTGTCATTGGAAATTAAAGATTTGGCGAGTTTATCTAGAACCATCGCCAGATTACAGCAGGTTAAAGGAGTTACTGATGTCATCAGACTCGACAAATGAGTCGGATGATCAGGGGCGCTATCCACAAGTAGAGCGCTTGCTTAAGATTATGGCGAAATTGCGTGATCCCGACACGGGCTGCCCTTGGGACAAGCAACAGAACTTCGCATCAATAGTGCCATATACTATCGAAGAAGCTTACGAAGTTGCTGATGCCATTGAACACGGCAGTATGCTGGATATTCAAGACGAGCTAGGCGATCTGTTGTTCCAAGTTGTGTTTTATGCCCAGTTAGGGAAAGAGCAACAGGCCTTTGATTTTGAGAAAATTGCGCAAACCATTAGCGATAAACTGGTGCGTCGCCATCCCCATATATTCAGCACCCAAAGTGATCTCAGTGTTGAGCAAGTAAAGCTTAATTGGGATGCTATTAAACAACAAGAAAGGGCGCAAAAGGGCATGCCCGCTGCAACGAGCATTTTGCAAAATATTCCCCAGGGTATGTCACCTCTGATGGTCGCCGATAAGATTCAAAAAGCCTGTGCAAAAGTGGGATTTGATTGGCCCAATATTACTCCAGTGGTTGAAAAAGTTGAGGAAGAAATCGCTGAGGTGATGGAGGAGGTGAAGCAACAGCCCCAAGACCAACAGCGCATTGAAGAGGAAATGGGCGATTTACTATTTGCTGTGGTGAATTTATCCAGGCACCTTAATGTGAATCCAGAAACGGCACTTAGAAAAGCCAACCATAAGTTCACCGCGCGCTTTACAAAGGTAGAGCAACATTTTGCTGAGCAAAACAGCGAACTTTCTGAGGCTACCCTTGGCCAGATGGAAGCCATCTGGCAAAAGGTAAAACAGTTAGAAAGCTAGTTTTCGTATACCTAAGCCAGCAAACATCAGTAAAAGTAACCAGGTCATAGTGCCACCACCACCTGAACTGTTGTCAGTTGGCTCGCTTATTGGATTGCTAGCAGTAAATGTTAAATTACGCACTTTGCCCTGATCATCACCGTCTGACACATTGAAGTCTTTGCGATAAGAGATTTCCACAAGGTTAGTCCCTTCACTAAGTGAAATACTTTGTTCGGTGTAATCCACCTCTCCAGAAATAAACTCTATTTCTACACCATTTATCAATAAATAGAGGGCGTCATAGGGTTCGCTTGGCTCATCTTCGTTTTCTTCTGATGAAACTGCCCATTCAAACTCAAGGGTACCGGCGCCTTCAATACTGGCAATTAATATGCTCTGTTCGTTGCCAGATATATTGCCGCTGACTACCCCACCTAGAGAATTACTACGCCAGGACACATCGCCGCCACTGTATAAGCTTACGGCTGAACTTTGCGTGCCTATGGAACTGGCTAAATCAGAGGCTGCGCCAACAGCATAACCTTGAATGTTAATACTGCCAGTGGGGATATCTTGCACATCAGAGGTGATTGATATGGTCGCGGATTTTAGTCCTTGGCTTTGTGCATTAAAGGTAACGAGTAGCTGACAGCTTTGTTGTGGGGCTAAAGTTGTACATTGTGAACTGTCGATACTAAAGTCACTGTTGTTCGATAAGCTGATGGTTGGCATTATGGTGCTGGTGGAATTATTGGTAACTGTAAACTCTTGCTGGAAAGCAACATCCACTGGAGTGTTGGTGATTTTTGAATTGCCGGTGATACCCACACCTGAGCGGGTAGCATTAATAAAATCAAGTAACGCACCTACTCTGGCATATACGCCAGGATAACCTTCAGCCGCACAGCCGATGCCCCAACTGGTAATACCCAGTTGCATAGGACCAGAACTGGTTTCAACAAATAAAGGACCACCACTATCTCCTTGACAGGCACTTGCACCGCCAGAGTCCAGCGCGGCACAAATCATTTGTTCAGTAATGCCCGTATTGGCTTGGTTGATCCCTTGTGAACTGGCTAATTCATTGCGACATTGGCTATTGGTGAGCAACGGTAATTCTACTTCTTGTAATATATCTGGGAAGTTGCCTGTAGGACCTTCATTGGGTAAATAGCCGGTGCGTCCACCCCAACCAATTGAGGTGGCGATGGTATTTTCGATAGCTAATTGGTCAGTGGTGCTAGCATCTGCAAGTTGAATCGCCGTACCTTCGACACTTTCTACCAATTCAATCAGTGCCACATCATTGTCGAATGACTCTGAATCATAGTTAGGGTGGGAATAAATACGTTTAATGGCGATGGCTTGGTCGGCACCATCTCTTAGATCATATTCCCCTACGTTAACTCGATACTGATCTGCAAATTCAGAATCTACGCAGTGGGCGGCGGTTAGTATCCATTGTTCACCTAAAAAGGTTGCGCCACAAACCACATCTTGGGCAGTACCTGGTAGGGTCGTAGAAGTGATACTAGCTGTGGCATTTTGCAAGTCGACTAATGCCTGTCCATCTTGTTGAGAAATTCCTACAACCGGAATACTACCGCTAAAGTCGTCCCCTAAGGTACCTGACTCTAAAGGTCCATCCACGTTGTTATAGATAATGGCACCAATGCCACCGCCAGATTCACAATTGAGCGCTTTTTCAGAGAAGTTAATTTCTCCTCGTTCAATCAAACAAATGTTATTGCTGACTCCTTGGCACTGCGAATCACCAATTCCACAGTCAACTAACGAACCTGTTGCTTCGCCGTCTGGACCAAAACCGAATGAGTTGGATTCGTAATCGCTACTATTTACCGAAACCGTGGTTTCTATTTCCGTGCCCACCACAACCAGTGCCGACATAAAGGGGTATTCTCCCTCGTCTGCCGATGCACCTCCGACAATAAGAGGGGTGATAACCGAACTTTTCGAATCACTATTTTGCTTGCTTAGTTCGATCTGCTCAGAGCGTAGGCTAGTCGCCATGGCAATATTTACTTGAGTGGCGGCAATGGCCAACAAAACCCACTTACTGTACTTCATCTAACGGACTCCATAGAAAAGTTGTAATAACTCAAAACACATATTCTAAATAGTGCGAGTTATGACCCTAGAATTTACCTAAGGTTTAATAAACTAGCGCAATATATCTTAAACACGGTTATATCCCTAATTCCGAGTAAATTTATGAGCTGCTTATGCATCGGCTATTCTGCGCCCATTTATGTTATTTTCAGAATCGCACTACTGCTATTGCAACGAGATTAGGACATACAATGGATCAGGTTAAATGAATAGAATATGAACTGATTACCAATATTGACTAAAAAACTTGCAATACCCCCTCGCGTTTTATGAAAACTTCTGTATAATTCGCGCCCTGCCCAGTTACGCCCACTTTGGGAAAGTGGAAGAATCAATCGACTCGAAGGGGTCAAAATATTGATTTAAGAGGTTTTCTGGATGGCGAAATATCGATGCAATGCATTTGATATTTAACCAAAGCAGAAAATTAACCAGTAACAATTTATATATTTCGGGTATTTTAAAATGAAAACTTTTGTTGCAAAACCAGAGACGGTAAAACGCGACTGGTATGTGGTTGACGCCGCAGACAAAACACTAGGCCGTTTGGCCACAGAAATCGCGATACGTTTACGCGGTAAGCATAAGCCAGAGTACACTCCACATGTTGACACTGGTGATTACATTATCGTAATCAATGCTGATAAAGTGACTGTTACTGGCCGTAAGGCACAGAACAAAATCTATTATTCCTACACTGGTTACCCAGGTGGATTGAAAGATACAACATTTGAGAAACTTCAAGCTCACAAGCCTGAAATGATCATCGAGAAAGCGGTAAAAGGTATGTTGCCTAAAGGTCCTCTTGGACGTGCTATGTTCCGCAAAATGAAAGTGTACGCTGGTACTGAGCATTCACATGCTGCTCAACAGCCTCAAGTTCTAGACATTTAAGGAGCAGAAAAATGGCAGATACTCAATACTACGGCACTGGCCGTCGCAAAAGCTCTACCGCTCGTGTTTTTCTACGTCCAGGTAGTGGTAACATTGTAGTTAACAAGCGTCCTTTGGATGTTTTCTTCGGTCGTGAAACAGCACGCATGGTTGTTCGTCAGCCACTTGAGCTAGTTGAAATGACTGATAAATTTGACCTATACGTCACCGTAGCCGGTGGTGGTATTAGTGGTCAAGCTGGTGCAATCCGTCACGGTATTACTCGTGCATTGATGGAATATGACGAAGCACTTCGTCCAGCGCTACGTAAAGCCGGGTTTGTAACTCGTGATGCACGTAAAGTTGAGCGTAAGAAAGTGGGTCTTCATAAAGCACGTAAGCGTCCTCAATACTCAAAACGTTAATTTTTACGTTACGAATATTTCAAAAAACCCAGCAACGCTGGGTTTTTTATTGTTAAAAATTTGTATTTTTTTGTCTATTACATTTAATTCAAATGCCTCAGAGTAGATTAATCCTATAAAACTTAGGAATATTTACTTAATTCCTTGTCTTTATTAGGGGTTTTCTTTTATCATTTCATGTTAATAGATAAATTCAACAAAACCGTAATTTCTTGTGCGAGTTACCTGTTAGCAAATCGCTATCGGAACCAACTTTTTATGTTCAAGAAGTATCACTAAATCCGAACTTGGAGAAGAGTGGATGAGCAATGTGTCTGTCGATACAAATGATTCGTCAAATAATGACAATCAGCCTCAAGACAACCCTAGGCGCCGTTTCCTTACCGTAGCAACTTCAGTTGTTGGCGCTGCTGGTGTCGTTGGTGTAGCTGTACCTTTTATTGGTTCATGGAGCCCTAGCGAAAGAGCTAAGGCCGCTGGTGCCGATGTGCAAATTGACATTGGCAAGATTCAGCCTGGGCAAATGATTCGCGTCATCTGGCGAAGCAAGCCAGTTTGGGTTGTAAGACGTACGCCAGAATTACTAGCTTCATTAGCTAAACATGAAGATATTCTTAAGGACCCTGATTCTGAGCAAGAGCAGCAGCCAGCATTTGCTAAAAATCGCTATCGTTCTTTGAAAGAAGAGTATTTGATTCTAGTGGGAATTTGTACTCACCTAGGGTGCTCTCCTCAGCATTTAACTGATGGCGCATTCGCTGAATACGTTGAAGGCGTGGACGAAGGATTTTTCTGTCCTTGTCACGGCTCTAAATTTGATATGGCTGGTCGTGTTTTCGACGGTGTACCTGCACCATTGAATCTGGTTGTTCCGCCTTATCAATATGTTGATGATAATACCGTAATTATCGGTTCAGAAGCCGAGGGGGCAGCATAAGATGTTTAAAGGTCTTTTAGATT
This sequence comes from Aliiglaciecola sp., assembly GCF_039982535.1. NCBI lineage: Bacteria > Pseudomonadati > Pseudomonadota > Gammaproteobacteria > Alteromonadales > Alteromonadaceae > Aliiglaciecola > Aliiglaciecola sp. The sequence goes on from NZ_JBDWYG010000007.1 coordinate 173,841, forward strand.
GGATTGAATATCGAATTCCAATGATGCGCGTTGCAAATATGCACGCTATTCAATACCCCGCACCTAAAAATATGAATTTTTGGTACATCTTTGGTTTCTTAGCCACAATTGTACTAATCAACCAAATCGTTACCGGTGTATGGTTAACTATGAACTTTGTCCCTTCTTCTGAAGGTGCATTTGCTTCTGTAGAATACATCATGCGTGACGTGCCTTATGGAGACGTACTTAGGTATATGCACTCCACAGGGGCATCTGCATTCTTTATCGTGGTCTATTTACATATGTTCCGCGGCATGATGTACGGCTCTTACCAAAAACCTCGTGAGCTATTGTGGTTATTTGGTATGTTTATCTATCTAGCGCTTATGGCTGAAGCCTTCATGGGGTATGTATTACCTTGGGGACAAATGTCTTATTGGGGAGCGCAAGTAATTGTTTCCCTGTTCAGTGCTATTCCGGTGATTGGACCTGATTTAGTTGAGTGGATTCAGGGTGACTACGTTATCTCTGGTGCTACCCTAAACCGTTTCTTTGCCTTACACGTTATCGCTTTACCATTGGTTATTGTCATACTCGTTTTCTTGCATATTGTTGCATTGCACGAAGTGGGCTCAAATAACCCAGATGGTGTTGAAGTTAAACGTAAAAAAGGTTCGTTGACTGAAGATCAAAAAACCAAGTTTGAAATGCATGAGTACTACACTAAAAAATACGACATCATTGATGACGTAGTGCCTTTCTTCCCCCATATAGTGCTGAAAGACATGGTTGCATTCGCTGCATTCTTATTTATCTTCTGCTACATCATGTTCTTTGCTCCAGGTATGGGCGGCTATTTCTTAGAGCACCCTAACTTTGAAATTGCTAACCCATTGAAAACACCTGAGCATATTTTCCCTGTTTGGTACTTCACGCCGTTTTACGCAATCTTAAAAGCGGTACCTGATAAGTTACTTGGTGTAATAGCCATGTTCGCTGCAATCGTTGCGTTGTTCTTATTACCATGGATTGATCGCGGAAAAGTGAAATCTTGGCGTTACCGTTGTGGTTTGCACCGTTGGAACCTACTGGTATTTGCTGCAGTCTTTATTTTCCTAGGTTACCTAGGTGGTACACCGCAAGAAAATTGGAAAATTATTGCGTCTCGAATCGCTACTATTATGTACTTTGGATTCTTCGTTTTGATGTTCATATACAGCAGAAATGAGAATACTAAGCCGGTACCAGAGAGGATCACGAAATGAGAAAGTTTGTATTAGTGTTAACTTTATTGTTTTCGGGACTTGCTGGTGCTGCCAGTGGCGGAATCGAAAACGACCACATCGATATTGATTTGAACGATAAAGCTGCGTTACAAAATGGTGCTAAGTTGTTCAATAACTACTGCTTGGGTTGTCATAACATGCAGTATCAGCGCTACGAGCGTAGTTTCAAAGATTTAGATATTCCTAATGAATTGGGACAAGAATACTTGCAGTTTACTGGTGAGAAAGTATCTGACCATATTAAAAGCGCTATTCCTGCAGAGAATGCCGCTAAATGGTTTGGTGCTCCACCTCCTGATTTAACCTTGGTTGCTCGTGTACGTGGTGCTGATTGGTTATACACCTATCTACGTACTTTCTATGTAGACGAGAGTAAAACCTTTGGGGTGAACAACAAACGTTTCCCTGATGTCGGTATGCCTCACGTGCTTCAAGAGTTGCAAGGTACTCCTCGCGAAACTCATGAAGAAAGAATGATCGACGGTGAAATGAAAGAAGTGTACGTTGGCATTAAAACTGACGGCAACGGTGAGATGAATACTGAAGAGTATGACAAAGCTGTGGGTGACCTTGTTCACTACCTAGTTTATGTCGGTGAACCTGGTCGTTTGAATTTGGAATCTACCGGAAGATGGGTTTTAGCCTTCATCGTTGTACTGTTTATTTTCGTTTACCTACTTAAGAAAGAATATTGGCGTGATGTTCACTAATTCACCCAAAATTAAGGTATAATCAAAAAAGGGGCGGAATTGCCCCTTTTTTTAATCAGTCTAATTCCGAACTGGAGTTAGACAACCAATCAATCTGGTGGTTTTTAAACCTTGTATTGGTTGGCCTGTTTTGTTGATTCTGGAGGATAGTTAATGGCTGTAGCCGCGAATAAACGTTCAATCATGACGTTGTTCTCTGACACAAGTGATATTTACAGTCACCAAGTACGCATAGTACTTGCGGAAAAAGGAGTGGGCGTTGAAATCAGCTATACTGATCCAACCAACCTTCCTGAAGATTTACTTGATTTAAATCCCTATGGCACAGTGCCTACACTGGTCGATAGAGAACTAGTTTTATACAAGTCCCATATCATTATGGAGTACTTGGATGAGCGTTTCCCACATCCTCCTCTTATGCCTGTTTATCCTGTATCACGCGGTCAAAGCCGTTTGATGATGCACCGTATAGAACAAGATTGGTATTCAGTTTCTGATAAGATTGTTGCAGGTAAAGGTGATTTGGATGCAGCGCGTAACGAGTTACGTGAAGCATTACTTAGTTTAGCGCCATTATTTGCTGAAACGCCATTCTTTATGAGTGAAGAGTTTAGCTTAGTTGATTGTTACTTAGCACCCCTATTGTGGAGATTGCCTGCACTTGGCATCGAACTAACTGGGGCAGGCAGTAAAGAAGTATTAGCATATATGAATCGCATATTTGCTCGTAGCTCTTTCAAAGCTTCGTTGACAGATCAAGAAAGAGAAATACACGATCCACTTTAAGTGGTTTAGGTAGCCTATTATGATGACTTCAAATCAGCCCTACTTGTTAAGAGCATTTTACGAATGGATCGTAGACAACGACTTAACACCTTATTTAGTTGTTGATGCAACTGTTGCTGGTACTAATGTGCCGCAAGAGCATGTCCGAGATGGACAGATTGTTCTTAATGTATCGCCTAGTGCATGTGTAAAACTAAACATTGGTGATGCAGATGTCAGTTTTGAAGCTCGCTTTGGCGGGGTGCCACGGCAATTAGTGGTTCCCACTCACGCTGTTTTAGCTATCTATGCGAAGGAAAATGGTGCCGGTACCGTCTTTACGCCAGATGAAAGTCTTGTCGCTGACGGAGATAAGGAAGGGACTGCTGCTACACCTAAAGCAACTCCTAAGCCTGAACGAAAAGGACCTCCGAACCTTACGGTCGTTAAGTAATTTATAAGAGGCGCTGTTTAGCGCCTTTTTTATCATCAAATAAAAATACCATAAAATTTAATATTTCTAGGAAATCACATATGCGTTATTGGTTGATTTGGGTAAGCATTTTGATTGCTGGTTGTGATAATGATGGTGTCGCTGACGACTCTATGTGGCAAATTTGTGATACTTATCAAGATATCTGCGACAACACCCACTCAGGGGCGTTGTGTACGTTGCCACGAAGTGAAGTTATTCGAGACCTAGCACGCCAACGTGAACAATTGAGTTCAATTAATACCTATGTGGCACTTAGAACCCTAGATGCTTATCGAAGTTGCTTAGAAGATGCATTTGTCTCTGAAGCGGTTCGAAACAAAAGTGACAAACAGTCACAAATGACAACTATTAGAAAAATTCCCGAACTACAAAAAGAGCTAATCGCCAGTACACGTTCAATTTCAAGACCAGAAGTTAACCTTTGGCTTTGGACAAATTCTCAGAATCAAGATAATTGGGAATCCATGGTTAATGGCTTTGAGACTGCCAAAGAAGTGCACGTTGATGTGTATGTGGCGTTAATGACCCACTACGCGAAAAATAACCAAGAACAAGGTTTGAAATACGCTCGCCAAGCACTCGAAAAAGCCGCAGTGATTAAAGATATACAGCCTTCTGTATATGAGTTTTACGTTGGTTATTATTTACAAAAAAATGATCTCGAGAAGGCTGCAATTTGGCAGGGTTTATACAGTGCCCTTGATGAAAATAAGGCACAAGTGAATGCCCATTACTTTAAGTTGCACGAGAAGATGACACCATCGCAAATACGTAGGGCTCAGAACAAAGTGAATGACTTACTGTTTGATGCTAAATGGTTGAATAAAGATATGGGGTCGTTTCCAAAAAGTTTGCAATAACTTGGAGCGGACCCTTTTCAACTAGCGACTTGGCTAAGATGTGTAACCGCTAGAAATCCCTAGTTGTTTTCAAATGCTTTGATGACTCGAGCCACTCCATTAACGTTTCGTGCGACTTCAACGGCAATATCAGCTTCACTGCTGCTAACTAGTCCCATCAAAAATACTTCTGAGTCTTCGACTTCTACAATAATATTCAAGCCATCTACTCGTTTATCACCAATTAGCGCGGTTTTTACTTTGCTTGCTAACCAGGTGTCATTAGCGATAACCGTTGCAGGGATAGGTTCAGCAATACGCATTTGATTGTGGATCTTACGCAGATTTTCAACGCTCTGGGCGGTAGTAGATACTTCCGCTTTAATCGACTCTGAAGGTGCTTGGCCAACTAATAACACTATGCCATTGAATACAGTGATATCGATTCTGGCAGCGTCTAGGCTGGCATTATTGGCAAACTTAGCCGCCAATCGGGCAGTCGTCGTTTTGTCATCTAGTTGAGTACCTAAAGTTCGTCTATCATGAGCGGCAGAAGCGGCACCGACACCAGCACCGACGACTAGGGCAGCACAACCTTGTAAAAACAAGGTGATAACAGCGATAAAAATTAGAGAGCGACGAGTTGTAAACAACATGCTTTAATCTGCTCCTTGTTCCGGGAATAAACTATCATCGATACATTCACATAAATTGTGAATAACCAATAAATGGACTTCTTGAATACGCGCAGTACGGCTGGATGGAACACGAATTTCAACATCATTCGGACCCAATAAACCTGCCATCTCACCACCGTCTTTTCCGGTAAGCGCCACTATGGTCATATCTCTGCTTAATGCAGCTTCCATAGCATTAATCACATTTCTAGAGTTACCACTAGTGGAAATGGCTAACAAAATGTCACCGGCTTGCCCTAATGCTCGAACTTGCTTAGAAAAAACTTCATCATAACTGTAATCATTAGCTATGGAAGTGATAGTCGATGAATCAGTTGTTAAAGCCATTGCAGGTAAACTGGGGCGGTCCCGTTCATAACGATTCAGAAGTTCTGAAGAAAAGTGTTGTGCGTCTCCTGCTGAGCCTCCATTCCCGCATGATAAAATTTTATTGCCGTGAATAAGTGCATCAACCATCATCTGTGATGCTTTAAAAATCGACTCTGGAAGTACTTCTCCAGCGGCTATTTTAGTCTGGATACTTTCAGTGAAATTAGCTTTTATTTGTTCAATCATGACAATCTCAATTGTGTTTTAAATAGAATTCCAATGGCGCTTTTAGACCGACTTGAACCATTGAATTTGATCACCGTCAATTGCAACTAAATCAATCCGATGCGCTACCATTGCGGGGTTTAGACGGTGAAAGTGCATAAAATGTTTCACTGCCTGAGTAAATTTTTTTCGTTTGGCTGCATGAAAATATTCCGCTGCCGTACCATAATCAGAATTGCTGCGATATTTGACTTCAACAAATACCCATTCTTGGCCGTCTCGCATAACTAAATCAATTTCACCTGAGCGACAATGATAATTGCTCTGATAAAAATCCAGTCCATTTTCTTGCAAGTAATGGCGAGCTTTTATCTCTGATTGTTGCCCAGTTTCCCTGGCAAAGCGTTGCTTAATCCATTGCAAGCAAAATAACCTCTCTTTCAGTAATCTTACCGAAGGGTAGAACACGAATAACATTACCGCTTTGGTCTACAGAAAGGGTGCCTGTTAACCCCTTAACTGAAACCTGAGGCAAAGCTTCTAGACTCGTCAACACTGGTACCAGAGTATAGGCATCAAAACCTAAAGCAAACAAACGTTTTAAAGTATCGTCTTGTTTCGGCCAAATCGCTTCAACTTCACTTTTCAAAGACTGATGCTCCCCATCTGGTAACATCCAAGGCATATCTGTAAAGGTGATGTTACGCAGGTCACGTAAGGTATTGTTACTGAAATTCTTACTGTAGCTTCGTGAAGAAGCGTAAACAGGAACAGCTTTGTCGTTAAAGGGACTTAAACTGGTTTCAACGATAGGATTAAGTAATTCAGTCTGCTCAGGTGATGCAAATAACACTATGGCATCAATATCCCGGCGATTACGTGGTACCGAATAAATTTTTTCGCTAGTGATACTTTCTAATTGGTCAATACGAGTTTTACTTTGAGAAACATCCAGTAACGTGGTTAGGCTGGTACGCATGCTCTTATTATCGGTAAAGGTCGCTACTCCTGGTGCTACACCATCACCGTCAGTTAATAGTTGCCAAGTTTGTAAAAAGGCATTCGCCATACGTTTAGGTGCGCCACTCTGTTGGGTCACAACAATAGGGCTGAGTGCTCCAGTTTTGAATACTTTGTTAGCTAATTGCACGGCTTCGTCTTCTGGTGATAACGCAAAATATATGCGAATACCAGGTTCACTTACGCCGTCAACCTGTTCTGTTACTTCTGGCTCTAGGTTGGCTAGCTCTGTACTTTGTTTATCATTAAGGAGTGACGGATCTATACTGCCGGGTTCAGATACGAGTTTGCTGTTATCGAGTCGATTTAAGCCGATGATATTTAGCTCTGGTGGAGCTAACTGAGTAAATTCTGCCAACTTGTCTTTTACCAAAGGACCTATCACCACATCATATTCTGATACTTCTGCTACCAGTTCCGTCATTGGTTTATTTTCAATATCGAAAAAATGCAGTGCAGGGAAGCCATCTTTTGCATCACTTGAGATGGATGTTTGATTTGAGTAGTAGGCAGCCAAAAGACCTTGTTTTATAGCTAAACCTTGTTGAGATAGTCGGCCAGAAAGCGGTAAGAGTACCGCTATCTTTTGCATTTCTAAGGGGCGTATATCTATCGCTCGTTGAATTTCTTCTGGTAAGTTAACACTCAACGGGTGTGACCCGAAACGAGTTTGCCATTCATCCACTGCAACTTGTAATTGTTGTGGTTGTAGACCAAAACGTTTAACAATTAAGCTCAATTGTAACCACGGAGATAATTCTGAATGGGAACGAAGAGCATTCTCTAACTCTTGTTCGTTCAACCGTTGTAGCAAATACCATATGTTTTGCTCTTGCAGATTTTCGACGGGTTCAATTTGGTTCAACGCCAGTGCTGCATTGAGCCACTGCTTTAAGTGCACGTATTGTCTATGCTGAATGTGAAACACGCGATTCTTATGATTAAGATCTGGGTTTATTTGCCCTAGCAGCGTGGCAACTTTTTCCCAATTAGTGGGGGTTTTAGTCAATTCACATTCTGCGAGTAGAATCTGTGCTTGATTACGCAACGCCGTATCTGAGATTTCAGCCATAGTGAGTAGCACCACTTTTTCGCTTTGCTGGCATTGTTCTTGTTGCTTATATGACTCTGCTGCTTGCAAGATCCATTGGTTACGCTGAGTTTTGTCTTTGCTATCAGCATAAATGCGTTTTGCTTCATTTAAGTAAAAAATAGGATCTTTGGGTAACGCTTCTTCTTGTTGCGTTGTTTGTTGTTTGGACTTATTGCTACTAGTCGTTTTGGTTGCTTCGGGTGTAGAGCCACAACCAATTAATGCCGCGGCAGCACTATAAACAACTAACCATTTTAACTTGCCCATTGATACTCTCAAAATTTTCCAACCCATTTATCTTTAGGTAGTTTAAAATGCCTAATGATGTAAAACAATCAAAGGCTGATTATAAGTGGCAAAAACTGGCACATTGTTCATTGTTTCAACACCCATTGGCAATTTGGACGATATTACGCACCGCGCAATCAAAGTATTAAATGAAGTTGATTTGATTGCCGCTGAAGATACACGGCATAGTCAAAAGCTGTTACAACATTGGGGAATAAACACCCGAATGACGGCAGTTCATGATCACAATGAGAAACAAATATCCGATCGTTTAATTGAACAGTTGAAGGGGGGAATGGATATCGCGTTAATTTCCGATGCCGGCACACCTTTAATAAGTGATCCTGGTTATAACTTAGTGAATCGTTGCACTGATAAAGAGGTAACTGTGGTGCCTGTACCTGGAGTTTGCGCTGCAATTGCCGCTTTAAGTGCATCTGGCTTGCCGACCGATCAGTTTCTGTTCTATGGTTTTTTGCCAGTTAAGCAGGTGGCTAAACACAGTGTGTTAGAGCGTTTAAATAGCGAAACCGCCACCACAGTATTCTACGAGTCTCCTCGTCGTATAGCCGATACTGTGAAGGCCATTATTGAGGTGCTGGGGGAAGAGCGCAAAATAACCATTGCCAAAGAAATCACTAAAGCATTTGAAACGTTTTATTCGGCGTCGGCGGTTGAGGTGCTAGCCTGGCTTTTAGATGATGCCAACCATCAGCGTGGAGAATTTGTATTGATGGTTGCCGGTGCGCCAAAAAATGATACTGAGATGCCTCCTGAAAGTCTGCAACTATTGAAAACCTTGATGGCCGAGCTACCATTGAAAAAGGCCGCAGCCATTACAGCCTCCCATTACGGCCTTAAAAAGAATGCACTCTATCAGTATGGTTTAACCTTGAATGATTAATCTCAAGGCCATCTTTGTGGCGCTGCTGTTTGTGTGTGCTGGTATCAATATTCCGGTCGCTAATTATGCTTATGGCGCGTCAGAAAAAACCTTAGTTCACACTGAAAGCGAGGATAAAAGTGAGGATAAAAGCGAGCAGGGCGCTTGGTATTCTGATAGTCGCGGCATTATGGGTACCAATATTCACACCGAAATTTGGGCCACATCCCCGCAATTAGGTCACGCGGCCGTAGAAGCCGTCATGCAGGAAATGCAGCGTATAAATCAGCTCATGAGTCCGTATATCGACAGCAGTGAATTGTCGAAAGTGAATCGTTTGGCTCCACACTCAGAGGTGCCCGTTTCTTCTGAATTGTTTGAGTTATTGCAATTGTCTGTGGGCTTATCAGAAGAAACCCAAGGGGCATTCGATATTACCTTTGCCAGTGTGGGTTATCTGTACGACTATCGACAAAAGCAACGTCCCGACTCGCAAACTATTAAAAGTTTGTTGGATGCAATTAATTATCGGCATCTACAGTTAAATCCAGACACCCAATCAGTGGCTTTTACTCACCCAAAAGTGAAAATTGATTTAGGTGGCATTGCCAAAGGGCACGCTGTTGATAACGCCTTATCTATTCTCAAAAACATGGGAATTGAGCATGCTCTGGTGACAGCTGGCGGAGATACAGGGTTGTTAGGGGATCGTAATGGCCGTCCATGGACGGTGGGGATCCGCGATCCGCGAAATCATCAAAAACAAGCGGTGGTTTTACCCCTTGAAAACACAGCTATGTCCACTTCTGGAGATTATGAGCGTTACTTCGAAGAAGATGGCAAACGTTACCATCATATTCTGTCACCCAAAAGTGGTGAATCCAGCTATGAAGTGCAAAGTGTGACTATCATTGGCCCTAGAAGCACCTTGAATGACGGTTTATCCACCGCGGTGTTTGTATTAGGGGTAAAAAAAGGCATAAATTTAATTAACCGCACCCGCGGTTATGAAGCCATTATTTTGGATAATCAACGCCGTCTCCATTATTCCCGTTCATTTGAAGCCGTCAATGTCCAGAATTGATCCTGGCATCTTTCTAGTAGTACTAGGTACTGTCCTATTTTCCAGTAAAGCGATTATGATCAAATACCTCTACCAGTTAGGTATAGGTCCATTGGAATTGCAAACACTGCGTATGTTGTTTGTTTTACCTTTCTATTTACTGATTTTAATCTGGTCGTTACAACGAGCAGGCTGGGGAACCCTGAGTGCAAAGGAATTATTAGCCTGCTGTGCAGCGGGTATTGCTTGTTATCATTTAGGTAGCTACTTTGATTTACTCGGCTTGCAATACATTACGGCAGGACTAGAGAGAATCATTCTATTCTGTTATCCGGCGGTGGCTATCTTATTTGGTTGGTGGTTTTTGCAAGAAAAGCCGGTGCCTAAAGTCTGGTTAGCACTGATATTGTCTTATGCTGGCATTTTTGTGTTCTTCTATGCCGACCTTTCTTTTGGTGGTGAAAATCTCTATTTAGGCAGTTTTTTGGTGTTTATTGCGAGTATTTTAACGGCTTGGTATTTGGTGGCGACCCAACGTTTTTCCCGTCAAATTGGTAGCCAACGTTTTGTCTGTTTAGCCATGATATCAGCCTGTATTACCCTGCTTATCCACTCCTATGCCGCAGGTGTTGGAGATTTATTGGATTACTCAAATGAACTCTATATAGGTGGTTTGATTGTGGCGATTTTTATGACCTTGATCCCCTCATTTATGATCAGTGCCGGGGTAAAACGAATAGGCGCAAGTAAAGCCTCTATTGTCGGGGCAGTAGGACCTCTATTTACCATTATTTTATCTAATCAGTTGCTGGATGAGCCTGTCACTCTTTTGCATATAACTGGATTATTGTTGGTAATTTTAGGCATGCGGCAACTGAAAAATTAATTGCCGCGCAAAGTATATTTGTGAAGTGGGGATGAGGTTTAGTCGAGATGAAAGGACTATGAAAGCCGATTTTTGAAATCTTGGTAATTAAACTGACGAATTAGCTCAAATTCGCCATTTTTTCGAATGATGCCAATGGCTGGGTGTTCAACACCGTTGAAGAACGTGGTTTTGACCATGGTGTAATGGATCATATCTTCAAACACAATCCGTTCACCTACTGTTAATTGATGGTCAAAGCTATAAGTATCAATAACGTCACCGGCTAAACAGGAGTTGCCGCCAAGTTTATAGTCAAAAGCTTTTTCACCTGGTTCCCCTGCGTCTGTCACCTCAGGCCGATAGGGCATTTCCAGCACATCGGGCATATGACCGGTGGCAGAGATATCCAAAATAGCAATTTGCCCGTCATTTTCCACTATATCCACGACTTCAGACACTAAACTGCCAGTTTGCCACGCTACTGCAGAACCTGGCTCAAGAATAATATGAATATGTGGATGACGTTGTTTAAATTGCGTCAAGGTGTCAATTAGGTGCTCTAGGTTATAACCCTGTTTGGTCATCAAGTGACCGCCACCTAAATTTAACCATTTAATCTCTGGTAGCCATTTTGCGAAGCGTTTTTCTACTGCCAGTAAAGTTCGTTCTGTGGCATAAGAATCACACTCACATAAGTTGTGCACGTGAAAACCCTCGATACCCGTTAAATCAGCCCCTTCTAAATCCGCCAGTCGAATGCCTAAACGTGAGCCAGGTGCACTGGGATCATAGAGTTCAGTTTCCGCTTCGCGGTGTTCTGGGTTCAAGCGTATGCCAGCAGATATCCCGGCAGCCAAAACTTGCTCTTTATAACGCTGCCACTGAGTTAAACTATTAAATGAAATGTGATTCACTAATTGTAATAACTCGTGCATATCTGCCGGTTTGTAGGCCGGTGAAAAAGCATGGACTTCTTGACCCATTTCATACTTGGCAAGTTTGGCTTCCCAAACTGAACTGGCGGTGCAACCTTTTAAATATTTACCCACCAGATCAAAGGTAGACCACATGGCAAAACCTTTAAGGGCAAGAATAATGTCTACCCCAGCTTCTCGCTGTACTCGTTCCATTATTTGTAAATTGTGTTCGAGTTTAGACTCTTCACACACATAACATGGTGAAGGGATTGCTGGGTTTAACATTTGCTCGCTCAAGGTCTGACTCCCAATTAGCGTTTAAACGGGCTTTGCTCGCACTCTAACACCTGCCAAGGCAGTCCGTGTTGATTAAGCATTTCCATAAACGGGTCTGGATCGAATTGTTCCATGTTCCATACCCCTTCACCTTTCCAGGTACCGTTTAACATAAGCGCCGCACCAATCATTGCCGGCACACCGGTAGTGTAGGAAACGGCTTGCGCGCCAACTTCTTCAAAACAGGCTGCGTGATCACAGTTGTTGTATATAAAGATGGTTTTTTCTTTGCCATCTTTAATACCTGTGATGTAAGTACCTATGCAGGTCATGCCGGTGTAACCTTCGGCAAGTGAACCTGGATTTGGTAGCACGGCTTTTAAGAATTCAAGGGGCACAATTTGTTGGCCTTGGAAATCAATGGGTTCAATGCTGGTCATGCCAATACCTTCAAGCACCTTAAGGTGGTTCAAGTAAGCATCACCAAAGGTCATCCAAAAACGAGCACGTTTTAAACTAGGGAAATGTTTAACAATCGACTCTAACTCTTCATGGAACATCAAATATGATGCTCTGACCCCAATGTTTTGGTAATCCAGATCTTCTCTGACACTCAATGGATCAGTTTCTTTCCATTGACCATTCTCCCAAAAACGTCCTCGTTGAGTGATTTCGCGGATATTTATCTCTGGGTTGAAGTTAGTGGCAAAAGCTTGACCATGGTCGCCACCATTACAATCGACAATATCCAAATAATGAATTTCATCAAAATAATGTTTAGCTGCATAGGCGGTGTAAACATTAGTTACACCGGGATCAAACCCACTTCCTAAAAGAGCCATTATGCCTTTTTGTTTAAATCTGTCTTGGTAGGCCCATTGCCATGAATATTCAAATTTGGCTTCATCTTTTGGTTCGTAGTTGGCGGTATCTAAGTAGTTCGTTCCCGTAGCAAGACAAGCATCCATAATAGGAAGATCTTGATAGGGCAGCGCTAAGTTAATAAGCAAATCAGGTTTTACTTTATTAATTAACGCTTCAACTTCTGCGGCATTATCAGCATCAATGGCAAATACTGCTTTTACGCGATCTGCGCCAACTTCAGCTTGTAGCGCTTCGCATTTTGATACTGTTCTGCTGGCCAAATAGATTTCATCGAAATGCTCAGGCATACGGGCACATTTTTTAATGGTGACTGCAGCAACGCCGCCAGCACCGATGATCAAAACACGAGACATATTAGCTTCCTTTTATCCAAGCTGAAAATTTTGCGCATGCTAACACTGCTAGCTAAAGACGCAATAGGCGAATGCAAAAATATAGACACTTTATTCATCTAATCCAAGTTACTTAGACGAACTGTGCCGTATTTTTTTGATAAATCCGCCACCATTGATATTGACCAATACAAGCCATCACTAAAAAGCATAAATAGAGAACGGAGGTTGGGTACAAACCCTTTTGCCAATATACCCAGATGGCAACGACATCCACCACAATCCAAAAGCTCCAATTATATAGCTTCTTATGAGACATTAACCACTGAGCCATTAAACTGACACAAGTGGTAAAAGCATCGAAGTAGGGTAAGCTAGCATCGGTATTGCTTGCCATAAACCAGCCCCAGAGCCCGGTTGCAACAATCGCCAAGCTTACGGTTAGCAGATACAATTGCCTGCTGCCGTGATGGACAACCACATGACCACCATCATCTAAATTTTTCGACCAAATCCAATAACCATAGATTTGAAAGCCTACATAAATCAGGTGCAGAATCATATCTGAGTAAAGTTTGACGTCGTAAAAAATATAACTGTATAAACTGACTTGGATAAAACCAAAGAAAAAACACCAAATACTGCGTTTTATGATCAGGAATACACACAAAAAGCCGCTGATGGTGGCTATCCACTCTATGGGAGACGCGCCTGCGAAACCTGCTAGCCATTCAGTCCACTGCATCTTGATTCCTTATTATCTTTGCGGGTTGTTGAACTCGTTTACCTTGTAGCCCACCGGTATGTATGGCAAGGATTTTACAGCCTGGTGGAAAACTTTTATTTTCGATTAATTGGCGTAAACCCCAAAACAGTTTGCCCGAATAAATGGGTTCGATGGGGATCTGGTAATCTTGTTCAAATTGTTCACAAAACGTGACCAGTTCGGGTGTTTTTTTGGCGTATCCACCAAAGTGAAAATCCGAATTGATTTGCCAGCTTTTTTGTTCTGTTGGTTTTTGTATTGATGAACCTGAATGTTGTATCTCACTGGGTAGAAGCCTAGTGACCAATTCTTGTAAATAGTCATGGCCTTTTAATACACCTAGGCCTAATACCTGGCAGCGACTGTTGTGCGTACCTTGGATTAAACCAGCCATAGTGCCGCCACTGGCAACAGGTGTCACTATGACGTCATAGGGCTGGGTAAATTCTGCAACAGTAGAGGCTACGCCGTTCAAGGCGTCAAGCTGTGAGCCGCCTTCTGGAATAATCAAGGAATTGGGATGCAGTGCGTTAAGCTGCTCTAAATAATTAGCGTAAGCCCGTTTCGCGTAAGTGATTTTATTCACCCATTCAATTTCTGCGCCCCAGTGTTTAATATCCCTGAGCATAGGGGTCATATGTTGTGAATAATCTCCCCTAACAATGGCCAATAACGGGATTTCTAATTTTTGACAACTATAGGCTAATGCATGCAAATGATTTGAATGGCCGCCCCCAAAACTGATGATTTTCGCCGGAGGTGCATGTGCCGAGTGCAATAAGGTTTGGCTCAGTTTCCGCCATTTATTGCCGGAAATTACTGGGTGGATCAAATCGTCGCGCTTCACCCAAACACGCACATCATTCTCATTGCGCCAAGTAAGGTTTAATGGCTGCTCCGCAGAGGGCAACTGAATACCGAGCTGCTGGGTTAGGTCCTCTGCGGTTAACTGGGTTTGATTCACTGGATACTTACACTCGCTTGAAACGCAGTTCAGGACTATACGGTGTGAAGTGCTGGACTGTCCCTGTTGCGGCTACTTTTTGTGCTTCAACCCAGTATTTTGCCGTCATTAGGTCAGGGTGTAATTTTTTAAGGAGATCCTTTAAATGACGTTTCCCTACAATAAAATGTTCGAACTGCTCAGGAAAAACATCCTCCGGTGATACCGAGAGTGTATCCATGGCAAAAGGATCATCTGATTTTGGTAGTTCCCTAAAAGTACGCTGATGCATCAAACAAATTTCATCATAATCATAGAAAATGACGCGACCATGCCGAGTTACCCCGAAATTTTTATGTAACATATCGCCGGGGAAGATATTAGCTGCGGCAATTTGTTTAATACAAAAGCCTAGGTCATTAATTGCATTGTGGATTTTGTTTTCATCGGTTTCCGTTTGTAAAAAGATGTTCAACGGGGTCATTTTTCTTTCGATATAAACATGTTTAATGATTATTTCGTTTTCATTAACCTCGATGTTTTTACTTGCAACGTCCAATAACTCTTCCAATAGCTCTGGCTCTACGCGGTCTTTGGGTAGCCTGAAGTTTACGTACTCATGGGTATCTGCCATGCGACCAACCCGATCAGTGGTTTTCACTAAACGATAGCACTCTCGTACCTGTTCACGAGTGACCCTTTTACTTTCGGGAAATTCATCTTTGATTATTTTGAAGACCACTCCGTAGGAAGGCAAATGGAAAACTGCCATCACCAGACCGCGAATTCCCGGGGCAATGCAAAATTTATCCTCTGTATTATCTAAGTGTTGTAGGAAGTTTCGATAAAATACGGTTTTACCGTGTTTGTAATGACCGATGGACATATACAATTCGAAGTTCTTTTTGTTTGGCATCAATTCTTGTAAAAACGCAACAATTTCAGCTGGATATAATGTATCGGCCATGAAATAGGCGCGGGCAAAACCAAAAATAACACTCAAGTCTTTATTGCTGGTTAGCAGCGCATCGACTTGCAGTTGCTTTTCGTCGTTAATTAATAACGCAATGACAAATGGAAGGGTTTCTTCCGGCATACAGATACGGCCGACCAAATATGCCGCTTTACCTCGGAAAAAGACAGGTTTTAGAATCTCTACAGTGTGCACTGATGCCAGTTGAGCTTTATTTAGCCGCGCTCTTAGTGCCTGATCAAGTTGCTGTATATCACTTTGTTTATTTTCGTAGGGAATGGAAAAGCGGTAGATAGCTAGAATTGCTTCCATCATTGAGCCAACAGTGCCGCTAGTGTCGAAGCTGTTGACCACTTTATGCTTGTCTTGTCCCGGGATATAACAACGGCTAGGCAGAACGAACATGATTTGGTCATCAATTTTATTGTGTTTATACAATCTGCCTATTACTGAGTTGTAAAAGGTTTCGGCTAATTCGTATTGGGGATGCTGTTCCAATTGCAACGCAAATAGATTTTTTACTTGGTGCCAGAATTCATGGCTTTGTTGGCGCGGATTTATAAGTGTATAGACTTCGGATATGGTATCCGCCAAACTTTGTTCGTAAATAGATATGCGTTCTTTTACCGCAAGTTGAGTTGCTTGCCACTGTGCTTGCTCAAACCGCTGTTTTGCCCCTGAGGTAATTCGACAAAACCAACGATAATTTTTCTCAAATCCATAAAGTATCTGATAGGCGACTTTTTCTTGAATGCTTGGCATAACTTCGGTCACAGTATAAAGTTGAAGAAAAGACTATTGAAACATAAAACTATCCAATAATAATAAAAAAAAAGGTGAGATGGTGAGCTTTCCCGTATTAATTTGTGATGATTCTGCGTTGGCGCGTAAAATGGTACAGCGCAGCCTTCCTAATAACTTTGCCAGTGAAATCGAACTAGTCAGTAATGGCCAAGAAGCCATCAATAAGCTAATCGAAGGATCATTTGCATTAGTCATTCTTGATTTAGTCATGCCTATTATGAATGGTATTGAGGTATTAGAGGCGTTAAAAGAAGAGTGTATAGACGTCTTTGTGATTATTGTTTCAGGTGATATTCAGCCTGAAATGAAATCAAGAGTAGCTAAATTTGGCACACTCGATTTTATCGAAAAACCCATAGATAAAACCAAATTGCATAATGTGTTAACACGTTTTGGACTCTATTAATTAGAAAACGGTCTACAAATAAAACGGTCAGCAAATAAGACTGGGGCTGCCTAGTATGATTGATTAAAAACCCAATGAATATATTCAAGATTAATAAACAAACTAAGCCGCTTTGATTCGCTGGTGGATGTTGCCATTGATAGCCTGGCAACATCCTGACCGCAATTGTTTATTTTGCTAAGGTTGTAAGCTCATTAAAAACTGGCACGAAGGCCAATGTTAATCGAGCGACCTTTACCAGCTAGCTGGGCAAAATCGGTGCTTTCACCCATTCTAATATCTGCTACGCTGACGCCACCTAACGGCAATTCATAGTATTCATCTAGAAGATTATTGACACTTA
The DNA here is from genome assembly GCF_039982535.1 of Aliiglaciecola sp. Taxonomy (NCBI): domain Bacteria; kingdom Pseudomonadati; phylum Pseudomonadota; class Gammaproteobacteria; order Alteromonadales; family Alteromonadaceae; genus Aliiglaciecola; species Aliiglaciecola sp. The sequence goes on from NZ_JBDWYG010000007.1 coordinate 191,011, forward strand.
CACTTAAGGTCATATGTTGCCAATGATACTGACTTGCGATATCAACTAATGTGTAATTCTCGGTGGTATTTTCGAGTCGACGAGAGTCAACACGATTTTTGCTGTCTACCCACTGAACACTTAAGCTGTTTTGCCAGTTAGCTAACTTGTGCTGCAAACTCAGTTTCCCTTCGATGGGTTTAATTTGATAAAGACTTTCGCCACTATCGTCGCGAGAACCACGCACACTGCTAATATCGGCTTGTAAGCTCCACTGGCCCAATTGCGCATCGTCTGCAATTTGTTTACGTGCCTGAATATCCACACCATACAAAGTGGCATCTTCGTTAATGAACTGTAGTAGGTTGCGGGTGGCATCAGGGTTGTCTGATTGGCCAAAGGCACTAAAGCTACCGATAACTTGTGCATCAATATAATCGTTTATTTTGGTGTAATAAGGGGTTATGGAAAACTGCCAACTTTCATCTGTACTAGCATATTGGTATCCGGCACTGATGGTTACTGCTGTTTCTGGGGCCAAATTAATGTCTCCCACATAGCCGTTACCATCGCCAAACCAGCCAATCATGGTCATAGCCATGCTACCGCGACCCCAACTATACCGTTCGTATAAGTTGGGTGCGCGGTTTTTGCGTGCTATACCCAACTCTAAAGTTTGTTGGCTATTGAGGGGAATAGACGCCAATAAGGATATGTCCACTAATGTATCTGAACGATCTCGATCAGCTGCATTGAATGCCAGGCTGGCGGCATAGTCCTCATTCGGCATGCCCATCATCGACATAGAACTGTATGACTGCACTTCACCGGTATCGGTTGTCACATTTTCAACCCGCACGCCTGCAGAGATTGTCCATTGGTTAGCTAACTGGGAAATACTTTCTGCATAGATTGCCAAGCGGTCGCGCTCACCATCATGAATATTGTGGTAATCATTTGGACCCATCATTGTAGAATCTGCAATGGCCGGCCACCAATCTTCAAGTCGATAAGCAAACCATTCTGCACCCAATAACCAAGTTTGGTTGTCGGAGGTAGGGAGACGCCAGCGTAATTTAGCACTGTAATCATCAGATTCAGTATTCATCGGCATCATGCCCGTTTTTTCTGATGTAAAAAAGCCCATGCGATGTTCAACTTGGTGCCAATTGAATTGTGCCTGGAAATCGCCATTTTGTAGCTCACGAAAATATTGTGTGGTTAGCCCATAACTTTGGTTATAAGTCATATCCATGTATTGATTTGCAAAGCCCTGAAAAGGGATATATTGATGGGTTAGTTTAACGGCCAGTTGCTGTTGCTGATCTTTAAATGCGGCAGTTAGGGCATGATTTTGTGCTCGGTAAAGCGTATCGCGCACTTGCTCACCATTGCCATCATCATAACTTGAGGCGTCTTCATAGGCACCTTGATAATCTAGACTGATTGAATCACTTGATAAGTGCATGCCTAAACCAATTAGCATGGCATCGTTAACACTGCGGTACTCCGCCGAAGCATAGCCCGATTGCCAGCCTATATTTTCGCTGTCGCTATAGTGAGGATTTATGGTGTTCACTTCTATTACGCCAGCAATATTGTCACCTGCCGAACTTACCGGTGAAATGCCGGCTATTACTGAAATTGTCTTAATTTGATTGGCAGAAATATAGGAGAGCGGTGGATTCATATGATTTGCACAGGCTGCGGTAACATCGGCACCATCTACCAACACCTTAACGCGATCCCCCATCATACCGTTAAGTACTGGTAAGCTGGACATCCCGCCGGCTGCCGAAAAACTGACTCCTTGTTGTTCTAGTAGCGCTTCTGGCGAACCCAAAAGCACTTTATCTTGGGGTTTATAGCCTATAACTTCTACGACTTCGGTTTCATCATTTGCATATACAGGGGAATTTAAAAAGCATGTGCAGATGACTAGGGCAATAGGGGAAAGTTTCTGAAAATTACTTAGATTACTGGTTGTTACTGACACTAATTTGAACCTTTTGAGTCTAATATAGTAGCAGTATAACGGGGCAGTTAGCCTCCGAAAATGCGACACATTGTCGCACCCTTGGGCAATGCGCTTTTTTGTAGGCTGGACTTTATTGCTGGGATATTTCTAGTCGAGGGCTTGGGCTAATGTCTCGGGCTGAAGCCCAAGCTACAGATTCTGTGGTTGTCGTAAGAGGGGTAAATATGTCTGTCGGCTGGACTTTATTGCAGTGAGATGTATCACCATCCCGGTGATAGCCAACAATCAATCCATGGCAATAAGTGTTTTTTCAATTTCAAACACATGTTCGTCCACTTCGTCTTGCTCTCTTAATGCAGCCGCGAGTTCATACACATAATCACGATTCAATCCACTTGGTCCAGATGAGTTGAAGATTTGCGTTGCAATGTCTTTTACACTGGCCTCCCCTAAGTAAGCGGCATTGTCTGGACTGGCGAGGTATATTAAACCTTTAACCGTTCGATTATCTGATAGATGGATAGGAATTTCATGGCGCAGGTAACCATTTTTCTCACGGTGATCTAAGTGCTCGAAAACCTCATGATTGACTTTAAATGCTCGACCAAAACACCTTTCACCGGAAGAAGGCGTTAAGGTTAGCACTCTTCCTGGGCATTCTGGTGTGCCTCGGTGATCATGACTGCCTTGCCAAAAACGCCGTGAATACCCAGTAATATAAGCATATTCACTGGCAATAAACTCGAAGTCTACCTTATATATAAGGGAGCCATAACCGAACAGCCATATTTCATCATAGTCGGTTAAATTCTGGCGTGATTTGTTGATTGCTTGGGTATCGAAAGCCATTTAAAAAGTACTTTCCTGTTAATTTGATTTGGATGTTAATTGACACTTTACACCAGTTTTATAATTCACAGTATCCAATGTCTAGCGCATTACTTTTTCTGATTCCAGTAGGCGCTAGCGTAAAGCTTTTGTTTGTCATATTGGCAATGTGTATTTAAATAGGATTTCAATTGTCTGACTATGCCAGCTTCGGCAGCAATAAAAATAGCGGTGTTTCGCAAATCTGTCGGTTGAGCCGACAAGGCTAATAAGAAGTCTTCAGTTAACTTATTAGGAGTGATTAGCCAGTTAACGTTAATACCGTCAGGGCCATGAAACACTTGTTTATCTGATTGTTCAGGCACTTGAATCCATGCAGAACCTTGGGCATCTGAGGGTAACTGTTCCAATGTGCCGGCAATGGCGGGCAGGGCGGTTATATCACCGAAAAAAAGATGCCTAGGAGCATTTAAGTCAGCATGCTTAGTCTCCCCGGGTCCTGCAATCCCTAAAAAATCACCAGGTATTGCTGAGGCGGCCCAATTGCTGGCTAGCCCTTGGTGGTCATGTACAGCAAAATCTATAGTCAGTTGATTATTCTGTTTATCAAATTCCCGCACAGTGTATGAACGCATCCATTTTTTGAATCCAATATACATACCTAGTTTAGGCAATTTCTCAGTAGAGTTAGGATTTGGAAAAATAGCTTTCACGTGAGCACTTTTTTTATCATCGGGGAAGTCTTTAAGTTCCTCACCACTTAAAATTATCCGTCTCATGTGCGGAGACAAATCAATAACTGAATGTACCGTCGTCATGCGCATTCTAGGTCCCATAGTTTTCTCCTCTTATTAAAGGTTATTGGTTGTTGGTTGAGCTAAAAATCGTTGCAGTTTGGGGCGGATCACAAACACCATTAAACATGAGAATCCTAATCCTATGGGCAAGGCATACAAAAAACTGCTGAGCATTAGACGGCTGTATTGTGCAAAGGTGATGTAATCGTGATTGACCACAGTAGTTACCATTGCCATTACAGATTCCATGACTACCGCCATAAAAACACCATGAAGCAGCTTTTGCTGCATTTGTGTGCGGGTTGAAAAAAGCAGTTCGACTAATTTGTTCATGGCAATAAAGATTAAACCACCAGTTGGCAGCATCACCACTAAGGCAAATATATAGGAGTTGATCCAGCTGTTTAAAAAACTTTGTGTTGGCTGCAAATTTGTGTATGTCATAATAGCCGTAATTGCAGCAACTAAAGTGCTGAGAATTGTGAATATCACTAGCACATTTTTTAACTTAAGTTGCATTTTAGTATCCAATTAAATAAAGTTGATAAAGTCTACTATATTTACATTGGTTGACAATGTCAACTAAGTTGTTGTTGATTTTCTAGATATGGAGAAATAATGGAATTAAATGAAGCGCTGTTTAGCCTTTTTCATACTGTACGCAATAAAATTATTGAACAGGTTAAGCAAATGGACTCAGACTTATCGCCAATGCATTTAAAGTCGCTAAAGGTAATCTCTAAGATTGAAGATTGTACTGGACAAAAGCTAGCCACTTTTATGGGACGAGATAAAGCTCAAATTAACCGCTTGATTAAAGAGCTCGTTAATCAGGAGTTAGTCATAAAAACTAGCAATAAAGAAGATGGCCGTAGTCAAATTTTGTCGTTATCTGGCAGGGGAACACAATATCTCGACAAATTTAACAAAATTGAAAAGCAAGTTTTCGACACTATGCTCAAAGATATTGAACCGCAGAAGGTAGAACTCTTTATTCAACTTGCAAACGAGTTCAAAGGTAACTTGCAATAATGGCTGCAAGGTCTGAGTTTAGAAAATAGTTTAATGATTGAATTAACAACTAAAGGCCCGAAAGACATTTCAACGAATCTGACCTCCTTGTTTTTAACCTTTGCGCGAACAGCAATTATTAACAGGTTCGCACTGTAGCTTTACCCGACTTAATCTATTGTTACCTCGAAACTGCAGGTAACAATAGATCGAATATCGTTCCTTGCTTATTTGCTAGACTTTGCAATTCTTACTAATGAAACATCACAGTCTGCATAGTTTGCAACGCCATTCGCGGTAGAACCGATTAATGCTTGAATGCCTTTTTTAGAGTGTGTGCCTAGCATGATTAGGTCAGCTTTTCGTTTAATCCCTTCATTGCATATTAGCTCATAAGGTTTACCAACCTTAATGATGCGGTTCTTTTTAGGGACATTGAAGTCTGCGCACAACTCTTCAATTTTAGGAGATATTTTGTCTTTCAGTTCTTTTTGATAATCCTTAGGCAATAACTGGTAAGGCAGAACATGCATAACAATTAACTTACTGCCGTATAACTCTGCCATTTCAGCAGCTTTAGCGAGAACTTGTTTCCCTTCTGTAGACGCCTCAATAGCACACAGGATTGTTTTATACATAATTGCTCCTTAATCATTATCAATCTGAAGTTTTTATTCATTCTTATACTACCCATAAAATAGCGGCAAATATATGATTCACATCAATATTAGCTGATATTTAGCTCCCCTAACCGGCTTCAGACAGCATGGGGAGTAGGGTGAAGTCTTATTTTCAGTTTCTAAACTTCTCAATGTTAGATTTATCCTGTTTGTCCAGATCCAGTCATTCATTAACGAATGACTCATTACAAAGTAAACTGCAGTAAAGGTTAAATATTTACTCGTGTGACGATGTGAAGTACCTATTCAATCCATTTAATTCTACCTTAGAGTAATTAGATCAGCATAAATCGCCAACAAATCACCCTTTGACGGTTGACATATAGACGTCTATACGGCAAATTGAAGCCCATGAAAATAATAATAAGCACCATCGGCATGATTATGATTACCACCTCAAACGAGTTGGTCGCTGGCTAGTGCTTAAAGAAATTTAAAAAAGCCCGCGACTCAAGCGGGCTTTTTGTTATTTACAGCAAAATTATTTGCCTACTTTAAATGGCTACACAACAAATAGATGGCTTCAGAGTTGGGTTAAAGTGCGAAATTAGAATGCGAATCTCAAGCAGCGGAACAGAAGTAAACAGGAGCAATAAATGAAGGTGTTGAAATTTGGTGGCTCTTCAATGGCCGATGCTAAACGTTATTTGTCGGTTAAAGACATCAGTTTAGCTAGCCATGAAGAAAACGGTGCAGCAGTGGTTTTATCAGCTCCAAAGGGAGTGACAAATGCATTGTCGTTGTTATGTGAACAAGCAAGTGCGGGAAATGACTTTGGCGAATTGTATGCCAAATTAGATATGACATTAAATGGTATTGCTAGCGACTTAGCTGAGCAATTGCCTGCTTTCCGCAAAGCCCGTTTAAGCAGTTTTATTGATACAATTTTAGCTGAATTGAAACAGCATCTAGATGGCATTCAGTTACTGCGTTGTGCACCAGACCAAATTACCGCCAAAATTTTAAGTATGGGCGAATATGTCAGTGTGAATATTTTCAGTGAAATACTGAACGCCCTAGGCCAAAAAAATCACATTATTGATCCGGTTAATTATATTGTTGCCGAAGGTGAATACTTAGATAGCATTGCCGATGTTGCAGTAAGCAAAGCCCGCTTCTCGGAGTTTGTTTACGATAAATCTGAAATTTTAATTATGCCGGGTTTTGTTGCAGTAAACGCCGAAGGCGAGAAAGTGACTCTTGGACGTAACGGTTCCGACTATTCCGCGGCCATTCTTGCTGCGTGTTTAGACGCAGAATGTTGTGAGATTTGGACGGATGTGGATGGGGTTTACAATGCTGATCCTAATCAAGTGGATGGCGCAGTGCTTCTCGACAAGCTCACTTATCAAGAAGCCATGGAACTGTCTTACTTTGGCGCCAAAGTGTTGCATCCTAAAACTATTGGTCCTATCGCTCAACACCATATTCCCTGTTTGATTCGTAACACCTTAAACCCTGCTGCTCCTGGAACTTTAATTGGTAAAGAATCGAGTGATATTTGGACCAGTGTGAAAGGCATCTCTCACCTTGATGACATGACTATGTTTAATGTTGCCGGCCCTGGTATGAAAGGTATGGTAGGCATGGCGAGTCGTGTGTTTGAAGTGATGTCTAATGCGAATATCTCCATTAGCTTAATTACTCAGTCTTCTTCTGAATACAGCATTAGTTTCTGTATCCACAGCAAAGACGCCGAAAAAGCACAGAATCTGTTAGAAGATGCGTTTGCCCTTGAGCTTGCCAATAACCTATTAGATCCCATTGAAGTGCGCCATGAATTGGCCATTGTAACCCTAGTGGGTGATGGTATGCGTCATTCTAAAGGCTTGGCTGCAAAGTTCTTTAGTTCATTGGCGCAAGCTAGAGTGAATAACGTTGCGATTGCTCAGGGTTCATCTGAGCGTTCAATTTCTACAGTGATTGAGAGTAATCGTGCAAAAGAGGCGGTGAAGGTTGTGCATCAGAATTTTTTCTCGAATACCCACTCCATTGATATTTTCCTCGTGGGGTGCGGCAATGTAGGAAAAGAGTTATTGGAACAAATGGCTCGTCAACAACAACCGTTATTCGAGCGTGGTATTAGTTTAAAAGTATACGGTGTTGCCAATAGTCGTAAGTTATTATTACAAACTGGTGGCATTGACCTGCAAAGTGAATGGCAAGCAGATTTAGATAACTCAGAGAAAACTCTCTCGGTAGAGAATTTGAGTGAATTTGTTAAGCAAAATAGCTTAATTAATCCAGTCATTGTTGATTGTACTAGTAACGAAAATATTGCCGGTCAATATGCGGATTTTATGTCTGCCGGTTTCCACGTAGTAACGCCAAACAAAAAAGCCAATACCCGCGAAATTGCTTATTACAAAAAGCTGCGTTCCATGGCACAGCAAACCAACCGTCAGTTTTTATATGAAACCACTGTAGGAGCTGGACTGCCAGTTATCGATAATTTACAAAAACTGATTTACGCAGGTGACGAATTAAAACGTTTCGAAGGCATCTTGTCGGGTTCCTTATCATTCGTATTCGGTAAGTTAGATGAAGGCCATAGTTTGTCAGAGGCTACTCAAATAGCTAAACAGAATGGTTTTACAGAGCCTGACCCGCGGGATGATTTGTCGGGTATGGATGTGGCGAGAAAACTGTTAATAATGGCTCGCGAATCTGATCTTGAGTTAGAGTTAAGTGATATTGAAATAGAATCTGTTTTGCCTGACTCTTTTGATGCAAGTGGCAGCATTGACGACTTTATGGCCAATCTACCAAGCTTGGATGGCCATTATTTAAAACTTGTCGAAGAGGCTAAAAGCAAAGGGCAAGTGTTACGTTATGTTGGCTCAATTGAAAATGGCCAGTGTAAGGTTGCCCTAAAAGCCGTTGATAATACTCACCCTTTATATGCAATTAAAGAAGGTGAGAATGCCTTAGCAATCCATAGTCATTATTATCAGCCGATTCCTTATGTGATTCGCGGTTACGGCGCTGGCGCAACGGTAACAGCAGCTGGTGTATTTGCCGATGTACTTCGTACTATGCCATGGAAACAGGATATCTAATCGATGAATAAAAGCATTACAGCTTACGCGCCTGCATCAATTGGCAATGTTAGCCTTGGTTTTGACTTACTGGGTGCTGCATTAACCCCTATTGATGGTAGTCCATTAGGTGATCAAGTGGATGTTAGCTCTGCTGACACCTTTAGTTTAAAGGTTGAAGGACGCTTTGCAGATAAGTTACCTGCAGATCCGCAATCAAATATTGTTTTTCACTGCTACACTTTATTCACTAAAAAATTGCGTGAGCGTGACTTACCCACTGCGGAAGTGGCAATGGTGTTGTACAAAAACTTACCCATAGGTAGTGGGTTGGGTTCAAGTGCGAGTTCGATAGTGGCTGCGCTACATGGTTTAAATCAATTTTTTGATGAACCCTTTGAAGCAAACGAGTTACTATTGATGATGGGTGAATTGGAAGGACAAATCAGTGGTAGTGTGCATTACGATAATGTCGCGCCATGTTTTGTGGGTGGTTTAACGTTGATGAATAGCCAATCCGACAAAATCGCTTTGTCTTTACCAGTATTTGAGAACTGGTATTGGGTGGCATGTTTTTCAGGTATCAGTGTTTCGACGGCAGCAGCCCGAGATATTTTGCCTAAGCAGATCCCAATGGCACAAACCATCACCTTTGGTCAACAACTTGCCGTATTTGTAGATGCAAGTTACCGAAAAGATGAAGCCCTTGCAGCCGCAGTAATGAAGGATGTAATAGCTGAGCCCTATCGTAAATCTTTGCTACCGAAGTTTGATGAAAGCAGAGACTATGTAATGAACAATGGTGGTCTAGCCTTTGGTATTTCTGGCTCGGGCCCAACCGTATTTGCAGTTTGTAATAATTTAGAACAAGCACAAGGTATTCAAAACTGGTTATCTGAAAACTATATTCAGAATGACACTGGCTTTAGTCATATTTGCCAGATTGATACTCAAGGTGCTGTGGTCTCTTAAACCAGCCCCAAGATGCTGGTAAACCGATAAAATAAAGGTAGTAATTAAGTGGAATTGTTTAATTTAAAAGATGACAGCGACCAAGTAAATTTCGCTGAAGCAGTAAAAAAAGGCTTAGGTAAAAACCAAGGGCTGTATTTTCCGAAGGAATTTCCTAAATTCGAAAATATCCAGGCAATTTTGGATATGCCATTCGTACCTCGTTCAGTTGAAATATTGTCCCAATTGATTGGTGATGAGCTGCCAAAAGCAGAGATTCAAGGCATTGTTGAAAAAGCCTTTGCTTTTGGAGCCCCTTTAGCAAAAGTGACCGACGGTATTTACAGTCTAGAATTGTTCCATGGCCCGACACTGGCGTTTAAAGACTTTGGTGGCCGTTTTATGGCCCAAGTCCTGTCAGTTATAGCTAAAGGTGAACCTATAACCATATTAACTGCTACCTCAGGTGATACCGGTGCTGCAGTAGCTCATGCATTCCATGGTTTAGATAATATTAATGTAGTGATTTTGTATCCGAAAGGCAAAATTAGTCTTCTACAGGAAAAACTCTTCACAACATTGGGTGATAACATCCACACTGTGGCTATCGAAGACGACTTCGATGCTTGCCAACAGTTGGTGAAATCATCATTTGATGATGTTGATGTACGTCAAGGGTTACACCTAAACTCGGCTAACTCTATTAATATTAGTCGTTTGCTAGCTCAGGTTTGTTATTACTTTGAGGCAATTTCTCAATTATCAGCAGAAGAACGTGAAAACGTAGTGATTTCTGTGCCAAGTGGTAACTTTGGTAATTTAACCGCAGGCATGATTGCTAAAGTGATGGGCTTACCTATCAAACGTTTTGTAGCGGCAACTAATTCAAATGATACTGTTCCCCGTTATCTTAAAACCGGCGAATGGGATCCTAAAGCCACAGTCGCTACCTTATCCAATGCAATGGACGTAAGCCAACCTAATAACTGGCCAAGAATTGAAGCACTTATCGAACGTGGTTTAATTGATAAAGACATGTTGCAAGGTGACGCCGTTGATGAAGACTACACTCAGGTTGCCATGAAACAGCTGGCTCAACTTGGATATGTGAGTGAACCCCATGCAGCAATCGCTTATAAGTCTTTGACCCGTTTCATTGAGCCAGGTGAAACTGGTATTTTCTTAGGGACTGCTCACCCTGCTAAATTCAGAGAAAGTGTTGAAAATGTATTAGGCCAGCCTATTAGTTTGCCACAACCTTTGGCTGACTGTGCGGGTAAAGAAAGCTACTCAGTAGAGTTGCCAAATGATTATGAGCAACTTAAAGCTCATTTATTCAAGACTCTGCAAGCATAAATGCTGACTTGGAAAAAGATTATTGAGGCTGAGAAAAAACAGCCTTATTTCCAACAGATTGAACAATTTATAGCTGACGAACGTGGTGCGGGTAAAGTCATTTATCCGCCTACTGAGAGTGTTTTTAACGCATTCAAAATGACTCTCTTTGCGGATGTTAAAGTCGTTATTTTAGGGCAAGACCCCTATCATGGTCCTGATCAGGCACATGGCTTAAGTTTTTCGGTGGAATCAGCGGTTAAAATTCCACCATCCTTAAGAAATATATACAAAGAGTTGGCCCAGGATATCCCAGGTTTTGTTATTCCCTCCCATGGCAATTTACAACAATGGGCAGAACAAGGTGTGTTACTGCTTAATTCGGTGTTAACGGTGGAGCAGGGGAAAGCCAATTCCCATGCAAAAATTGGTTGGGAAATATTCACAGATAAGGTGATTAGCGAACTAAGCCAACACCGTGATGGTCTGGTTTTTTTACTGTGGGGCAGCCACAGTCAAAAGAAAGGTCAGTTAGTTGACCACAGTCGCCATTATGTGCTCAAGGCGCCACACCCATCACCTTTGTCAGCACACCGGGGATTCCTAGGATGCAAACACTTCTCCCAGGCCAATCAACTGCTGACAGAGCAAGGCCAATCACCAATAAATTGGCAAATTGACTAGTTTCTAAAGAGATAAAAAAAGCCCCACAATGTGAGGCTTTGATTTATCGATTATAGGTTAGCTAGTTCGGCTTCTAAAGACATATCCATATCTTCGAGCTCTTTTCTTAATTTATAGCGATCTTGAATCGCTTCTATTTCTCTCCACTTACGCTTTTTGCTTTTAGTTTTAGATGGGCGGGATTCGGTGTCAATCATTGACATTAACTTTTTTGTATCCACTTTACGTCTCCATTTATTGTTTTTGGCGCAAATAAGGCTAGCCAGTCAATCAACATTTCCTACTTTGATTTTACTGACCGAGTATTTTTTTATCACAGGCGCTATCAAAATAAAACTATTAGTTTTAGTTTTTGTTAATAAAGTATGAAGTTTTGATGACAAAAAAGCCGAAAGTAGACGGTAAAACAAGCATGTTGCGCTGAATATAAACAGAACCTAAAACCGTGAGGTATAAGAACAGAAAAGAGATTTGCTACTCGAATTAACAAGCAGCAAATCGAATTTATTGAAGGGAAAAATTATTTACTATTGGCCGCTCTAAAAGCCGCAATTAAATGATTGGTTGAGTTGTCAAAGTCCAATTGAGCGTCGCTATTCACCAATTTATCTAACACTTGGTTACCTAACACTTTTCCAAGTTCAACGCCCCATTGGTCAAACGAGTTAACTCCCCAAATAGCCCCTTGCACAAACACTTTGTGTTCATACATACAAACTAATGCCCCTAAGGTCTTAGGATCTAGTTGATCAAATAACAAGGTATTACTAGGTTTGTTACCGGGCATGGTTTTATGGGTGGCCAAAGATTGGCGAGTTTCTTCGTCTAAATTGGCACTTTCTAAATCGGCGTAACACTCTTCATAGGTTTTACCTTGCATCAATGCTTGGGTTTGACCAAAACAATTAGAGGCCAGCATTGCGTGGTGGGTGTCATCTTGATTGTTGACGTTCAATGGGAACATGAAATCAGCAGGAATAAGTACTTTCCCCTGATGGATCAATTGATGGAACGAGTGTTGACCATTGGTTCCCTCACTTCCCCAAATAACAGGCCCGGTGGCATAGTCGATTTGTTCGTTTAAACCAGCTACACCCTTACCATTACTTTCCATGTCCAATTGTTGAACATAGGCAGGGAAACCCCGCAGGTAATGATAGTAAGGCAGCAGAACATGGCTTTGTGCACCGTGAAAGTTGGTGTACCAAACCCCAAGAAGACCTAATAACATGGGAAGGTTTTGCTCTGCTGGTGCCTCTTTGAAGTGGCAATCCATTTCGTAAGCACCCTCAAGTAACTCACGGTAATGTTGGTATCCAATCGTCAAAGCAATAGGTAAACCTATAGCCGACCACAGTGAATAGCGGCCACCAACCCAATCCCACATAGGAAAGATGTTATTTTCATCCATACCAAATTCAACGGCTGCTTTAACGTTAGATGAAACCGCCACGAAGTGCTTAGCAATATCTTTTTGACTGCCACCTTGGTCAAGGAACCATTGTTTTGCTGTCAGGGTGTTTTGCAGTGTTTCTTGAGTAGTGAACGACTTAGATGACATCACAATCAAGGTATCAGTATGATCAAGCTCAGCCAACACATCGTGAATATGACATCCATCTACATTGGCCACATAGTGGACCGAAATGCCTTTATGCCAATAAGGTTTTAACGCCTCTGACATGATTTTAGGACCTAAAAATGAACCACCAATGCCGATAGCAACAATGTGTTTAATTGTTTTACCGGTATAACCTAGGTGCTCGCCGGAGTGAATCGAATGAACAAAGTCTTTAATCTTATCTTGAGTGGCTAACACCTCTGGCATGACATCTTCGCCGTCAACCATTACAGGTTCACCGGAAAAGTTACGCAAGGCAGTATGTAGTACCGCTCTTTTTTCGGTGTGATTAACAATGTTGCCAGCGAACATAGCATCACGCTTTTCAGCGACTTGTTGACTATCTGCCAAACTATACAGTGCTTGCAGTATTTCTTGGTTTATTAAGTTTTTGGAATAATCTAGCTTGATCCCGCAACTTTCAAGAAAGTACTTAGAAGCTCTGGTGTTGTCTGCTTCAAACCAATCACGCATATGCTGACCAGCGATACCCTTTGCTAAGTTCTCAAGGGTTTTCCATTGTTCACTTTGATTTACTAAAGACATTTATCAATTCTCTTCTTTTATCGGCGATTAAAGATTGCTGTATTATCTAATTTTTAGGTTAACCATTAGAAACACGTCGTTAAGTACGTAAGTGTTCTATAGTTCAGGTTAAATCAAATTACAAAAGGTCTTTCAACATAACTTCTAGTTTGTCTTGGTCTTTGGCAAAGTTGCGAATACCTTCGGCAAGCTTTTCTGTGGCCATGGCATCTTGGTTATGTTCCCATCTAAATTGACTTTCAGTTAGCTTTTCGCCAGCAGTTTTGCTTGCGCCTTTATCAACTAACTTAGTTTCCAAACCACCTTCGGTTTGTGAAAGCTCTTCTAAAAGATTTGGGCTTATGGTTAATCTATCGCAGCCTGCTAACTCAATGATTTCACCGGTATTACGGAAACTTGCACCCATAACAACGGTCTTGTAGCCGTGTTCTTTGTAATATTGATAAATATTACTCACAGACACTACACCTGGATCTTCATCAGCTGGGTAGCTGTCTTTGCCTGTACTGGCTTTGTACCAGTCCAGAATTCGGCCCACAAAAGGAGAAATTAAGAATACACCAGCTTCGGCACAGGCTCTGGCTTGAGCGAAACTAAACAACAACGTTAGGTTACAGTTAATTCCTTCTTTTTCCAGAATCTCAGCAGCGCGGATCCCTTCCCAAGTGGAAGCTAGCTTAATTAACACTCTATCTTTACTCACACCTGCTTGGTCATATAAGGAGATAAGTTTTTTGGCTTTAGCAATGCTACCTTGAGTATCGAAAGATAGACGAGCATCTACTTCTGTTGAAATGCGCCCAGGTACGATATTGACAATTTCTTTACCAATTTTAACCGCTAACATGTCACCAGCATCTTCGATTTGCTGTAACTCATCATTAGACTGTTCTTTTGCCCAGGCAACCGACTCTTCAATCAATGTGCGGTATTGTGGGAGTTCTGCAGCTTTCAGTAACAAAGACGGGTTAGTAGTAGCATCAACAGGTTGATACTTTTTAATGGCTTCGATGTCACCGGTGTCTGCCACAACTGTGGTGATTTCCCGCAAAGCTGCTAATTGATTTGTCATAAAAACCTCTTTAGAAATAATTAATTGTACAATCATCGATCGTTATTACGTGTCGAGATTGCCTGATAAAAGTAGTAAACCTTAGGTATGCCTCACAGGGTATAACTGTTAACGCTTGGTTTCTACATTATCGAACCCTGAACTATTAAAAATAATAGGCTTATTATAATAAATAAAAGTGAGCAATTATATGAGTTGTGAGTAATTACTCAAAATTGTTGCATTTATTTGTCACTTTTTGCGGCTTTAATTCCATTAAAATATAAATTGAACTGTTAAATATGTAATTGTCCAAATGTTTAGTATTTACAATTAATGGTATAGTGATGACGAGTTTATACTCCGTCATTAATACTAATTTACGAAAGGATATTTGATGCTAGTTGTTGTATCACCTGCAAAGAATTTAGACTATGAAACACCGCCCACGACACCACTTTTCTCCGAACCCGATTATTTGGCTGATTCTGAGCTGCTAATTAAAGAGTGTGTCAAATTATCACCTGCTCAATTATCTAGTCTGATGCATATTAGTGATAAATTAGCTGGTCTAAACGCTGCTCGCTTCAGTAGTTGGTCTTTACCCTTTACTTCTGACAATGCCAAACAAGCCATTTTAGCGTTCAACGGTGATGTTTATTCAGGTATTCAAGCTGAGCAATTTAGTCAAGAGGATCTTGAATATGCACAACAACATATGCGTATTTTATCGGGTTTGTATGGGTTGCTAAAACCTTTAGACCTAATGCAACCTTATCGGTTAGAGATGGGGACTAAATTGAATAACCAGCGCGGTAAGAATCTGTACGAGTTTTGGGGTGACAAAATAACCCAAGGTATTAGTGATTCCTTGCAGCAACAAGGTGACGATGTGCTGGTGAATTTAGCATCGAATGAGTACTTTAAGTCGGTCAAGGTTAAAAACCTAAAGGCGACTGTTATCACCCCAGTGTTCAAGGACAAAAAGAACGGTGAATACAAAGTCATCAGCTTTTTTGCTAAAAAAGCGCGCGGATTAATGGCGCGCTATATTATTGAAAAGCGTTTATCTAAGCCTGAACAAATTAAACAATTTGATGGTGCTGGGTATCAATTTAGTGCTTCTTTAAGTAATGACAAACAATGGGTTTTTACCCGCGAAGAACAATAATAGTGATGGGGCAGGGCGGAAATTGAAACTAAGCTTTTCCAATGCCATTATCCAGTTAAGCTAATAATAGAACTATTCTAGCCGAGGAATTATATGATTTCTGTTAAGACCAAAAGCACCTTGATTGCCGCCAATTTACTGTTTTCAGCTACTTTGATGGCACAAGAAGTGCCTGTGCAAACAACGTCAGAATCTGGGGAACAGGTTTTTGCTAGCTGCATCTCGAATATCCAGCAAAAAGCTGAAACGGCAGGTATTGATAAATCGGTCATCTCTTATGCTTTAGATGATGTGAAACAGATTGATAAAGTACTCGAATACGATCGTAATCAACCTGAGTTTGTGCAAACTTTCCCCACCTATTTAAACAAACGTGTAACTCAGTGGCGTATTGATAAAGGTCGAGAAATGCTACGTAAGCATAAAGACTTACTAAATGACCTAACAAAAGAGTATGGCGTTCCAGCCCACTACTTAATTTCATTCTGGGGATTGGAAACAAACTTTGGCAGTTATAAAGGTAAAATGCCGATTATCGACTCCTTAGCGACCCTGGCTTGTGACGAACGTCGCAGTCGATTCTTTACCCAAGAATTACTAACCGCTCTGAAGCTGATGCAACGCGAAAATCTGAAAAAAGATAAGATGCTAGGGTCTTGGGCCGGTGCTATGGGGCATACACAGTTTATGCCGTCTGCTTATATTAATTATGCTGTAGACGGTGACAA
This sequence comes from Aliiglaciecola sp., assembly GCF_039982535.1. Taxonomy (NCBI): domain Bacteria; kingdom Pseudomonadati; phylum Pseudomonadota; class Gammaproteobacteria; order Alteromonadales; family Alteromonadaceae; genus Aliiglaciecola; species Aliiglaciecola sp. The sequence goes on from NZ_JBDWYG010000007.1 coordinate 207,409, forward strand.
TGATGGGTTAGTTGATTTATGGGATAGTGAACCTGATGCTTTGTCTTCCGCTGCTAATTTTTTGAATAAGTTAGGTTGGGAAAAAGGCTTTATCTGGGGCAGAGAAGTTACTTTACCTGACAACTTTGATTACAGTCATTCTGGAAAAGACAGCCGTAAACAGTTAACTCAATGGTCTGAATTCGGTATTCGCAAAGTCAATGATGATAAAATTCCTAAAAGCGAAATTGATGCGTCATTAATTTTACCCACAGGCGCTAAAGGGCCAGCATTTTTGGTATACCGAAACTTTGATGTGATTATGCGTTGGAATAACTCTGAGTCTTACGCTCTCGCAGTTGGTTACTTGGCGGATCGGATTATTGGTAAACCCGAGTGGGCAAAGTCGTTACCCGATCTACCCAATTACCCCATTAGCCAAATGGTTGAATTGCAAGATGGCTTGAACGATCTGGGCTTTGATGTAGGAAAAGCCGATGGGATTATGGGGCCCGCTACTCGCAAAGGCATTCGTCAATTCCAGTTGTCCCGAAATATGTTAGCTGACGGTTATCCAGATGACAGTGTATTTAGTGGTGTGCAAGAAGCTGTGCGCTCAAATTTAAGCGGTAGCTAACCAGCAAGAGGCGGTTACCTTAAGCAGCTAGTAGACACTAGGTTGTTGACTCATTTTCGATTTGAAGTTTGAAGTCACTTTTTACTAAGCTGTTTTTGGGTTCTGAAGGAAGATATTTACCTAGTACATGATTTAACATCTGAGGCTTGATGGGTTTAGTTATATAATCATTCATGCCAGCAGCATAGGCTAATTCAAAATCTGAATTCATTGCGTTGGCAGACAACCCACATATAACTAAATCTTTGAAACCTTGCTTCCTGAGCTGCTTAGTTGCTTCATAACCATCCATAATAGGCATTTGGATGTCCATCAGAACAATGTCGTATTGAGGAGAGTTGACTATTTTTGTCACCGCTTGATGCCCATCCTCAGCCACGTCAAAGGTAAGGCCCAGATTGGTTAACATCTCGCAGGCTACGATTTGGTTAATATGGTTATCTTCCACTAATAAAACATGGCCACTAAGACGTTCAGAAACAGTATCAATCTCACCTAACTCTTGCTGATTATATTGTAATTCTACCCCTAAAGTCTGCAACATAAACAGGGTAAACTGCCTAGGTGTAAAGGGGTGAGAAAGCACGGGAAGATCCCACTTTTTGTGTAATAAGGAAGGCAGTGTACTAGGTTGAGTATTAGTCACTAAGCCAATATTGATTCCTTTTTCTTTTGCAATGGCAATGTGTTGGTTTAAAGCTTTATGGGTTTGAATATCATCAATATCCAACAATAACAGGGATTTTTCGTTATTTTGAAATTCGAAGTCATCTAAATCTGCTAACTCTAAGGATATATAATCCTGATCTAAGCTGTTTAGGTAAGTGAGTGGAGTTAGCCCCGAATCATTGATGGAAACATGTCCAATATTAACGTCAAACCCTAAGTCCATAATTCGCGTATTAGAATTACCAGTACCTACAACAAACTCTACTTGAAAATGACTGCCACTATTAACTTTAGACTCAACGGATATTTTTCCGTGCATTAATTCAACCAGCTGCTTAACAATAGTTAAGCCCAAGCCTGTACCACCGAACTTTCTGCTTGTAGAGTCATCTGCTTGGGTAAATGGATTAAAAATACTGGTCAGTTGAGTCTCATCCATGCCAATACCGGTATCTTTCACCGATATCTTTAAACAGATTTCCTGGTTATCTAATTGGGTAAAGTCGATATTAATAAACACAGAACCATTACGCGTAAATTTAACCGCATTGGTACACAAATTAAGTAGAACTTGATTTATCCTCATGGGATCACCAATAAGCTCTACAGGTAAAAGTGGGTTGACAATAAATTGTATGTTTAGGTTTTTCTCGTTTCCTTTGGTCGAGATATTTGCCAATAAATTTTCGAACATAGAGCGGGGAGAAAATTTGATTTTTTCTATTTCAAGTTTGCCAGCTTCTATTTTAGAAAAGTCGAGAATACCATTGATTAAATTCAGTAGAATATGGGTTGAGTAGGTAACCTTTTCTAAGTTAGCTCTTTGTTTGTCATCGAGTTTCGATTTTAAAACGATATCAACTAATCCGATAATGCCGTTCATTGGGGTGCGGATTTCATGACTCATATTGGCCAGAAAAATACTCTTAGTAGCTAAAGCTTCTTCCGCTTTCTTTTTAGAGACTGCCAATTCTTGGTTCAACACTTCCTGCTGAGCATTCAGATTTTTGGAATGCTCCAAAAGTTCTTGGGTTTGTTTATTCTTCTCCTGAAACACTTGTGCCGCTACAGCCAATTCTCCAATTTCGTTATTTCTGCGTTTCTTAATAGCTTTATTTATGCCTTTACCGCTGGCTAACGTTTTGAATACTTCAGTCATTTCAGATATCGGCATCATTACTCGATACGTAAAGAACAATGCTGTTAAGACTGCTAGAGCAACGCTAATGACTGCGAATAGACTATTGCGGTTTTGTGCATCTTTACCACTTTGGATAATTTCAGCGTTTATCCGTTGCTGGTTTTCAGTAACGAGCTGATTCAGCTCTCTAGTTAAATATAAAAACTCGTTTGCTGACCCTGCCATTACAACGTTGATTAAGAATAAATACCCCCGAGTAATCTGTGTGAGTTGTTTAAAATCATTACTTAGCTTACTTAAATTGGTTTCCATCATATTTAGTGACGGAGTATCTTGAAGTGAGTTACTCAAAATCTCTTTTGACTGTAATAGCAAGCTATCAAATTCATTAATTATACTTGGATCTGGGGTCAACAAATATTCTAAAGAGTGACTATGTGCTTCAGATAATAGCAAGCTAATTGCCAATACCGCTCTGCTTTCTTCCTCTGATAGGTTTTTATTACTTTGGTACGCTTCTAATTGAGCAAGGTTTTTTTCGAATTGGGTTTCTATGTTATCTTCAAATAACCGCTCCCTGCGGCTTCGCCCTTGAACCACGCTTTCAAAGTTATTTCTGTATTCATCCAGGTGGGCGCGCATTCTGGTTATTCTATCGATATAAACCGAGGCTTGTTCATCAGACTCTACAGAGGTATTTAGCAATGACAGATTGGTATTAATTTTGTCTTGAATTAAGTTAAAGCGTTCAATAACCGAGTCACTGGCGGTTTGTTTAAAAATCAGTACGTATCGCTGAATATCGAGCAAGTCTTTTTCAAGATCTCGCACAAGTCCAACCTTATCCATTGTTTGTTGAGATAAGGTAATGCCCGCCAAAAACGTTTCTTGGTTTTTTGTAGACAAATACGATTGAGCGCTTAAAAAAAGAATAAGCGCAGCTAACACTATCGTTATTTGAGTTTTTAACGAATTAAACAATTCCTTTAGATCTCCAAGACTCTTACGAGCTAATAAATTCGTACCATTTTTGTAAACTATAATCGTAAGTTGGCATCACTGTATTCCATACTGCTACATTTGAGAATCGAGTTTCGTAACTTCCACCAGAACGAATATTACCTTTGCGAACTGATATTTTACCATCAGTCCCTTGTAGATCGTGACTTGCTGCTAAACCTCTATACCAATAGTCCCATTCTGCCTGATTCAAGTATTTTGTTGAACGTTTAGGGTTAGAAATATAATAACCTTGTTTGGCGATGAAGGCGCCAGGCCATCCTGATAACCACCAATTCATATAGTCATAGGCGGCGTCTTTTTTGCTATTAGAAATTGCAGATGATAGGCACATTACGCCATGCCAACCTCTATATCCTTCTTTAGGAGCTGCAAATGAAACAGGGACATTTTGGCCATTTAATGCAGATACAGCAGGGGAGAACATACTTTCTATATGAACCCGCTCTGAGCGCATAAAGTCAACTGATTCAGGTACTGAGGTCCAAAACCCACTAAAGTGATTTTTGTGCTTCAGTTCAATAAGATAATCGAACATGATATCTAATTCTCGTTTAGACATAGCGCCGATATCATCGAACGTTAATACACCTTGAGCTTGGGTCGCTAAGGCTAAATCAAAAATCCCAATTGTTGGAGCATTAACAATCCCCACCTTTCCTCGATTTTTCTGATCTAATAACCAACCCCAGCTTTCTGTTTTATAGGGAATACCTTCGGCAACCTTTTCAGTGTTATAACCAAACGAATCAACATTATGTACATAAGGTAAAAAGCTGACTTTATCTGTGTGTTCAGTTCCTAGTTGGCCATTGTCTTGAACGTGTAATATTTTATATGGCGCATCTCCCGCACCAAATTTAGCATTGTCAGTTATTTTGCCAGTTTTGGTTAAAGAGTTAATTTCATCCCAATAGGTTAGCCGCTTTTTGTCGATTGCTTGAATTGAACTTGATGCCCAAAGCACGTTAATACTATTTGACCACTGTTCGTATACATCAAACGAAGTTGGATCAACAGATGCCTTTTGCAATATGGAAGCACTACCTCCGGCTTCAAATATCAAATCTATCCCTAGATCTTGCATAGCTTGCTTGCGCAATTCCTCTTGCAAGGTAACGTGAGTACCAAGAACTTTAAGTACAGTTTTGGTCCGGGCAAAGACATAGGGCGCCTTACCAATAAGCATTGCAGTAGCGCCGCTCTTTGCTAACGTTTTTAGGGTTTCGCGTTTGGTATTATCCAACGGTTTGGAATTATTTGTCATGAATTCGGGTTATTAGTAATTAATAACCCAACGTTAGAGCAATTTGACAAGTTTATCTATTAAACAATGGTATAAAAAAGAAGCTAATTTAGCCTAATATTGCTTATTCTTCTCGATAAAGTTTTTGTTCAAACTTTAATGTTTGACTGATCTTATTTTGTTTTAAAGATATGCTGAAACGGTAGTGTTCTTCATGTTCAAAGGGCATAGAAGCCAAATAATAAATGGCTTCCCCTTCTATGACTGGTATAAAAGTTAATTCGGTGGTTGAACCAATTAGATTTCTGGCTGTGCCACTAATATCGACTTTTTGAGCTTGTTTAGTTTTGCGGTCAATCACTGATATGTTAATCAAGGTATTATTGGGACTGCGAACAATCCCATTTGCCTTAGCAATTTCGGGTGTTAAGAATGTGGTATTAAAGGCAATGTAATGAACATCCCAGTCTCCCAACACCTTTTTCTGTTCTGCAGAGGATACACTCGTAAGTAATAATAGAGATAAACAGATAGCCCGATAAAACATTTAAAGCTCCTAAAAAAGTCGCATAATAAAAAGCAAAAAGATGATTAGTATCATGGGAGATAAATCAAGACCACCGATGGGAGGAATGATTCTTCTAATAGGTGCAATCATTGGCTCAGTTAGCTGGTGGAATAAAAATTCCAAAGGATTATTGCCTTGGCTTACCCAACTTAAAATAGCGCGTATAATTAGCACGTAAATGATTAATTGCACGCCTTCGACTACTAGCATCAAGAGTGCGCTTTTTAGTAGCCATAATACATCTAGAATCATGAAACCTTTTAGCCAGGCTATCACCCAGACGTTTGCTAGGGCTATAACCAGAGCAAACACAAAGGTTGCTGTATCAAACTTGCCTATTGAAGGGATTATTCTGCGTAGCGGGCCAACAACAGGATGGGTCACTTTGACCACAAACTGACTCAAAGGGTTATAAAAATCAGCTTGGGCAAGTTGCAGCCAAAGTCGTAACATGACGACCATTAGATAAAGCTTAAAAATTGTTTCAACTAAAAAAGCCACGGCTTCCATATACTTTGATACCTTAAAATTGTTTAGACATTTGTTGGGCTCTACTAATTGCAGCATCCATCGCTTTGGCGACTATTGCTGGTAAATCACTTTCTTGAAAGCTTTCTATTGCTTGATTAGTAGTACCGCCTTTTGAAGTAACTTGGGCTCTAAGTTCACCAATTTCAAGGTGATCATTGTGACAAACCATTTCTGCTGCGCCTAACATGGCTTGTTGAACTAACTTTCTGCTATCGGATTGGCTCATTCCTAACGACATTGCGTGATTCTGCATGGATTCTAAGAATAAGAAAAAATAGGCAGGACTACTTCCAGCTGTAGCAATAACAATATCGATGTCAGATTCTTTAGTAACCCAAAGGGTCTCACCAACACTGGCCATCATTTGATCAACAAAATCTCTCAATTCATCGGCTAAGGTGCTAGGAGCAAATAAACCTGTCATACCCTTACTCAACAAGCTTGGCGTATTTGGCATTGTTCTTACCAAATCGTAATCACCTCCAAGCATTTCTAGTAAGCGTGCGTGACTGATACCGGCGGCGATGGATACGAAAAGTTTGCCGTCTAAATTTTGTTTGCTGGCTAGGTCTTGGCAAACGCCTTCCATAAGTTGGGGTTTTACAGCAAGCACGATCACATCAGCTTGTTTGACTGCTTCTTGGTTGTCTTGAGTGGTGTTAACACTCAATTCAGACGCTAAAGCTTCTAGTTTGCCGACAGAGGGGTTGCTGGCAATAATTTTTTTTGGGTCATACCCAGAGTTCACTAGACCTGAGATAATCGAACGTGTCATGTTACCTGCGCCAATAAACGCGATGGTTTTTTCACTCATAAATTCTTGTCTCTTAGTTTGTGTAATTGCGGGCACCAAAAATGGCTGTTCCTACCCGTACCATTGTGCTTCCACACAGCACTGCTGGTTCAATATCTGCGCTCATGCCCATTGATAATGTGTCAACTGATTCATAAGTTTGTTGCAAGTCGACGAAAAGTTGGTGCATGTGTTGATAGGTGTTAACCAATTCTTGTGCAGATTGTGAAGCTTTTGGAATCGTCATCAATCCCCTAAGCGTTAAGTTAGGTAGTGTAGCAATATGCGCGGCAAGTGTCTCAACTTCATTGGCTAAAACCCCAGCTTTACTTTCTTCGGCGTTAATATTGACTTGAATTAAAACATTTAATTTCTTGTGTGGACTGCGATGATTATTAAGGCGCGTGGCAATTTTTTCCCTATCGACACTTTGTACCCAATCAAAATTTTCTGCAACAGGCTTAGTTTTATTTGACTGAATGGGCCCAATAAAATGCCACTTGATATCTTTAAGTTCTTGCAATTCTTGGACTTTTTCTACACCCTCTTGGACATAGTTTTCGCCAAAAGATCGGTGTCCAGCTTCATACGCAAGAACGATATCAGATACCGGTTTTGTTTTACTCACTGCTAGTAATTGGACTGAATTTGGCGCACGATTAGCTTTATTTACTGCCATCGACAGGCTTTTAAGTGCGCTTTTGAGACGTTCTGCTATTGTTTCCATGAGCCACTATTTAGACGGAGAATTATATTTTGGATATTACCGAACTTTTAGCTTTTAGTGTTAAGAATAATGCATCAGATTTACATCTATCAGCGGGTTTGCCTCCGATTATTCGTGTAGATGGTGAAATTCGTCGATTAAATGTGCCGGAGTTGGATCACAAACAAGTGCATGCGTTGGTTTACGAAATCATGAACGATAAACAGCGCAAAGAATACGAAGAAAATCTTGAAGTCGACTTTTCATTTGAAGTGAAAGATTTATCGCGATTCAGGGTAAATGCGTTTATGCAAAATAGAGGTGCTGCAGCGGTTTTGCGTACCATTCCAAGCAAAGTTCTGACCCTAGACGATTTAGGTGCGCCAGCAATCTTTAAAGATATTATTAATCAGCCTACAGGTATTGTATTAGTCACAGGGGCTACGGGTTCAGGTAAAAGTACCACTTTGGCTGCGATGATCGATCACATCAACACCAGTAAACGCGAACATATACTTACCATAGAAGATCCCATTGAATTTGTTCATGACAACAAACTCTGCGTACTTAACCAACGGGAAGTACACCGTGATACTCATAGTTTCAACAATGCTCTTCGCTCAGCATTGCGTGAAGACCCTGATGTTATTCTAGTGGGTGAGTTACGTGATTTAGAAACGATTCGCTTGGCTATTTCTGCTGCTGAAACGGGGCATTTGGTTTTTGCTACCTTACACACCAACTCAGCGCCTAAGACTATTGATAGAATCATTGATGTCTTTCCCGCGGAAGAGAAATCAATGGTGCGTTCTATGCTTTCAGAATCGTTGCGAGCGGTTATTTCTCAAACCTTACTGAAAAAAGTGGGCGGAGGACGTATTGCTGCCCATGAAATTATGGTGGGGATTCCAGCGATTCGTAATTTGATCCGCGAAGATAAAGTGCCGCAAATGTACTCAGTTATTCAAACTGGTCAGTCCCACGGCATGCAAACTATGGATCAATGTTTACAACGCTTAGTCGCGCAGGGTGTAATTACCGCACAAGACGCAGCAGCGAAATCTGTTGATAAACAACCAAAAATTGGTTTTTAGGAGTACCCAATGGATTTGACCCCCTATCTTCGAAAAATGGCAGAACAAGGTGCTTCTGACTTGTTTATTACGGTTGGTTTTCCCATTAGTGCGAAAATAAACGGACAAATGACTCCCCTTAACGATGAACGATTAACAGAAGAAGCTGCACTTGCGTTAGTTAATAACGTTATGAGTGAAAAACAACAAGACGAGTTTAGTGACAGTAAAGAGTGTAATTTTGCGATTGCTAGAGACGGTATAGGTCGTTTTCGTTGCAGTGCGTTTTGGCAACGGGATATGGCCGGTATGGTGGTACGACGTATTGTTACGCAAATTCCTAAAGCCGATGATCTAGGCTTACCGGAGATTCTTAAAGACGTCATAATGTCTAAACGTGGACTGTTACTGTTTGTGGGGGCCACTGGTACGGGTAAATCCACTTCATTGGCTGCTTTGATGGGGCATCGTAATCAAAATTCTCGTGGTCATATATTAACCATAGAAGATCCCATTGAATTTGTTCACGAGCATGCAGGTTGTGTGGTGACTCAACGGGAAGTCGGTATTGATACTCGTTCATTCGATGATGCGTTGAAAAGTTCGTTGCGACAAGCGCCTGATGTGATATTGATTGGTGAGATCCGCTCCATGGAGACGATGGAATATGCAATGTCTTTTGCCGATACCGGTCACTTATGTGTAGCTACTTTGCACGCTAACAATGCCAACCAAGCGATTGAGCGGATTATGCACTTAGCACCACCGGAACAGCACGAGAAATTACGCTTCGACTTGAGTTTAAATTTACGCGCTATCGTTGCTCAACAATTAGTGCCGACGATAGATGGTAAGGGACGTGTGGCAGCAATTGAGATTTTACTCAATTCACCTTTGGTGACAGATCTGATTCAACGTAATGAGATAGGCTCCCTTAAAGAAGCCATGAAAAAAGGCAAAGAAATGGGCATGCAAAGCTTTGACATGGCTTTGTATGAATTATACAAACAAGAACGGATTAGCCTGGAGCAGGCCATCCACCATGCGGATTCTCCCAATGATCTACGCTTAATGATTAAATTGGATACAGAAGAGGGAACAAGCTTAGGTTCGTTGTCGAATGTTTCAATTGATATGGATTAGCTTTGATGAAGAAAATCTATTGGCACCATGAGCGTTTTCGAATTTATCAAATTAAGCAGTTATTAGATGATCATCAGATCCCTAACTTTATCAAAAATGAATTTGCCATCGGGGCAATTGGCGAATTATCACCACTAGATGCTATGCCCGAAGTGTGGTTAACCGATGACGCATGGCAAGACAAGGCCTCTAAATTGATAGACCAATTCAACCTTGAGCCTGAAAATACCCAGAGTTGGGTGTGTGATAAATGCCATGAAGAAAATGAAGGAAGTTTTGCGCTGTGCTGGAATTGCGGCAATAGTGTTAGCACTATTGCCAGCGAGAACTGAAGCTACTGAGACATAAAGCTTTCTAAGATTAAGCACGCCGAAGCGCTATCCACTTTGCCTTTGCTGAGCTTTTTAAATCCGCCCATCTCAAAAAGTCGAGCTTTGGCATCCACAGTGGTTAATCGTTCGTCTAGGGTTTGCACCGGAACTTTAAATTTAGCATGCAACCTGTTGGCAAACTTTTGCGCTTTAAAGGTCATTTCTTGTTTACTGCCGTCCATATTTAGCGGTAAACCAACTACCACCAAGTGGGGTTGCCATTGTTCATAGACGTTTTTAACCAAATCCCAATCTGGAATACCATCTCGAGCTTGAATTGCCTCTAATGGCGAGGCTGTGCCGGTAATTTCTTGGCCAATTGCAACACCAATACTTTTAGTGCCAAAGTCAAATCCCAACAAAGTTTTAGATGTGACTGTCATATTGTTATACGCCTTTTAAGCATGGCCAGCATCCGGTCCAAGTTGCCACACATCAATACCAAGTCGACGTACAGCTTCTTCCCATTTTTTATGTATAGGAACATCAAATAACAACTCCTCATCGGCTTCCACTATTAACCATGAGTTGTTTTGCACTTCCTCTTCAAGTTGACCAGCAGACCACCCAGCGTAACCTAAAGTCACTAATGATTTGGCAGGTGCTTGTTCGTTACCAAGGGCTGATAATATATCTTTGGAGGTAGTGATCATTATCTCAGATGTAAGTTGTAAACTTGAACTCCACCCTGGCTGAGTAGTATGTAAAATAAAGCCTCTGTCTTGACTCACAGGTCCACCAGCCAAGACGATTTCATCGGCTTTTTCTTCCAATACTATCGCATCTTTATCAGCTTGATTAATCAACTCTTGTAAACTCATACCAATGGGCTGATTAATTACCAAGCCCATAGCGCCTTTGTCATTATGCTCGCAAATATAAGTAAGCGAGCGGGCAAAATAGGGGTCATCAAGACTTGGCATGGCAACTAATAAATGATGTTCAAAGCTCTGCATTTCTATCACCTAAACGTTTCTCTATGGCATCAAATAACATACCTGTGATATTAACGTCGTATGCAGCTTCAATTTCTTGAACACAGGTAGGGCTGGTTACATTAATTTCGGTAATTCTGTCGCCAATCACATCTAAACCAACAAAAATTAAGCCTTTTTCCACTAATAGAGGCGCAATTTTTTCGGCAATCTGTCGATCAGAATCAGATAAAGGTTGGGCTCTCCCGGTGCCGCCTGCTGCCAAGTTGCCGCGGGTTTCACCTTTGCTAGGTAAGCGCGCGAGGCAGTAGGGGACGACTTGTCCATCAATGATCAGAATACGTTTGTCGCCGTCTTTAATTTCCGGCATATAGCGTTGGAACATGGCATAAGTAGAACCATTATCAGTCAACGTTTCCATGATCACACCTAAGTTGGTGCCTTCTGGAGTGACGCGAAAAATAGATGTACCACCCATTCCATCTAAGGGTTTGCAAATAATGTCTTGGTGTTTTTTATGAAATTCGCGGATCAGGGCTGAATTACGGGTAACTAAGGTATCTGGGATTAGATCTGGAAACCAAGAAGTAAATAACTTTTCGTTAAAGTCTCGTAGGCTGGAGGAGCGGTTTACAATTAACGTACCGGCCTGTTCAGCTAATGAAAAGATATGTGTGGAGTATAGAAACTCACTGTCAAAAGGAGGATCTTTGCGCATTAAAATAACATCGAGCTCAGCTAAGTTACGGTTCTTTGACTCACCTAGCTCAAACCATTTTTGTGGATCTTTGATAACTTTTAAAGGACGCATTTGCGCCATAGGAACGCCGTTATCAATATAAAGATCAGACATTTCCATATAGGTAATGTCATACCCACGTTGCTGAGCATCTAATAACATCGCAAAACTGGTGTCTTTTTTGATATTTATGCTTTCGATAGGATCCATGACGATCCCGAGTTTAATAGCCAATATTGATCCTTGCTGGTTGATAATAATTCATCATACCTAAGATCTTGTGCTACGACTAAAAATTTCAAGGGAAAGCCAGCGCAAAAATTACTGACTTATCTGAAAATCCCGATTTTTCACCCGGCAAGAAGCTTTTTACAGCCTAGTGTATTTTTGCTTTAAACCCGCATAGTAAGCTGAACTAGCCTAAATTTACTGGCAATGAGAAAACAAGTCAGTGCTAAAATAACGTTCCGCTGTATCAGCAAATAATGTCACAATTCTTTTGCCTTTATTCTCTGCTAAGTTAGCTAAACGCATACTTGCACACACAGCTGCGCCGGATGAAATACCCACTGGAATACCCTCTACTCTGGCCAACATTCTCGCGTATTCAACGGCATCCTCATCGCTTACTGTTTCAATCTTATCTATGACACTGACGTCTAAAATATCAGGAACATGGCCAGAGCTGAGTCCCTGAATTTTATGAACTCCACTTTTTCCTTCGCTTAACACTGGGCAAGCACTGGGTTCAACGGCAACTATTTGGATGTTGGGATTCAGTTGCTTCAATGCTTTAGCAATACCAGTAATAGTGCCACCGGTGCCCACGCCAGCGACAAAGATATCGAGATTGCCACCGCTGTCCCGCCAAATCTCTTGGGCGGTGGAATTAAAGTGGGTGTCCACATTAGCTTGATTAGAAAACTGATCTAATGAAACGGCATTAGGTTGTTGGCTAACCAATAACGCTGCGTGGTCAATTGCGCCTTTAGTGCCCAAGGCTTTGGGTGTGGTAATCACCTGTGCACCATATAAACGGATTAACTTTCTGCGTTCAATGGACATGTGCTCAGGAATAACAATGGTTAAGGGGATTTTTCGAATCGCACATATCCATGCACAAGCCACTCCATTGTTGCCAGATGTGGGTTCAATGATATGGGTGTCTGGGGTGTATTCTTCAGAGGCCATTAGCGCGTCGATCATCGCTAGGGCAGGGCGATCTTTTACCGAGCCCGCAGGATTAAAATATTCCACTTTGGCAACAAGATCACATTCGAGTCCGCTATTTTCGATTAATCGTGACAGCCTAACCAATGGCGTATTGCCAATTGTTTGGGTGATGTTGTCATGTATCTTTTCGTTTAACGCTACTTGAGGTTGAATGGTGTTTTGCCTTGCCAACATAAAATTTGTATCCATTGTTGTTTTTTATTAAGTGTGCCACAGAAAAAAAGTAAAAAATTCTAAACTGTTTTACATTTTTGCTTTATATTAGAATTTTATTCTAATAAATTTGGATATATACATTGTGGATGCTATTGATAAGGCAATTTTACGGTTAATGCAGCAAGATGTAACACTTTCGGTCAGTCAAATTGCCGAGCAGGTAGGGCTAAGCAACACACCTTGCTGGCGGCGTATTCAACTCCTTGAAAAACAGGGGATTATAAATCGTCGAGTGGCCTTGTTGAACAGTGAAAAAGTCGGCTTAAATGTCACTGCATTCGTACAAGTCAAAGCGGGCAAACATGATGATAAATGGCTAAAAATGTTTGCTGTTCATGCCAGTAACTTAGAAGAGGTAGTTGAATTTTATCGCATGAGCGGAGAGTACGACTACATGCTTAAAGTGATGGTCGCAGACCTTAAAGCCTTCGATGTGTTTTATAAAAAGTTAGTATCAGGCATCGACCTGTCGGATGTGACCTCTAGTTTTGCCATGGAACAAATTAAATATACAACTACCTTACCTATTGTCTGAGCCGCCAGTCATTCTGTTACCAAAGCATTTAGCAGAGGCGCTTACTAAGCCCTGCAGGTGATCCCATTCATTAATCTAGTATTGGATTTATTTTAATTATTTTTTGTTTCCAAAATTACAGTCTTCTCTATATTCTATCCGTTAACAATTCTTTAACAGTGTTATGTGATTGAAAGGCAATGGAAAGCTTTCGGCTGCCAGCTAAAAATCAGATACAACATTTAGGGGCGTCCGTTGATACAAGAAAAAGAAAATATGCTGTTCATCATTTTGGTGAGTTGTGTAGCAACTATTGGTGGTTTTTTATTTGGTTTCGACAGTGGAGTCATTAACGGTACCGTTGACGGTTTACAAACTGCATTCAAGTCAGACAGTGTGGGGACAGGTTTTAACGTCGCTAGTATGTTGTTGGGCTGTGCAGTAGGCGCATTTTGTGCTGGACGATTAGCCGATTTATTTGGTCGAAAAACAATTCTGATCATAGCAGCCATATTTTTTATTATCAGCGCTTGGGGATCTGGTATTGCTGATACGTCTGGCGAGTTTATTATTTATCGCATTTTGGGTGGTTTAGCTGTGGGAGCTGCATCAGTTATGGCCCCGGCTTACATTAGTGAAATCGCACCAGCAAGATTACGCGGTATGCTGACAACAATTCAGCAGGTCGCTATTATTTGCGGCTTATTTGCAGCCTTCGTTAGCAACTACTTTCTTGCTGATTTAGCTGGTGTATCAACAGCTGATTTATGGATGGGATTTAGCGCTTGGCGTTGGATGTTTTGGATTGAATTAGTACCTGCATGCTTATTTCTCGGCAGCTTGTTGTTTATTCCAGAAAGCCCACGCTTTTTAGTCATAAAAAACAAACTTCCTCAAGCTAAAGAGGTGCTTATTCGTTTATATGGTGTTGGGGCAGGAGAGCTAAAATTAACAGATATTAAAGCTTCGTTAGCAGATGACCATCAACCTAAATTATCTGATTTGAAGGATAAGCAATCAGGAAAAGTAAGAAAAATCGTCTGGGTAGGGATTGGTCTAGCGGTGTTCCAACAACTAGTCGGCATCAATGTTGTTTTTTATTATGGCGCAGTGTTGTGGCAGGCCGTTGGATTTTCCGAGTCAGACGCGTTACTGATTAATATTATCAGTGGTGCAGTGAGTATTGCCGCTTGTGTCATTACTATGATGCTAATTGATAAAATTGGCCGTAAGCCTTTTTTGACAATAGGCTCGATAGGCATGACATTGACCTTGGGGTTAATGGTCTTTTGTTTTGCAACAGCCGAATTTGATAGCAGTGGTAATTTAGATCTGGGCAGTTTAGGCACCTTAGCTTTGGTGTCTGCTAATGCTTATGTATTTTTCTTTAACCTCTCTTGGGGACCGGTAATGTGGGTGATGTTGGGAGAAATGTTTCCTAACCAAATTCGCGGTTCCGGTTTGGCGGTAGCTGGGTTATTTCAGTGGGGCGCGAACTTCGCCATTACCATGACATTCCCAATCATGCTGTCTAGTATTGGCTTAGCAGGAGCTTACGGTTTTTATGCCTCTTGCGCGCTATTGTCGGTGTTGTTTGTCGTGAAGTTAGTGCATGAAACTAAAGGGACTGAGTTAGAAGATATGATTGGTTAAGAGCTGATTATTAATAAATAAGGGTGCATTTTGTTTGCACCCTTTTTGGTTTTAGATACTTTGTAAAAGGAAAGGTGTTATGAGCATAAAAAATGGCTTAAACCTATTTGCTGTATTGGTTGTAACCTTATTCATCAGCATGTCAGCGCAGGCCAAACAGTTTAAGCTTTTAGTCTTTAGCAAAACGGCTGGTTTTCATCATACTTCAGTGAATCAAGCAATAAGCGCCCTCACAAAGATGTCGGAAAAACATCATTTTGATATGGATTGGCACGAAGATGCGAATATATTCAATCAAAAGGATCTCGCTCAGTATGACGTGGTTATGTTTTTACTTACCACTGGGGACATTTTAAATCAGCCACAGCAAACCGCATTTGAACAATTTATTGAATCTGGAAAGGGCTTTGTAGGCGTGCATAGCGCAAGTGATACAGAATACGATTGGCCCTGGTATGGAAAGTTAGTAGGCAGACAATTTGTCATTCATCCGCTTATTCAGACCGCAGAGCTGTCGGTTATTGACCGGACTTTCCCTGGGTTGGAATTGCTACCTGATGTGTCACTATGGACCGATGAATGGTATCAGTATGGCCCAGAATTAAGTACTAACTTAAATTATATTTTGAGTGTTGATGAGTCAACTTACGCCCCCCAAGCCGATTGGGGAAGAGTTAAAGGCCAGGGAATGGGAGAGTTTCATCCCATTGCTTGGTATCAAGAGGTTCATGGTGGACGCGCTTTTTATACGGGGTTAGGCCATTTACCTGCAGTCTATGAAAATAGTGCTTTTGTGGCGCATTTATTTGGCGGAATATACTGGGCATATAGTGGCAAAGGGTTGCGTGAATAAGTCACCTTCCTCGTCCAAAGTCAAAAACTCACTCATTGCTTTGGTCACCCTTTAAATCTAAAAAAGCCTCGTATTAAGAGGCCTTTTTATTCGTTAACGTAAAATGAGTAACCCTAAGGTTTAACCATAAAGTACACGGTTTACTTTATTTTCCAACAATTCTTGTTGTCCGCTTTGATGTTTCGGATCCAATGAATTATCCACTGTAAATTTGGCCAATGATTCCAAAGAATGTTCACCACCGATAATCTCTTTCCCTAGATTTTTGTTCCAACCAGCATAACGCTCTTTAACTTTGGCAGATAAGAAGTCATTGTTTATGATCTCTGCGGCTTTTTTCAAACCTAATGCCATGTGATCCATGCCACCAATATGGCCGTGGAATAAGTCTGTAGGATCGGAACTTTGTCTACGTAATTTAGTATCGAAATTAAGTCCACCTGTGGTAAAACCGCCAGCTTTGAGTACTTCATACATAATCAAAGATAACTCTTCTACGGCATTAGGAAACTGATCTGTATCCCAACCATTTTGTGCATCACCGCGGTTTGCATCAATGCTGCCAAAAATCCCTAAGGAAACAGCAGTAGCTATTTCGTGGTGGAACGAATGACCAGCTAAGGTTGCATGGTTAGCTTCAATATTCATCTTAAATTCTTGTTCTAAACCATATTGTTTTAAGAAACCGTACACGGTGGCACTGTCGTAATCGTACTGGTGCTTGGTGGGTTCTTGAGGTTTAGGCTCTATAAGTAAAGTACCTTTAAATCCAATTTTGTGTTTATGCTCTACGACCATGTGCATAAAACGAGCAAGTTGCTCACGTTCTTGACGCAAATCCGTATTTAACAGGGTTTCGTAACCTTCACGACCACCCCATAAAACATAGTTTTCACCGCCAAGACGTTTGGTGGCATTCATCGCATGGAATACTTGAGTTGCACCGTAGGAAAATACCTCTGGGTTAGGGTTAGTTGCGCCACCGGCTGCGTATCTAGGGTTACTGAACAAATTGGCAGTGCCCCATAATAACTTCACTCCTGACTCTTCCTGCTTTGCTTCTAACACATCTACCATCTGTGCAAAGTTTTCAGTGTATTCTTTGATGGAGTCGCCTTCTGGAGAAACGTCTATATCGTGAAAGCAATAAAAAGGAATGTTTAGTTTGTTAAAAAACTCAAATGCCACGTCCGCTTTTTGTTTTGCTCGTTGCATAGGGTCACCAGGTTTCAACCATGGGCGACCAAAGGTGCCTTGACCAAATACATCAGCACCATCCCAACAGAAGTTGTGCCAGTAGCACGCTGCGAAACGTAAGTGCTCTTTCATGCTTTTGCCAAGAATCATCTGCTCTGGATTATAATGGTGAAACGCCAATGGATTATCTGAATCCACACCTTCATATTGGATCTTTTCAATGTTTTCGAAATATTGGGACATGTTGGTCTCCTGCTACAAATTAATGACTGCTGTGAATATAAAATGAATAGTGAGTGTTTATTGCAAAGCTAACAATTACGATTTGTGCTTAGACTCTTGTGCTTTTTACTGAAAGTCAGTTGAAAAAGCCGACAGCACGCTAACATTTAAAACAGCTCCTTTAGAGCTGGGTATAATTTCTTAAACTTATCTCGACGGGAGCGATAAATGGCCACCATATGGGGGTTAGGTTGGTGGACCTCTACAATCTCAGGCTCTGGGCACACCTCATCTAGACTTAGTTCAGGGTGAATCGCCATTTTAGCGAGTCTTGCAGCACCTAACGCTGGCCCTACATCACCACCTTTACGAAAGGTAATTTTTGTATTTAATACATCGGCTAATAATTGGCGCCAATAGGGACTTTTGGCACCTCCGCCAATTAAGGTGATTTCTGTTGCTTGAGCACCAGAGTCATGGACGGCATCGACACCATCTGCAAAGGCAAAACTCACCCCTTCCATAATCGCGAGGGTAAAACTTGCTTGATGACTTTCATTGGTTATGCCGAAAAAGTTACCTTTGGCATGGGGGTTATTGTGTGGCGTTCTTTCACCACTTAGATAGGGAAGAAAAATGGGGGCTTGACTGATGTCCAATGCAGTTGACTTGGACTCCAGCTCTGTTAATAAGTCGGTTACATTTGTTTTGGCTACGCCTTCGGCAAACCATTGCAAACAATTTGCCGCACTGAGCATCACAGACATTAAATGCCAAGTATTGGGAACCGCATGGCAAAAGCTATGTACTGCCATCTTAGGATTGGCTTTGAATCCCTTTGAAACCAGGAAATACACACCTGATGTTCCTAGAGAAATCATTGCTTGGCCGGGTTTAACTAAACCGACTCCAATGGCTCCGGCTGCGTTATCACCTCCGCCAGCGACAACGGGCACGGACTGCATATTCCAACGGTTAGCCAAATCTTTGTTCAAATGCCCGCTAATTTGGTTTCCTTCAAATAACTTAGGCATCTGTTCAATGGTTAAACCACAGGCTGATAACATATCTTTGTGCCAGTCTCGTGCTTCTACATCGAGCCACATGGTGCCCGCTGCATCAGACATGTCAGATGCAAAATCGCCTGTTAAAAGGAAACGTAAATAGTCTTTTGGTAACAAAACTTTGGCAATTTTTTCAAAGTTCTCTGGCTCATTTTGTTGAACCCACAAAATTTTCGGTGCGGTAAAGCCGGGCATAATCAAATTGCCAGTAATTTGATGGCAATTTGCTACTTGCTGTTCAAGCTCTTCGCATTGGGCTTGACTGCGCCCGTCATTCCATAAAATGGCCGGTCGAATAATTTTGTTTTGCTTGTCTAAAAGAGTCGCGCCATGCATTTGTCCAGATAGGCCAATACTTTTAACCTGCTGTAATTGGTTTCGTTTTGCCAATTTTTGCATAACGGTGTCACATGCAGACCACCAGTGCTGAGGGTCTTGTTCTGACCATAATGGTTGTGGACGAGAAACCTGTAGCGCTTCTGTTTCGCTGTCTACAATATTGCCTGTTTCGTCCATTAAAATAATTT
Organism: Aliiglaciecola sp.; assembly: GCF_039982535.1. NCBI lineage: Bacteria > Pseudomonadati > Pseudomonadota > Gammaproteobacteria > Alteromonadales > Alteromonadaceae > Aliiglaciecola > Aliiglaciecola sp. The sequence goes on from NZ_JBDWYG010000007.1 coordinate 226,439, forward strand.
TAATGCCTGAAGTGCCTAAATCAACGCCAAGGTACATGTTGGTCTCAGTAAGTGAAAAAATGTCTGTGCATCTTTTACGAGAGGCCATTTTGTATCAATTATGTTATTTAATTATTAAATTTCGTAATTTGTTGTCTGGGTTCTTTTTACTAGATTTGGTATTACTATACGCTCACTTAAAAAAACGTAATTATGTTAATACGTAAAAGAGGTGTTGCATGTTCAAGGCAAAGCACAGTATTTCGTTACTTTTCAATGCAAATAAAGTTTATGATCGGCAAGTCATTGAAGGGATTGGGCACTATTTACAATCTTCCAAAGTAGATTGGGATGTGTACTTAGAGGAAGATTTTTTAGCTAGGATAGATAATATCAATGACTGGGTCGGAGACGGCATCATTGCTGATTTCGACGCGCCATCTATTCAACAAGCAGTAGAGCATATTGATCTTCCTATTATCGGAGTGGGTGGCTCTTACGAAAACCTCGATGATTACCCCAAAGTTCCATATGTGGCCACCGATAACGTCGCTGTGGTGAAATGCGCCTACGAACACCTAAAACATAAAGGCTTAGAGCGTTTTGCGTTTTATGGCTTTCCGCCAGATGATAATCATCGTTGGGCCACCGAGCGTGAAAAAGCCATTATCAAATTATGTAAGGAAGATGGCTACGAATGTGCTGTGTATCGAGGGCATCCTACGCGTCCAGAAACCTGGCAATATTCAATGAACCGATTATCCGATTGGTTGCAAAGTTTGCCTAATCCAGTAGGGGTTATCTCCGTCACAGACGCCCGTGCCCGTCATTTGCTGCAAGCATGCGATCATACCGGTAAGATGGTGCCTGATCAGATTTCTATTGTCGGAATTGACGATGATGATATTGCCCGAAATTTGAGTCGAATCAGTTTAAGCTCTGTTACGCAAGGTGGGTTTGATATGGGCTATCAGGCTGCTAAGTTACTTCACCGTCGTTTGGAAAACCCAAACCTAAAAAATAAAATTGTGACCGTTCCTCCTGTAGGCGTTGCCCAGCGACAATCTACAGACTTTAAAGCCTTAAAAGACCCTCATGTAATACAAGCCATGCACTTTATTCGTCAAAATGCCTGTAAAGGCATAAAAGTAGATCAAGTTTTAGATTATGTTGGTATTTCAAGATCCAATCTAGAGTCTCGCTTTCATGAAGAAAGAGGTCACAGTATTCACAATGAAATTCATAATGAGAAACTCGCGAAAGCTTGTAATATGCTTACCACGAGTGAACAGCAAACATCGGAAATTGCATTAATGTGTGGTTATCCCTCACTACAATATATGTATGCTGTGTTTCGCAAACACTTTGACCAAACCCCCAAGGAATACCGTGAACAACACTTTGAGCAAAGCGAAAATTAATGTTTTAACCTAACCCTAGGGGCGAAAACGTTTGAAATTAGAAATATTGTTATACCGCCAATTATACCAGGAGCAAACCAGAATATAATTTGAGCATTGCCAATGTTTGCAAACAACTTGCCGCCGCCAAAGGCGGTAAGAACGGTAAGGACAACAATTCCTGAAGCGATGATTGAATGTCGATATTTAGTGACAATTGGCTTAAGACTATGTACTCGCTGCAAGGAAAAAACCAGCATCATAATACCGAATAACACGCTTAAGATGCTAAAAATGACTTGTAAACTTATGATGAAACCTTGCGACTCGATGGCCGCAGACAGCATTTTTTCTTCAACCAGCATAGGAAAATATATGGTCATAAGTGCCGTGAGCGCACCGAAACATACCAGTGAATATATGATCGCAGTATAGTAACCACTAAACTTTTTAGGCTTGAATTTACTTTTTGTGGCTTTGAACGGGAGCCTGAACAGAATAAAAGCCAAGGCTCCTATAATAAACGGTGCAAAGAATAAACTAGCAAGTAAGGTTGTCATTTTTATCTCCATTAATTCACTATCTTAAATTAAAACAATAATTAAGCTCATCGCTTTGATTTGAGTCCAGTTTAAATAATCTAGAGATAATGTTTAGTGCCAAAAGTCACTATTTAAAACGTGACTTTTGACCTATAGCGTTCAATTCTAAAATTGTTCATACTTGGTCTTCGTTAAGTGTCACTTGCTGGCATAGGGGCAATTTTATCGTGGTTCTTAAATGCAGATTTTGAAAAGCTTGTTTAGAAAAGAAAACCTTTCAGCTATTTTCCCTTGGGCAGTAGTAAGCAGCATAGCGCTGTCTTTGATGGTGAGCTCTGATAACTACTCTGGGCAAAAAGTGGCTGCAGCCGGTTGTGCATTATTGGTTTATATAGTGTTCTTTTTGCTTGCCATCTCAGACCACGAATACAGAAATAACTTGCAAACCCGGCTGCTATTCATTGCCATTCAATATGCAGCAATTATGAGCTTAGGCTTCCTCAGTCCTTTTACCTTTCTGGCCATTCTTGTCACGATTTGGAGTGCACAACTGCCTTATCTTATGTCGTTTAAGCAGGCCGTTTTCACGTCACCCATTTGGACAGCGCCATTTTGGCTAATAATGTATTTTTATTGGCAGGCCGATACATCACTGGTATCCGCGTTATTGTTTTGGACCTTTAATATTTTTGCCTTACATATGGTGCATACAAATATTAAAGAAAAGCGCGCTACTGAGAAGGCAATGGAGCTTAATCGCGAATTAATGGCTACTCAAACCTTGCTAGGCGAAGCATCTAAGCAAGCGGAAAGAGTTAGAATTGCGCGCAATATCCATGATTTGTTGGGCCATCATTTAACCGCATTAACTATCAATTTGCAGGTGGCTTCTCGGATATCCGACGGCGAGGCACAGGCTAAAATTCAGCAGTGTCATGATTTAGCTAAGTTATTGTTAAGTGATGTGCGTGAAGCGGTTTCTGAGATTCGGGAAAAGTCTCATATTGAATTGAGTCAGGCGCTGCACGCTCTATTAGACGATGTTCCTAACTTGTCTATCTCCTTAGATATTGAAGACGATTTGACTATATCCAATGTGGATGTAGCCGAAGCGATTTTGCGATCTGTTCAAGAGTCTATTACTAACACTCTGCGTCACAGTAACGCCTCCAATTTTAATATTCATTTGTGCCAGAAAAAAGATTCAGTGCAACTTCAAATGTATGATGATGGCCGTCATAAACAGCAAAATAATATTCAAGAAGGGAATGGTTTGACCGGAATGCGAGAAAGAATTGCTCACTTAGGTGGTGTTTTAGATACAAAATTAACAACCGCAGGCTTTCAAATACAAATAGAATTACCGGAGTTATCATGAGTATTAATGTGATGGTAGTCGACGACCAAACCTTGGTTCGCGAAGGGATTAAAAGTTTGTTGTCTTTAGCGCCTGAAATCAACATTGTTGCTGAAGCTGCGGATGGAAAAAGTGCATTAGAGGTTATTTCTACGCAGAAACCAGATGTTGTTTTGATGGATATTCGTATGCCCGTTATGAACGGGATTGAAGTGGTTGAGGCCCTTAATAGCCGTAACGAAATTGATATCTCCCCGGTCATTATGCTGACTACTTTTGATGACCACCAATTGGTTATTCAAGCCATTCAGGCGGGGGCAAAAGGGTTTTTATTAAAAGATGTATCGCTAGAAACATTAGTTGAAGCCATTATAAAAGTAAGCAATGGGGAAACCTTAATTCAACCCAGTATTACTCAGCGTGTAGTGTCAAGTTTGCAAAGTAAACAGAGTACATTTGAAAGTTCTGATGTGCCTATTCCTCTCACTGCCAAAGAGATTGAGATATTACGCTTAATTGCTGCTGGGTGTAGTAACCGTGAAATTTCACAGGCGGTATTTAAATCTGAAGGTACGGTCAAAAATCAGGTATCAAATGTCTTGGATAAACTGGGGGTTCGGGATCGTACTCGTGCGGTTTTAAAAGCTATCGAACTCGGGGTTATCTAAACTCACAGGAAAGGTGACTGTAAACTCGACACCTTTTCCAATTTTTGATTTACAATCAATGTGTCCAGCCAATACTTTAACCACGATATCGTAACATATGTGCATACCCAACCCTGAACCGCCATTTTGACGGGCACTGGTGAAAAATGGTTTGTATAAATTTTCAATTGTATGTTCAGACATACCACAACCATTATCCCTATAAATCACCTTTAACATAGGATGGCCTGGAATAGTTAGGTCAACTCTTATCTTAAAAAAGATATGCCCCATCTGATTAATTGTAAATGCGTGTTGGACCGAGTTCATAATCAGGTTAATCAGCAATTGACTCAAGGCGCCGGGATTACTATAGACTTCTAAATCGGGGTCTATATCAAAACAAAACTGTTGATTTGAACGTTTTAATCTAGGTTTTAAGGTCAATAAAACCTCATTGACGTAACTCATAAGGTTAATTTTTCGAACTTCTTGACTGTGCTGATCTAACGAAAGTTGTTTAAAGGTTTTAATTAACTGGGTAGACCGAAACAAATTGCGTTCAATAATATCAACACTTTCTTCGGTTTTTGATAAAAATGTAGCTAATTGAGAGCGTCTAAGCTGTTCTTTTTCAAAGGATTTAGTTGTTTTACTCAAAATGTTACGCAAATAAGAAATAGCCGTTATTGCAACACCTGTAGGTGTATTAATCTCGTGGGTTAGACTCGACATCATGGTACCCAAAGCAGCCATATTCTCTTGTTCTACTAATTGGGTTTGCACTTCATTACGTTGTTCTAATGCTTTTTTCAACATTCGATTAGCATTAGTCAATTCCTCTGTTCGCTCTTCTACTCGCCTTTCTAATTCAGCATTTGTTTCTTCTAATTGCTTAATATTATTGGCGCGTTCAAGAATAATCGACACTATTTGAGACTCGTAAAGCAAGGAGTCAATATCATCTTGTTCGGGAGAACCACAGGTTGGAAAATACATGGTAAAAGTGCCTAACACCTCACCATTAGGTGAAATAATAGGCTGAGACCAACACGAACGAATACCACAGGTAACGGCAATATTGCGCATATTATGCCAATGCGGATCTAGAGTAATATCTTCACTTACGGTTAAACTTCTATTGGCAATAGCAAAGGCGCAAGTGGTCGAAGGAGGTATCACTTTTTGATTTTTCAATGCGTCTAGAAGCAGCAATGGAAGGCTAGGGGAAACAAAAGGGCTGAGGACGAAGCCTGTGCTATCGATTAAATTGATTGAACATTTAAGTCCGCAGGTTGCAGATTCTAGGCTGGCGATTATCTCCTTTAATACCTCTTCAAGGGGATCCCCATTTACCAACATAGCAAACGCGTTTATTCGACCTGCTTCAATGGCATTGTGGCGTTTAAGGTGCGTGTAATTACTTGTACCTTGCGTATTTATGGCATTAACAGGTTTCATAGTTAGGGTACTAGAGTTAATGAATTAACGGATGCTTTACTGCTCAATGTAACATGAAACTAGCGGCTGTCTAGGTTAAATTATTTGACTATAAGTCTCCATGAATAGCTTGCAAAGCCGCAATGGCGGCAATGGCTGCGGTTTCTGTTCTTAATACACGGGGCCCCATTTGAGCAGTTTGGAATCCAACTTGTTCTGTTGCATAAATCTCAGCATCGCTAAACCCACCTTCTGGACCAATTAGTAACCTAACGCCACTTGCTGGTATCGTAAGGTGTTTAATACTTTTTTCGGCCTTAGGGTGCAGCGTCAGGCGAAGTTCTGAGGTGGACTGTTTTGTCCACTCATGGATCGAAGTGCATGGATGTAACTTTGGTATTTGATTTCTGCCACACTGCTCGCAAGCAGAGATAATTAACTTTTGCCATTGTTGACATTTTTTCTGCCAACGTTCAGCGGATAATTTAACTCCACATCTTTCAGTAATTAATGGGGTAATTTCAGTCACGCCTAGCTCAACCGCTTTTTGAATCGCCATATCCATTCTATCGCCACGGGATACACCTTGACCAAGATGGATCTTTAAAGTGGATTCAACATTTATCGATAATTTTGCGTCTATCAACACACTAACTTGGCGTTTTTTGGCTGTTACTAGTTCGGCGCTATATTCGTTACCATCACCATTAAACAGTACCAATGGGTGTCCTTCATTTAAACGGAGAACGTTAGCAATGTGGTTTGCTGCATCGGCTGTGAGATCAATCGTCTGATCAACAATGAGTAAGTCTGGGTGATAAATTCTTGGAATTCGCATGCTATTAAACTGGCAGGTTACAATTTGCTACATGGTATATTAAGTAGAAGGTATCTCAACTAAAGAATTTCACTAATTGGCAAACTGAGTTAACAATTTACTTTTTAATAATAATTGGAGCTTGCGAGATTTTCACATCAAACGCGGCTTTAATATGACCGCGTTTGATGCAATGAGTGATATTAAAAATTAGTTACTACTAGTTGGCATTCAATGTTTTAGTTGATGTTATTCTATCGTGAGATGCATCAATAGATTCCTGCTGACTATTAACTGGGGCATCTTTGCGGGCAAACGCAGTATGTTCGCCAGTGTCTTTAGCCAAGCAAAAGACCAATAGAATTATCAAACTAACGAAGATAAGAGAGAGAATTAACATTTTCAATTCCTTTAAAAATATTACTGTTCCCCTGAAATTAGGGGCAGATAGCATAGCACTTCTTAACTGCAAAGTAGAGGCTAAAAATGTTTAAAAAAACAACATTTGTAAAACCCTAACAAATTCAGATGTTTGTAATAAAACAACATTTTGAAAAGAAGGCTTGCTAGCTGTTTGTAATATTAAACAGTGATAAAAAACTTTGTTTTAATACAAAATATGATGAATAAATTTTGAATAACTAACTTCGTTAATTCTGAAATTCCATTCTAACTTTCAAATGTCATCAACTGTATAACTGAGAATTAATATACGTTGTGTTTCTGACAATCCGATGACATATATCTTAAAACATAGAGAAAAGTAAACGAATTAAACTTTAGTCTATGACGCTAAATTGCGACATATACATTAGTCTAATTTGGAAAAAAAAGAGTGCATATCTTGTTGTTTCCTTTATTATTTCAGCGTCCAAGAAATTACCAAGTAGTGATGTTAGCCAAGTAAATGAAAAGGCTTTCTTTTGGTGTGGACTATCGCTATATAAAGAATTAAAAAATGTTTGGGAGAAACAAAATGCTTGAAGATATAAATGTTGCAGAGTTAGTCGAAACTTATGTAATTCCATGGGGACTAAACATATTGTTCGCCATAATCATTTACATTATAGGTAAAATGGTTGTTGGAATTCTTATCAATGTATTTGGTAAGGTAATGGCTCGCTCTAAATATGACGACATGTTGGTGGACTTTTTAAAGGCCATTCTTAATGCTGTATTGATGCTGTTTGTTATCGTTGCATCGTTAGATCAACTTGGCGTAGATACTACATCACTAGTCGCTATTTTGGGTGCTGCAGGTTTGGCAATTGGTTTGTCACTTCAAGGTTCTCTACAGAATTTTGCTGCCGGCGTAATGTTGTTAGTTTTCCGTCCATTTACACGCGGAAACTTCATCGAAGCTGCTGGTACAGCAGGTGTAGTTAAAGATATCACTATCTTCACTACTGTGATGACAACACCTGATAACAAAGAAATCATTGTGCCAAATGGCGCTATTTACAGCGGCAACATCGTAAACGTATCAGCAAAAGATACTCGCCGAGTAGATATGGTTGTTGGTATTGGTTATGACGCTGATCTTAAGAAAGCGAAAGAAGTGTTACTTGAGATGGTAAATGCTGATGAGCGTATTCTTAAAGATCCTGCGCCTACGGTTGCTGTTTCAGAATTAGCCGATAGCAGTGTGAACTTTATTGTTCGTCCTTGGGTTGCTTCTGCAGATTACTGGGCAGTTAAATTTGACTTCACTGAAGCGGTTAAACTTCGTTTTGACCAAGAAGGCATTAGCATTCCATTCCCACAAATGGATGTTCACTTGCATAAAACAGAAGAGTCATAATCTGTTAAATTGAAAGAAAATGCCGCATTAGCGGCATTTTTTTTGTTCGAAATTTAGCGCTTTGCCAGCATTACATCGAACAGTTTGGATTGTCACTCGCTTGATTTGCCAAGGTTTGTGCAGCGGACATATTCACGCTCAAGGTTTCTATGCGTGTAGCAGGTGACGGGTGAGTTGACATAAACTCAGAGGTTCGTTGTCCTTCACTTGCCTTGTCCATATTCTTCCACAACTCTACCGATTGAGTGGGGTCGAACCCAGCTCTAGCCATTAATTCTAACCCTATTAGGTCAGCCTCTGTCTCATGAGTACGGCTGAAAGGCAATTGCACTCCAACCTGCACACCTAAACCTATACCTGCCATAATCATGTTGCTGTTTGCTACTTGTTTCGCATTAAGGATTTGATTTGTCGCTTCAAGACCTAAACCAATGAGGGCTGAATTCGACATTCTTTCATTTCCGTGCTCAGCAATAACATGACCTACTTCGTGGCCAATGACTGCAGCCAATTGATCTTGGTTTTGTGCGACTTTAAGCAGTCCGGTGTATACACCAATTTTTCCGCCAGGTAATGCAAACGCATTCACTTGGTCATCGTCAAAAACCACCAACTCCCACTGACCATCAAACACACTATTGGGCACGTGTTTGGTGATGAAACTGGCTACGCAAGAAACGTATTGGTTATCGACCCCTTGCTGGGATACTTTTTGCTCTATTTTCATGCCATCGAAAGCTTGGGCACCCATATTGGCTAACTGGTCTTTAGAATACAGTTTTAATTGCGATCTTCCGGTTGGAGAGGTGGAACACGCCGCAAGAAAAACGGCACTAATGGTGACCGCAAGGCATGACTTGGTAATATTTTTAAACATAAATTATTTCCGATTAACCGTTAACTATGCTAGTTCTATCTATTGTTAAGCTTAAATTCAGTTTTAGATCAGTATTCTGTTTATTGTTACCTAACATAGATATTTATCTATGCAAACATTTGCCCATAGAGCCATTAGCCCATGAAAACAATGTATACAAAAACAACGTACATAAAGTTGACGGTATTAAGTTGTTTATTTGTACTCTCATCTTGTGCGTCTCATCATACGCGAAATACTGAGCGCAACCAATTTGTCACTGAGTTGTACGCTAACGTTGACCAAATTTACGATGTTAAATTTGACTCTCATGCAGGCGAGGCCGCAGCGACTTGGGGGATTTGGGGCGCGTTAAATAATCTATATGGCAGCGACAGGCAGATTATAGCGGGGGCATTAATTGGGGCGTTTTTGGGCGGTTTACTTACTACTATCGAAGAAGGTCCCAGCCGCGGTTATGAATATCATTTAACTGCAACTGATGGCGAGTACCTCGTTGTAGTCTTAGACTATTTTCCTGCAGCAGAAGGTGACTGTGTCAGAGTTAGAATGGCGAACAATGTACGGGTAAGTTTGGCAAATGCAAATTATTGCCAAACCAACGATTAAATTTTTAGACCTTTGCATACAAAAATAGCGTCTTTCTAGACGCTATTTTAAATTTACCTAATCATTTTTAATTGAATGGCGTGTTTACAAGGCCGCTTTTAGCTGTTCAACCTTGTCGGTTGCTTCCCATGGAAACTCTTCGCGACCAAAATGACCATAAGCCGCAGTACCTTGGTAGATTGGGCGTTCAAGGTCGAGCATCTTAATAAGACCGTAGGGACGAAGGTCAAAGTTGGCTCTAACTAACTCAGTCAGTTTTTGATCTGAAATCACACCTGTACCGAAGGTTTCAATACTAATTGAAGTAGGCTCAGCCACCCCTATGGCATAAGAAACTTGGATTTCACAACGTTTAGCTAACCCAGCGGCTACAATATTCTTTGCCACATAACGACCAGCATAGGCTGCTGAACGGTCAACTTTCGAAGGATCTTTACCAGAGAAACAACCACCACCGTGACGAGCCATACCACCGTAAGTATCTACAATGATTTTACGACCGGTTAAACCGCAGTCTCCCATAGGTCCACCAATTACAAATCGGCCAGTAGGGTTAATTAAAAACTTGGTTTTTGCAGATAACCATTTTGCAGGCAGCACAGGTTTGATAATTTCTTCCATTACTGCTTCTTGTAAATCAGCAGTACTGATTGAATCACAATGTTGAGTGGACAACACAACGGCATCTATGCCAACAGGTTGATTATCTTCATAAACAAAGGTGACCTGGCTTTTGGCATCAGGGCGTAACCAAGATAGCGTATTGTTTTTTCTGACTTCTGCTTGGCGTTTAACCAAACGGTGAGAATAAGTAATAGGCGCAGGCATAAGTACATCGGTTTCATCACTAGCGTAACCAAACATTAATCCTTGGTCGCCGGCACCTTGCTCTTCTGGACGACTGCGATCAACACCTTGGTTAATATCTGGTGATTGTTTGCCAATGGCATTAAGTACCGCACATGAATCGGCATCAAAACCCATATCTGAATGGGTATAACCAATTTCGCGTACAGTTTTTCTGGTTAATTCTTCAATATCAACCCAAGCTGACGTAGTCACTTCTCCACCAACTAAGACCATTCCTGTTTTGACGAAGGTCTCGCAAGCTACTCGAGCTTTGGGATCTTGAGTTAAAATGGCGTCCAACACTGCATCAGATATTTGATCTGCAATTTTATCCGGATGCCCCTCAGAAACTGATTCTGAAGTAAAAAGATGTGATGTCATGTTTTATCCTTTCTTGAATGCGCGTAATAAATTCACGCCAAAACTGGTTCGTTATCATTAATAGCTACATTTTAATCAATATTTTCGAAAATACCAGTCTTTCCGTCTAGACGTCCAAATGGCTATATGTTCAGAATGCTTTCCACCTTATATACGTAAAAAAACCAGAAAAGGAATAGAACATAACCAAAAAAAGTATAATCAATAATGAATAAGCGTTGCAGTTCGTCGATGGCTGATGGAAAATGTTCCACCCCAACATGAATACAAGCAAATCAATCAATGTCTTAGCCAAGTTAGTTAGACGTTGAGCATGCTTTTAGGCACTTATTTATAGCAGGAGACACCATGCCTTCACGTCGAGAACTAGCCAACGCCATTCGCGCTTTATCAATGGATGCAGTACAACAAGCTAATTCAGGTCACCCCGGAGCACCAATGGGAATGGCTGATATTGCGCAAGTATTGTGGAGTGACTTTATGCACCACAATCCAGCAAACCCCAAATGGGCTAACCGTGATAGGTTTGTTTTGTCCAATGGTCATGGCTCGATGCTGATCTATTCGTTGTTACACCTAACCGGATATGACTTACCGATTGAGGAGTTGAAAAACTTCCGCCAATTGCACTCAAGAACCCCAGGTCACCCAGAGTATGGTTACGCACCTGGTGTTGAAACTACTACTGGGCCTTTAGGTCAAGGTATTAGTAACGCGGTAGGTATGGCCATTGCTGAAAAAATGTTAGCCGCCCAATTCAATCAACCTGAATTCGATATAGTTGATCATTTTACCTATTGCTTCTTAGGTGATGGTTGTTTGATGGAAGGAATTTCCCATGAAACCTGTTCTCTAGCTGGCACCTTAGGGTTAGGCAAACTGATTGCGTTTTGGGATGACAATGGCATTTCCATTGATGGAGAAGTTGAAGGTTGGTTTACTGACGATACCCCAGCACGTTTTGAATCCTATGGATGGCAGGTGATCGCTGATGTAGATGGTCATGATCCTGAAGCTATCAAGGCGGCTATTGAAACCGCTAAAGCAGAAACTACGAAACCGACTATGATTTGCTGCAAAACAGTGATTGGTTTTGGTTCACCAAATAAATCAGGTAGCCATGATAGCCATGGTTCGCCACTGGGTCTGGATGAAGTTGAAGCTACGCGCAAAGAACTAAACTGGAGTCACGCACCTTTTGTTGTTCCTGAAGATATCTATGCACAATGGGATGCGAAGAAAAGCGGACTTGAGTTAGAACAGCAGTGGAATGATAAGTTTGCTCAATATGCAGATGCTCATCCACAGTTAGCAAGTGAATTTACCCGTCGTATAAACGGTGAGCTACCTGCCGATTTCAGTGAAAAAGCCGCTGCTTACATTAAACAAACCCAAGAAAAAGCAGAAAACGTGGCGAGTCGTAAATCTTCGCAAAACGCCATTGAAGCTTTTGCTAGCATTTTACCTGAAGTGGTAGGCGGTTCTGCTGACTTAGCTGGTTCAAACTTGACGTTATGGTCGGGTTCAAAAGGAATCACTGCAGATGATGCCAGTGGTAACTATATTTTCTACGGCGTGCGCGAGTTTGGAATGAGCGCGATCATGAACGGTATCGGACTGCATGGAGGCTTCAGAACCTACGGTGCAACCTTTTTAATGTTTATGGAATATGCACGTAATGCTGTGCGTATGTCTGCATTAATGGGCGTGCCTAATATTTTTGTTTATACCCATGACTCTATTGGTCAAGGTGAAGATGGTCCAACCCATCAGCCTATTGAGCAAATAGCTAATTTACGTTTGACGCCAAACCTTGCTACTTGGAGACCTTGTGATGGGGCTGAAACAGCAGTGGCTTGGAAAGCGGCAATTGAACGTACTGAAGGTCCAAGTGCCTTAGTCTTTAGTCGCCAAGGGTTGCCTGCACAATCTCGAAATGAGCAGCAACTTACGGATATTGCTAAAGGTGGATATGTATTAATTGATAGCGAAGCAACACCTGAAATCATCCTAATTGCAACGGGATCAGAAATGGCTATTACTGTTGAAGCTGCGGAAAAATTAACCGCTCAAGGTAAAGCAGTACGTGTAGTTTCTATGCCAAGCACCAATGTATTTGATGCTCAAGATGCGGATTATCGTGAATCTGTATTACCTCGAAGTGTAACCAAACGTGTGGCTGTTGAAGCTGCCCACGTAGATTTTTGGTACAAATATGTTGGATTTGATGGCAAAGTTGTCGGTATGACGACTTTTGGTGAGTCTGCGCCTGGCGGAGCTTTGCTGAAATACTTTGGGTTTACTGCCGATGCTATTGTCGAGGCAGCTAACTCACTATAAACATCAACAACTAAACTAGGGTGGCTCATAACCTTTAAGGTGTGAGTTACCACTTAACTAAAGAAGAGCACACTTGTAAAAGGGTGTGCTCATTTATGTATTAAGAGTGACATGATACGAATTGCCATAAATGGTTTTGGACGCATAGGTCGAAATGTATTGCGAGCACTGTACGAAACCGCTCGGCACGAACAAATCAAAATTGTTGCAATAAATGAGATTGCCGACCCTGAAGGCATTGCTCATTTATTAAAGTATGATACCGCCCATGGTCGATTTGGCTTCCCAGTTTCCCTAAATGGAGATTGCTTAAATGTGGCCAACGACTCGATTCAGTTATTGCAGTTTCCCACATTAGACAAGTTACCTTGGGCTGATCTGGACATTGATTTAGTACTGGAATGCACAGGTGTGCATAATGATCGAGCTGATGCTGAAATTCATATTGCTCAAGGCGCTAAAAAAGTCCTTTTTTCCCATCCATCTACCCCTGATATGGATGCGACTGTCATTTACGGTATCAATGATGATTTGTTGCAAAATGACGACCGTATTGTCTCCAATGGCTCCTGTACCACAAATTGTATCGTGCCTGTGATCCAAGTGTTGGATAAAGCGTTTGATGTTCTTAGTGGCACAGTAACAACAATTCACTCCTCAATGCACGATCAACAAGTCATTGATGCTTATCATCCGGATTTACGCAGGACTCGTGCTGCTAGCCAGTCAATTATTCCCGTTGATACTCGGTTAGCTGCAGGTATTGAGCGTATCTTGCCTAAATTTGCTGGAAAGTTTGAAGCCATCGCGGTAAGAGTGCCTACAATTAATGTGACGGCGATGGATTTAAGTGTAACTGTTGATAAAAAAGTATCGATAGATGAGATCAACCAAGTGTTGAAACAAGCAGGTCAGGGCAGATTAAACGGAATATTGAGTTACACTGAGGAACCTTTAGTATCAATAGACTTCAATCATGATCCGCACTCTTGTATCGTAGACGGCACGCAAACCAGAGTAAGCCACAAGCAGTTAGTGAAAATATTGGTTTGGTGTGACAACGAGTGGGGTTTTGCAAATCGAATGTTAGATACTGCGCAAGCAATGTTTCGTGACTAAACAATAAATGTAATTATTAACAAATATACTTAATAGTTTTGTAGATAAACAATCCATAATAGCAAGATTAAAGGAAGCAATATGTCGATACTAAGTATGGCTGATTTAACTCTCACAGATAAAAGAGTGTTAATACGCGAAGATCTCAACGTGCCAGTAAAAGATGGCAAAGTGACCTCAGATGCGCGAATCAAAGCGGCCTTGCCAACGATTAAATTAGCTCTTGAGAAAGGCGCGAAGGTAATAGTGATGTCTCACTTAGGCAGACCTACCGAAGGCGAATTTGATGCTCAGTATTCCATGCAACCTGTTGTCAACTATTTGAGTGATCACCTTGATTGCCCAGTAAGTTTAGCAACTGATTATCTTAATGGGGTTGACGTGGCACAAGGCGAGGTTGTTGTTTTAGAAAACGTTCGCTTTAATGTGGGCGAGAAAAAAGACGACGAAACCTTATCAAAGCAATATGCAGCCTTGTGTGATGTCTATGTAATGGACGCCTTCGGCACTTCACATCGTGCACAAGCATCTACCCATGGTGCTGGTAAATTTGCCCCCGTTGCCTGTGCGGGACCTTTGTTGGTCAATGAGTTAGACGCACTAGGTAAAGCTTTAGACAACCCAGCCCGTCCATTATTGGCAATTGTAGGTGGTTCTAAAGTATCAACAAAATTAACGGTTTTAGAGTCACTTTCTGGTAAGGTTGATCAATTAATCGTCGGTGGTGGCATTGCCAATACCTTTATTGCCGCTCAAGGACATAATGTTGGTAAATCTTTGTACGAAGAAGATTTAATCCCTGAAGCTAAGCGTTTAATGCAGACAGCAACGGATAATGGTGGCAATATTCCTGTGCCCGTTGATGTGGTCACGGGGACTGAGTTTTCTGAATCAGCCTCAGCAAGCCTAAAAGCGGTCACTCAGGTTAGTGATGAAGATATGATTTTTGATGTTGGGCCACAAACCTCCAATCAACTAGCTGCCTTAATTAGACAGGCAGGTACTATTGTTTGGAATGGTCCAGTAGGCGTTTTTGAATTCGACCAATTCGGTGAAGGAACAAAAGCAATTTCACTGGCAATTGCACAAAGCAGTGCTTTTTCAATTGCTGGTGGTGGCGATACTTTGGCAGCTGTAGACAAATATGGTATATCTGACAAGGTTTCGTATATATCAACAGGTGGTGGTGCTTTCTTGGAGTTCTTAGAAGGCAAAACTTTACCTGCTGTAGCAATGTTGGAAGCAAGGGCAAAAGAGTAACTATCGAGAGATTTTGTACTCCAAAAATAAGAAGTGTAATGAAACACTCAAGATTAGTTTTGTATTCTACTCAAATAAAAAGGAGTGTTGCTAATGGCATCACAAGCACAACTAGACATGCTTAAAAAAATAGAGTCCGATAATGGATTTATCGCGGCTTTGGATCAAAGTGGTGGTAGTACCCCAAAAGCATTAAAGCTGTATGGCGTAACCGAAGATGAGTATAACGGTGACGAAGAGATGTTCGGTAAAGTGCATGAAATGCGCACTCGAATTATCACTAATAAAGCGTTTAATGGAAAGCGCGTACTAGGCGCTATTTTGTTCGAAAACACCTTAGATAGGGATATTGAAGGTAAAGCTAGTTCTCACTATTTGTGGCAAGAAAAGCAAGTTGTCCCTTTTCTAAAAGTGGATAAAGGTTTAGAAGCTGAAGAAAATGGCGTGCAACTAATGAAAGCTATGCCTGGCTTAGATGAAGTTCTCGATAAAGCCAATGCCAAAGATGTATTCGGTACTAAAATGCGTTCAGTAGTTAAATCTGCTAACCCAGCTGGAATTAAAGCTGTAGTTGAACAGCAGTTTTTAGTTGGAAAACAAATCTTGGCTAAGGGTTTAGTACCTATTATAGAACCTGAAGTGGATATTCATGCTCCTGATAAAGAAGCCGCTGAAGGGATACTGAAATCTGAAATTTTAGCGCAATTGGATGCCTTACCTGACACTCAAAGTGTGATGTTAAAGCTAACTTTGCCTGAAGTGAATGGTTTTTATTCTGAGCTAATTGAGCACCCTCGAGTACTTAAAGTTGTTGCCCTTTCTGGTGGTTACTCTAGAGAAGAAGCCAATAGTCGCTTAACTGCTAATAAAGGTATTATTGCCAGCTTTTCTCGCGCTTTATCTGAAGGTCTATTTGCACAACTTTCTGATCAAGAGTTTGAAGAAACACTAGATGCTTCTATTGAAAGTATCTACCAAGCTTCAATTACCTAATTTGACTGCTTAGAAACTGATAAGCCGGACTTTAGTCCGGCTTTTTTATTGTTTTTTAGAACGTTCGAGTTTGTTCAGGAGTTTAATTAAGAATAGGATAGCTTGTAGTTTAAAACGCTAAGGTAATCAGCTTCTCTGGCTAAATCTGCACTGATAATTGGCTTGTTCGATAGCCACTTATCAGGGAAAGTAATCTGTAATTTTTTCTCTTCTATTAGCACTTTGAATTCCGGCAAAAAATCATCTTGGCGTTTAATATTTAACAGTACACCCAAACGCAAAATTATAATGAGTTTGTTCACCAATTCTGAATCAAATTGCCAAAACTCAGGTATTTCGTCAGGACGCAGTTTTTTACGGTGAAAGCGGGCTAATACAGAAAGTAAAATTTGTTGTTCTTGGTTGAAGCCGTGTAAATCTACATTTTGTAATATGTAACCAGAATGACGTTGTACACCTCGCGAATTTATTTGTAGTCCAACCTCATGTAATAACGCTGCCCAACTCAATAGATTACGATATTGTTGACCGCCAATCTTCCAACCTTTCTTACACTGGTTATACAGCTCTATAGTTGTGAGATGCACTCGTTTTGCTTGGTCAACATCTACATCATAGCGTGTGGCTAAACTCTGTGCTGTGCGTTCTCGGATATCGTGATGGGCCAAGTGTTCTTCCATCTCGTACAACACACCTTCTCGTAATGCCGCCGCAGAATACTCCATTGTGGTGATCTTAAGGCTTTTGAATACGCCAATTAAGATTGAAATACCCGCTGCTAATACCGGAATACGGTCTTCGGTGACCGCCAGTTTTAAGTCTTTAATATGGCCAGCAGATATGCATTTATCGCGAAGGGTCTTGAGGTTATCAAGTGATACAAATCCTTCTGGATTGGTTTCATTCAAGGATTGAGCGAGAAAAACGATAGCTTTGATGGTGCCTGAGGTGCCAATACAATGCCGCCAACCTAGTTTTAAATACTTTGCATCGATTAACTCAAGTTCTTGTTGTGCTGCGGTAACGGCTTTTTTAAAAGCGCCAGAGGTAAGAACACCATCTGCAAAAAAACGTTTTGTGTAACTTACACAGCCCATTTGTAAGCTGCGCATCATTTTACTCTCAAAGCCCTCACCAATGATAAACTCAGTGGAACCGCCACCAATATCAACTACTAATCGCTGACCGTTATTTTGTACTGTATGGGCAACACCTGAGTAAATTAAGCGAGCTTCTTCAATTCCAGAAATAACTTCAATTGGATAAGACAAAATTTGCTTAGCTGCTTGAATAAAGTCTTTGGCATTTTTTGCTTTTCGTAGAGTATAAGTGGCCACTATTCTAACGGTGTCAGGCTCAAACCCTTTAAGACTCTGGGCAATAATTTGCAGGGTGTCTAAGCCTCTTTGCATTGCCTCATCAGACAAGCGGTTATGCTTGTCTAAGCCATCAGCTAAACGTACTTTTTGCTTAACTCTATGTAGGATTTGAACACTACCGGCAACAATCCGCGCGACGACTAAATGAAAACTATTTGAGCCAATATCAAGGGCTGCGACCTGAGTTGTGGGTCTTGCATCAATTTTACTAAAAGCTTCACTTAACTCAGTCATTTATTTCATATTTCCTCAACGCGGCTGGTTACCCAATATAGTGTATTATTCTAGTGATTTAAGATAGTGATATATTTCCACCTGTGAGCGCAATTTTTTTCGATTTCCACGCTTCACATAGTTATTGGTTTGTTCAGCATCGATGACTCGAGCTTTAATCGTATCTTTGAGTTGTAGTTCTAAAATATGAATAATTTGCTGTTTTAAATCATCATCATAAATTGGGCAGCCAACTTCAATACGGTTATCCATATTTCTAGCCATCCAATCGGCAGACGAGATAAACACTTTTGGATTCCCAGCGTTAGTAAAAACCATCACTCTAGGGTGCTCTAAAAAGCGATCGACAATACTGATTATCGTAATGTTTTCACTTACCCCTGGAATATTAGGAATTAGAGAACACATTCCCCGCACTATGGCTTTCACCTTTACACCTGCTTGGCCTGCGCGATAAAGATCATCAATCAATTGTTGGTCAACAAGGTTATTCACCTTCAAGGTGATA
This sequence comes from Aliiglaciecola sp., assembly GCF_039982535.1. Taxonomy (NCBI): domain Bacteria; kingdom Pseudomonadati; phylum Pseudomonadota; class Gammaproteobacteria; order Alteromonadales; family Alteromonadaceae; genus Aliiglaciecola; species Aliiglaciecola sp. Next base: position 244,971 of record NZ_JBDWYG010000007.1, read on the forward strand.
CCCGATGGCAACCCCTCATTGGCATTTTGAATTTCTTGGCGTACTAAAATTTGAATTTTGGTACGTGCATTTAAAGGCGATACCTGCAAATGCTGAAACTTATTCCGTCGGTAAGGTAATTGAATCAAATCAAATACCCAAATCGCTTCTTGGGCTAATTCTTGGTTACGGGTAAAGAGGCTAAAGTCGGTATAAATCTTGGCGGTTTTTTCATTAAAGTTGCCCGTACCGAAATGAGAATAATGAACAAGCTCACCTTTTTCTTCACGACTGACTACGCATAACTTACTGTGGATCTTGAACGAAGGAGAGCCTAATACTACTCTGATCCCAGCATCTGTCATGGTTTTAGACCATTCGATGTTCGCTTCTTCATCAAAACGGGCGCGTAGTTCAACTACAACGGTCACTGTTTTACCGTTATCTACAGCATCGATAAGTGAGTTCACAATGCGCGACTTATTCGCTACTCGATAAATATTTAGACGAATATGTTTCACGCTCGGGTCAAATGCCGCTTGGCGAACAAATTCGGTAAAATGTAAAAAACGATGATAAGGGTAATAAAGTAAAATATCTTTGTGTTTAATGGCATCAAATGCGGTGTCGAAATCAGTAAATAAATGCGTATTTATCGCCGGTAAAGGTGGATTCTCTAAATAGCTTCTTCCCACATTTGGAAAGCCGATAAAGTCTTTGAAATTCCGATAGGCACCGCCAGCAATCAAACTATCAAAAGAACTTATTTTCAGTCGTTTTTTCAGGTTTTTAAGCATTTCTTCGGGCATATCAGCATCATAGATAACCCTTACAGGCTCAGCGATTAAGCGTTGCTTCATACTTTCAGACATTTTTTCGACGAAACTTTCATCTATCTCATCATTGATTGAGTACTCTGAATCTCGGGTAACTTTAAATGAATAGGCTTCCAACTCATCAAACTCAATAAAACCTTTGAATACAATGCTTAAGCACAGTTGAATCACATCATCAATTAATATGATGTGCTTCTTTTTGCGGCTTTTTTCTGGTGGAATTTGAATGAAGCGGGACATGGCTTCAGTCGGCAATTCGATGGTTGCATATTTGGTTGCCCGATCTTTTTTATAAATGGCCACATACAAATAGGTACCAAAGTCATTCAGGCGGTCTACAAGATTTACTTTTTTGTGAAGTAAGATAGGCGCAATATGGCGTAAAATCTTGTTTTTAAAATAGTTGGTTAGCCATTCGTGTTGGTATGGTGAGAGTTGATTTTTGTCTACAATATAAATGTTGTAGCGTTTAAGGCCTTGCACAACATCATCGTACACTTTTTCAAAGTTATCCGTTAAATCCACCACTTTGTTTTGAATTTTTTCCATCAACAACTTGGTGTTTTCCGCCGCTTTTTCATTTCCTTCTTCTAGATGGATATAAATTAAGCGCTTTACTTCTGCTACTCTGACCCGATAAAACTCATCCATATTGCTGGAGTAAATGCCTAAGAATCGAATTCTTTCAACTATCGGATTATGTTGATCAGCGGCTTCTTGTAACACACGTTCGTTAAATGAAAGCCAGCTGAGTTCTTTGGGATAATAGATTTGTTCTGGATACATTAGTTACCTGATTTTTCTTGCGCGATTTCAATAGGATGGAATGTTCCATTGTTTGTATGACAGTTTTGTTAATTTGCGTAATTTCATTGGAAATTACTACCTTAAATCAACATCAACAATTAAATCGTTGGCAATATCTTCTAGGGCCTCAGACAGTTCATCAAGTTGAAACCCCTCTGGAATAGCCACAACTGCATGGGCCTTAAACAATAAACTGCCCCAATTAGGCGCACTTTGGCAACTGGATTCAAATTTGATGATATTGATATTAAAGCGATTCAAGGTTGCTGTGAGCTCTTGCACTATGCCGGGTTTGTCATTACCCATAATATCAATCTCTACGATATCAGGTTTATCATTTGATTCATTGTCAGCACTGACAGAATGGATAGTTAAATCTGGGTGCTTCTGTAAAAAATCCATCAAGGTGTCATGGTTTTCAACTGGTATATCCACCTCAACAAATCCTGCAAAATGCCCCCCCATATATGAAAAGTTACTCGCTAACCAGTTTCCTCCTAAGGAATAGACTTTTTGCGCGAGTGACACGACAAGTCCAGGTTTATCTTTTCCGATTAAAGTTAAAATTATCGGTTTCATTGGAACACCCCTTCGACTTAACTAATTAGAGTTATACCTACAGAGCCATTTCTGATAGGTTTAATTTTCACCTGAATTAATATCATAGCTTAATCATATGATAATTCGTAAATTAATCATTGTTTTGATTGAGCTTATTAAAATCATGTGTTGATCAAACTAAGGTGTGTTGACTGAAAAGATTGTCACTTGCCTGTTGGGATATATCCATTACACTAAGCACAATTTTAAAAGCAGGGTTAGTTTTGTGGGTCAGTCATCAATTGATGAATCATCGTCTAGCAATACCCAAACGGTGAAAGTCGCGCGCTTAAGGAAAGCAAAAAATCGTCTAGTCGCTGGCGCAATCGCAACGTCTGGGTGGTTGGTTTTGCTGACTTTGGGACTATTGCTTTGGCAGTTGGTTATTCAAGTGTTGCCACTGGCTGGCAATGTGAGTATCACCCCTAAAAACCAACTTTCTATTTCCCCCAACGAAAGTATTTTATACCTTGGTGATGTAATTAATTCCGTACCTCTAGTCACCCTGGATGAAGATTGTCGCTTAAATTTTTACGCTTTATCAGAACAAAAAGCAGATCCTAGTCTAATTAAAAGTAAAATTGTGCCATTGCTTTGCACTGACCAAATAAAGGTAAAAGCTTACGATGGTCAATTGTATCTGGCGATATTGAGTCACTCTGGCATCTTGCGTATTGAAAAGCTAAGCCAAGTTAATAAAGACTTATTTCCAGAACTAGAGATGTCGCTGGCAGTCACTGAAGTGGATCATTTAGTTGAAATTGATCAATTTGACTTCCAACTGTCAGTCAACACTATCATGTTATCGGTCCAACAGGGGCAAGCATACAAAGTCTATAGCATTGACAGACGCAGCAAAAATGAAATCGATGTTGTTGCCATTAAACGAGCTAGCCACCTCTTATTGCTGCCGCGAATTGGTCAGTTTGTATATGTGACCGATAGCAAACTCTCTACTCATGACGTCACCAGCGGCAGGGTAAATAATATTGCTTTTGATCAAACCATCAGTAGCTTAAAAGTATTTCCCAGCCAACGTTCATTGTTTGTAGGGTTGCAAGACAAAACACTGCAAAAATGGAGTATAGCCAACACCCAAGGGCAGTTAGTATTTCAGCCCATGTATTCTATTGTTAGTGAACAGCAGCCGCAAAATATTCTAATTCACCAATCCGAAAATGCCGCTTTTATTGTTGATATCAAAAATCAATTGCAGGTAATCAATTATGTGACTGGGGAGCAAGTAAGCGAGCTATTCACTCAGAACATCAGTAATCAAGTATTATTAAGTCAAAACCTTTTCTATTCGGCGCTTGGCAATAACCTTTATGTTTGGGACGTTGAGTCAATTTCCGCTGTGAACACCATGCAATCTTTGTGGGGGGCAAATAGTTATGAAGGTTATCCTCAATCCGATTATGTTTGGCAAACCACTTCCGCGGCAGATTATCATGAAACTAAATTTAGCTTAGTCCCTTTAGTGATTGGTAGTTTAAAGGCGTCTTTTTTAGCTCTTTTAATTGCTGTTCCATTAGCGGTCTGTGCAGCTATTTATACCGGCTTCTTTGCTCCGCAAAGGTTACGTAACTGGATTAAACCTAGCATCGAAGTGCTAGAAGCAATCCCATCCGTTGTTCTAGGTTTTATTGCCGCCATTTGGTTAGCTCCCTTAGCAGAGCAATTTATCCTTTCCCTATTGTTGTTTGTATTGCTGCTCCCTCTTGTTTTATTGCTGTTTGCTCTTTTGCATCAACCTATGGTGGAGCGTTTGCCGCAGCGCTTCAAGCACGGGTGGGAGCTGCCTATCGCCAGTATTTTACTGATTGGTTTGGGATTGTTTGTTTATTCGGTTAGCGATGCTATGTCGTTGGCAAGCGCAAATTTACATGGACATTGGTTATTGCCAATCGATGCCTTGGAAAATATTAACAAAAACACACTGGTGGTCGCCTTGGCGTTGGGAATAGCCATAGTACCCAGCATTTATTCACTTGCTGAAGATGCTATTTATGAGGTGCCTAATAGCCTAAAACAAGCTTCTTCTGCGTTGGGGGCCACCCATTTACAAACTTTACGCAAAGTGGTGTTGATTTTGGCTTATCCAGGGATTTTAAGCGCCATTGCTTTAGGGTTAGGACGAGCATTCGGCGAAACCATGATCGTGTTGATGGTGACCGGTAACACGCCTGTTGCAGATTGGAATTTGTTGTCTGGTTTACGCACCTTAACCGCAAACCTAGCCATTGAAATGCCAGAAGCCGAAGTTGGCAGTAGCCATTACCAAATTTTGTTCCTAACCGGCTTGGTTTTATTTTTATTTACCTTTGTTTTAAATACTTTTGCTGAGTTACTCCGTCAGTGGTTAAGGAAAAACTATCAACATGGTTAATGGTAAGTTTAATCACGAACAAAAACAGTCCATGGTCACCAGTTTAACCGCTGCGGTGGCTGGCTTTTTAGTGTTGGTTTTAATCGCCCTTTCATTTTTTATCTTAGTCCGTGGGGGCAGTTTTTTCTGGCCACAAAGCATACAGACTATTATTTTTCAGCAATCAAATGGTAGTTATCAAACCCAATATGTAAAGCTAGATGCAAAGACGATGCGTGTTGGCGAAGAAATAATGCATTACCGTTTTTCATCTGCGCAGCAACTCTTTAGTGGTCAACTTACCCTTAAACAATCGAGCATTATCAGTGCTGAAATTAGCCCGGATGTCGCCATAATTGAATTAAATAATGGCGGGACCGTCATTGCTAAAGTGGCTTCAATTAACGATGCCACTGGAAATACCTTAGGTATGCAAGCTTTTGAGGCTGTCCAAGGCAACATTGTTAAATTAATTGCATCCACCGAATTAATTCGTAAAGGCGAATTGGCTGATATTCACCGCGCACTGGCGAGTTTGGACCGAAGAGGCGTTAAAGCTGATGCTCCGGCTCGAGTTAAGTTATCTAAACGTTTTTATGAATTACAGGATAGCTTAGAAGAAGTAGAGCAAGAACTCGCCGGTTTTACCCTTAATGTGGCGTTTGCCGATGGTAGTATTTATCCGTTGAATATGCGCGAAATTAGTGATGTGAGTTTTCCAAACTCCATGGGCTTAACAGATAAAATGCTTTCCGCATTATCTGCATTTGCTGCATTTATTAGCGACTCTCCTAAGCTAAATAATACTTCTGGTGGGGTTTTTCCAGCGCTATTTGGCACCATCGTAATGGTATTGTTGATGACCATATTCGTGACGCCATTTGGTGTGTTAGCGGCTGTGTATTTGCATGAGTATGCGCCGCGAAATAAGATGACAGCGCTTATCCGTATTTCAGTAAATAACTTAGCAGGCGTGCCATCTATAGTGTATGGGGTTTTTGGTTTAGGCTTTTTTGTTTACGTGGTTGGGGCAAATATTGACAAACTATTGTTTTCTGATGACTTGCCTGCCGCCACATTCGGGGCCCCTGGCATATTTTGGGCATCATTAACCATGGCTATTTTGACCTTGCCTGTTGTCATTGTGGCAACAGAAGAAGGGTTACGCAGGGTACCTCAATCCCTTCGTGATGGTAGTTATGCTCTTGGTGCAACTCAAGCAGAAACTATCTTTAAGATGATTCTACCCATAGCCAGTCCTGGCATCATGACAGGTGTCATATTAGCCATTGCGCGCGGAGCGGGGGAGGTTGCGCCATTAATGTTAATTGGTGCGGTTAAGTTTGCGCCAGCATTACCCATTGATGCAGAATTTCCCTTTGTGCATTTGCAGCGCCAGTTTATGCATTTAGGGGTATTAATATATGATGGTGCATTCCACAGTCAGAATATCGGCAATGGTTCTTCATTTATATTTGCCTGTTGTATGTTGCTACTATTGATGGTGTTGAGCTTAAACTTAATCGCTATCTTTATTCGTAATCGACTGCGTAAACAATATGCGCAAAATTAGAGTATAGGAATTCATGTTAAAACTATTTGAACATGACAAATTAGATGTCAATAATCTAACGCCAGAGCAAACTGCGATTGAAGTGAGAAAGCTCAATTTGCATTTTGGTGAGAAACAAGTACTTGAAGACATCAATATGCTGATCCCTAAAAATCAGGTGACGGCACTGATTGGTCAAAGTGGCTGTGGTAAATCAAGTTTAATTAGCTGTTTTAATCGTATGAATGACCTGTTGCATGGCTGTGAAGTGTCTGGTCAGGTGTTGATTTCAGGTAATGATATTTATCATCGCAAACAAAATGTCGCCACATTGCGCACACGGGTTGGAATGGTTTTTCAAAAGCCAAATCCATTTCCCATGTCAGTTTTTGAGAATGTTGCCTATGGGTTAAAACTCCAAGGTGTTCAACAACGAAGAAAATTAGATGACGCGGTAGAACAAGCTTTGCGTGAAACTGGACTGTGGAAAGAGGTTCGGGATAGATTATTTGAATCAGCGTTAACCCTCTCTGGCGGTCAACAACAACGTATGGTGATTGCTCGAGCTTTGGCTTTAAAGCCCGAGATATTGTTACTTGACGAACCCACCTCAGCATTAGATCCTTTAGCCACGTTGCATATCGAAGAGCTATTAAATCAATTGAAAATGCAGCATACCGTTATCATAGTGACACATAATATGCAGCAAGCAGCTAGGGTTTCTGACTATACTGCATTTATACATGAAGGTAAGATTATAGAATATTCTGACAGTGATAGTTTGTTCACAATGCCGAAACGCAAGCAAACTGAATCTTACATAACCGGACGATACGGGTAGGAACACCGAGCAATGGCTTACATTGAAATTAATACCCATATTTCGGTCGGTTTTAATAAAGAACTTGAAGATCTTAAAAACTCGGTCTTAACTATGGGGGGCTTGCTAGAGCAACAGCTTAGCGATACCTTGCACGCGCTAAAAACAAATAATGCGGGTTTAGCTGAAAAAGTGGTAATTAATGATAGAGAAATTAATTCCATGGAAATTCAGATTGATGAAGAATGCATGCGAATTATTGCTCGGCGTCATCCAACCGCCAGTGATTTGCGTTTAATTATGACAATTGCAAAGGCGACTGCAGATATTGAACGCATGGGAGATGAAATAGAGCGCGTCGCTAAACTTATCTCTCATTCCAATGTACCGGATTCTGAATCCCTTAAATCCAGTATGCTAGTCATAGGTGAGCATGTATTAGACATGCTTAAAGATACCCTAGATGCATTTGCTAGGCTCGATTTAGAAGCGGCCCAGAAAACCTATCAAAATGATGAGACAATTGATGCACAATACAAAGATTTATTGAGTATTACCATTTTAGAAATGCAACAGCATTCTGATGAGTTAGAAAATTGGTTAGAAGTACTCTGGGCGTTGCGTTCTTTTGAGCGTATTGGAGATAGGTGTAAGAATGTATGCGAATACGTTATATTTTTAGTTGAAGGTTCTGATAACCGAGAAATTTAACCATAAATTTAGTGAGAGTATTTTTATCGTCAATTGAGCTATTTTTAAGCGCTTTCGATTTTATGATTTTTCTATAAACCCCTTTTATTCAAAGGGTTTCAGAGTAGTCATAAAAATGTCATATAAACGGGTTAGTCTTTCGCGTATGATTCAGGCTTCTGGATTGACTAATCGATTATTTTAGAGATATATAATGTCAACAAACTCATTTCTTGGTGTATTTGCCAAATCACCACTGAAGCCGATTGAAGATCATATTGATCTGGTCGATCAGTGTACTCAATTACTCGCTGTATTCTTTACTCATGTTTACCAAAGCGAATGGACTCGTGCAGAGGAAGTGCAACAACAAATATCTCAACTGGAAAAACAAGCCGATAAGGTTAAACGTGAATTAAGGACTAACTTACCTACGGGTTTGTTCATGCCTATTCAACGTCAAGACATTCTCGCCTTGATAACTCAGCAAGATAAATTAGCCAACAAAGCGAAAGATATTTCTGGTCGTATTATTGGTCGTCAATTACAGATTCCCGAATCATTGCAGGAGTCATTTAATGCTTATTTGCTTAGATGTCTTGATGCTTCATCTCAAGCTAAAAACGTCATCAATGAATTAGATGAATTGTTGGAAGCGGGCTTTAAAGGTAGAGAAGTCGATTTGGTTGAGAGAATGATAGCTCAACTAGATGAGATTGAAGATGAGACAGATAGCATGCAAATAAACATGCGCAGTTCTTTAATGAAAATGGAATCTGGAATGAATCCTGTAGATGTTATGTTCTTATACAACATCATTGAATTAGTCGGTGGATTAGCCGACACAGCAGAACGAGTCGGTGCTCGACTCGAATTGATGTTAGCAGGATAATAAGGCGTACCTCTATGGAAATTATTAATGACTACGGGTTTATCCTGATTGTTGTTGCGGCTGTCGTTGGGTTTTTGATGGCTTGGGGGGTTGGCGCTAATGATGTAGCCAACGCGATGGGAACATCCGTTGGGTCTAAAGCTTTAACCATTAAACAAGCTGTATTTATTGCCATGGTATTTGAATTTGCCGGGGCGTATTTAGCAGGTGGCGAGGTTACCTCGACCATTCGCAAAGGTATTATCGATACAAGTTTTTTCATCGATTCACCTGAATTACTTGTATTTGGTATGATCTCTGCGTTGTTTTCAGCGGGAATATGGTTAGCTGTGGCGTCTTATTTGGGATGGCCAGTTTCCACCACTCACTCAATTATCGGGGCTATCGTTGGTTTCGCAGCCGTTGGTGTAGGCTCTGAATCAGTAGAATGGGCTAAAGTAGGCGGGATTGTAGGCAGCTGGGTTGTGACTCCTGCGATTTCTGGTTTTATCGCATTTTTAATCTTTATGAGTGCGCAACGCCTAATCTTTGATACCGACAATCCATTTAGAAATGCTAAGCGCTATGTACCTTTTTACATGGCGTTTGCCGGCTTTGTTATGTCTTTAGTGACCATAACCAAAGGTTTGAAGCATGTTGGATTACATTTCACAACTTTCGAAGCTTGTATTATTTCCATCATCATTGCAGCCATTGTGTCTGTGATTGGCCGTATGTACATCAATCGACTTAAGTTTGATGAAAGCCTAGATAGATCAATGCACTTTACCAATGTTGAAAAAGTGTTTGCCATTTTGATGATTGTCACTGCTTGTTGTATGGCGTTCGCCCATGGTTCAAATGATGTGGCAAATGCAATTGGTCCTTTGGCCGCGGTGGTTTCAGTGGTCAATAGCCAAGGTGAAATTACTGCCAAAGCTTCTTTAGATTGGTGGATATTACCTTTAGGAGCGCTAGGTATCGTCTCAGGTTTGGCCTTATTTGGTCATCGAGTGATTCGCACCATAGGTAACGGTATAACCCATTTAACTCCAAGCCGCGGGTTTGCAGCTGAGTTAGCTGCGGCTTCCACAGTGGTACTGGCTTCTGGTACTGGCTTGCCAATCTCTACCACTCAAACCCTTGTGGGTGCAGTACTAGGAGTAGGAATGGCCCGTGGTATCGCCGCATTGAACCTTGGAGTGGTGCGCAATATCGTGATTTCTTGGGTGGTTACCTTACCTGCGGGCGCAGCCTTATCAATCGTATTCTTCTTTATGCTTAAAGGAATTTTTGCGAGCTAATCTAGATTGTCTTTAGACAGGTTTACTGTGTAAATAACGGCACCTCAGGGGGTCTTTGAGTCAACTAGGAGCTACTATTTTTGATAGTAGCTCTTTTGCTTTTTAACTAACTGTAAAATCAAGTGAGTATTTTAATTATTGCATGACCAATGAGCGCACCATTAACAGTAACTTCTTAGGCAATAACAAGTCAAAATCCTCTACACCTGCAATGCTACAAAAAACTTTATACCGCAGATGGTTTACTCTCATTTAGACTAGATAAAATACAGATTGATGAGGTGTATCACAATAACACTGAACAATCAGCCAAGCTTTATGAATATCCAATCTTTGTGTCAGGTTAATTTACATAAGTACAAATGTTAAATTAAAAAACTAGATAACGTATTGTTTTTTCAAGTTTTTGTCAATGTGGCGCATTATCTGCTCAGTGTATGTAAATATTAATTTCTAGCTTTATTATATACCTTCCAACCTCGATGGAAGGGGATTAAAAGGATAACTCAAATGAAAAGTAAATTTATAAAAGGCTTGGTGGCGAGCTTTGTTTTGACTGTTAGTGGCATTGCAAATGCTGGTGTTGTAACTGGTGAAAATTTTGATGTTGGCTTGAATATTGGTTTTGAAGTTGGGGATAGTAACTCTCCCGCTGATGCTGCTGTTGATTGGTTTATTTTTGACTCGAATGGCGTCGATGCGACTTCATTTTATTTTAATAGAACTATAGCAGCTCCCGACTTAATTGCTGGTTTATATTTGGGCGATACCTATGGATTCGATTATGTAGCAGCCGGAGTGCCTCTAGGCGCGTGGAGCTATTATTATGCTGCGACATATAATAGTGACCTGACATTCGTTTCCTTCTCTGATGACTCTCATAATGATTCATTAGGAGGCCCGTTTGGTGATCCTGATTTTAATACGGTTTTGGCCGCTGGAAGGTATTCTTTAGCTTTATCATCATTAGATCAAGGTGGTACTTACGAATTTACGACTAATGTTCAAAGCGCTTATGCTCAAGTTCCAGAACCATCAACTATAGTTATTTTCGCTCTAGGTTTAATGGGTTTAGCTTCTCGTAAATATAAGAAGCAAGCTTAATCTAAAAGCTGATAATTTATAAAAACACTGATCATAGTGGCCAGTGTTTTTTTTCATTTCTAGATATATGAAAACACAATACCTCCACTGCCCCCCTTAACCACAAACCGCTTGATAACTAAGTGAAAACTATAACTAGTCGTACATTCTTAATACTATTCCCCCGTCTTGACGCTGAACTTTCATTGAAAAATATAGAAAAGCTTCAAAAAATAAAAAGCCGCTTTGTTATTTCAACAATACGGCGCTAATTTGACTCAATAGCCCGACCTCAGGGTGCCGTTTTTATTTAATTTGAATATTTAAAAATCTGATTTAAACTAATAAACTTAATCAGTTTTTTAGAAGATAAATCATGAAGTGGCCTAATTTAAAACATTTGCATTATCTGGTTGTATTGCACGAAGTACAGCATTTTAATAAGGCTGCTCAATTATGTTGTGTCAGTCAATCCACCCTTAGTACTGCCATTCAAAACCTTGAAGAACAATTCTCCTGCCAGTTACTGGAGCGGGATCATAAAACTTTCGTGTTTACCCCTTTTGGCTTAGAGTTAGTCGAGCGCAGTAAAAAACTATTAAACGACGCCACAGAATTGGTGAATTTTGCCCATTCAGCGGGTAATTGGCAGGCGGGTAGCTTGAAATTAGGGGTTATTCCTACCATTGCACCATTCATCTTCGAAGGTATTCTGTCGGTGGTAAATACCCACTTTGCTGAGTTGCAATTAAAACTGCAAGAGGACACCACCGAAAACCTTTTACGCCAATTAAACGATGGTATCTTAGATCTACTGATTTTAGCGTTGCCTATGGAAACCCCAGGCTGCAAACAACTGGTGATTGGCCATGATCCTTTTCATTTAGTGGCCCACAAAGATTTGATAGATTCCTTACCAGAGCCAATGGATATGTCTGCATTACCTAAAGACAGCGTATTCTTATTACAACGGGAACATTGTATGACCGGGCATGCGGTCAGTGCCTGTCGGTTAAAACACTCTGAGCAGGTTAGTTCCTTGGCAGCATCGAGCCTTCATACACTGGTTGAATTGGCAAATAGCAAACTGGGGTATACCTTTATGCCGGAACTGGCCATTAACCATCATATTTTAAATAGCTCTCAACTCGTGTCTATGCCGGCTGAAGATAATGCTTATCGCGAAATTGGCTTAGTATGGCGATCGGGTACCACTCGTGTCCGTCTATTCCGAATGTTGGCAGAGCTGCTCTCAGCACTGATGCCTATCCCTACCTTAAAAAAATAATTTCACTTGTTTCAAACTATTTGAAACTTGGTCTCGACTATATCAACAAGCAGACTAATGGAACCATCTAAGTGTTTGAAAAAAGCGACCAACAGTTAATAACCAAAGCGCAAAGTGGCAATAAGCGCGCTTGGTTGAACCTGATAAAACGCTACGAAAGCCAAGTTTACAATTATGGTATTCGAATGACAGGAACGCGTGAAGATGCGTTAGATTTGATGCAAGAAGTGTTTATTTCAGTATTTCGTAATTTAAATAATTATCGAGGAGAGGGGAGCTTTAGAGGATGGATTTTCAAAATTGCCCACTACCGATGTATTGAATTTTATCGACGTAAAAAACCTCATCAAGCCCTTGATGACAGTCCTGAAATTGAAAGTAAAGAACCTTGCCTAGAAACATCGATGGTGTCTTCACAAAATGCCAATCAATTAGTTAGTGCGATGCAGCAACTTCCGCTATCGCAAAAAGCCGTCATCGAACTAAAATTTTTTGGCCAATTTACATTTGAGGAAATCGCTGAACAACTTGGTATTTCAGCAAACACTGCGAAATCCCGAATGTACAGTGCTTTATCAAAGTTAAAAACGTTATTGGAGGTTGAATATGCCTAATATAAATCAATCTGAGCTACTCGCTGCTTGGATAGAAGGGGAATTGAGCCCAGAGCAACAGCAACAGTTTGAGAAGCTATGCATTGAAAACGAAGACTTTTCTAAGCAAGTAGAAATGGCCAACCAAGCCTCTTTATTTGCCCAAGATTACCGTTCTCAATCGGTACCTAAATGGAACCAAGAGGCAAGTTTTGACTATCAAGCACCAACTAAATGGTGGCAATGGCAAGGCTTCTCAGTGTTCTCAAGTGCGCTTTCAATTGTTGCCATTGTCTTGGTATTTAGTGGTTTTGAAACCAGCATTGAAAATGGCAAGGTGACATTCGGGTTTCGAGATTCAGATCAGCGTATAGAACAAAGGGTAGCCCAGCAATTAAACGAATTCAAAGCGCAACAAAATGAGGCACTAAATAGTTATGTGGCTTCGTTACGGGAGCAGCAATTAGATGCGAGCACACAATTGACTCAGTATCTATTAGCGTCTAGTAGACAAGAGCGTAAAGAAGACTTCGGAGAATTAATTAAGTTTATTAATGAGCAGCGAAATGACGATCAATTGTTTTATGCGCGGCAACTTAATCAACTCCAAAACGCGATTTACGATAACCCGACAGGCAAACCATAAACGCGAAGTAAGTGTATCTAATTTTAAGAATTAAAGAGGTGAAAAATGACAACCTATCGTAAATTTAAAAAGCTAACCCTAGCCACTAGTCTAACTGCTGCGCTGCTAAGTTTAAGTTCGAGCCTTGTTTGGGCGAAAACAAATTTGCCGGACTTGAAGAGCGAACTGCAGATTATGAGCGGCATTATTAAAACTGCTATGACCCAAGGGGAGAGTAAGAACGGGATTCGGTTAAGGGGCTTAGATGTTACCTATTTATCTGACCAAGGCGTGGTGTTTGAATTAACAGGTAGCGCTCAAACTCGACACTTGTCATTTTCCTTCGATGGTCATAATGAGTTTGTAGTCGCCCCTGAATTGCCACCGATACCGCCAATACAAAATATGGGTGACGACGAACATAATGTATTTATCGAGCTAGATGAAGAGCATTGGAGCGAAGAAGTGGAAGAGGCTATGCGATTAGCTAGCGGCGCGATGAACGAAGCGAGAGAAAAACTTCGAGATCTAAATCAACAAGAGCGCGAAATAGCTTGGGAACAGCGAGAATTTAAACGCCGATTGCGAGATATTGAGTTTGAAATGCGCAGTGCAGATAGTCAGAGAAAATCACAGTTAGAGAAAGAGAAAAGTGAGCTTGAAGACGAAATTGCGGAATTAAAAAAACGCGGTTCGAATTTAGATAAATACAGCAAACAATTAGAAGCAGAGCAAAAACAACAAGCAGAACAAAGATTAGCGCAAAGAAAACAGCAATACACTGAATTCTTATCTCGTTTTGAAGACAATATTGCTACTACTTTGTGTAAATACGGAAATGGCTTTAAAGCACTTCCTTCTGATGAAAATGTCACATTTGTGTTGTCGAATTTGGGTTCTGCACAAAATAGAGGATCTGAAGATCGTATTTATGTGTTTAAAAACAAGGATATTCAGTCTTGCGTAAAAGACAAAATAACGGTTAAACAATTACTATCTAACGCTAATGCTTACATGTTTTAAAGTTAATCCAACTACAGGTAAGCCTTGTAAAATACCGTGAAACTTCACGGTATTTTTGTTTTTAAAGGCGTTACATTTAAATTGCTTGTGTATGGTCCATGACTTTTGACTGCGAAAACGCTAAGCTTAGACAGTTTAATTTTGCAGTGACAAATGATTGGATTTTAATACATGACTAAACAGATTGTGATCAGTGGTTCAGGAATGTGGACGCCAGCTAACAGTATTTCTAATAGTGAGTTGGTCGACAGCTATAACGCATATGCGGAAAAGTTTAATTTAGAAAACGCCGAAGCGATTGCTGCGGATGAGGTAAAAGCTAAGCCATTATCAAGTGCTGAGTTTGTAGAAAAAGCCTCGGGAATAAAGAGTCGATATGCTTATGTAAAAGACGGCGTATTAGATATTGAACGTATGCGCCCAGATATTCCAGAGCGCAGTGACGATGAATTATCCCATCAAGCGGAAGTGGCTTTAGATGCCGCGAAAAAAGCGTTAAAAGCAGCAAATAAAACCGCTGCGGATATTGATGCGGTCATCGTATCTTGTGCTTATACTCAGCGTTCATATCCCGCAATTGCCATCGAAGTGCAAGGTGCTTTAGGTATTAAAGGCTTTGGATTTGATATGTTAGTGGCTTGTTCTGCCGCGACTTTTGGGGTGCATCGAGCCTATGAAATGATTGCCGCTGAAACCGCAAAATGTGTACTTGTCATTAACCCAGAATTAATTTCACCGCAAATTAATTACAAAGACCGAGACAGCCATTTTATATTTGGTGACGTGGCCACAGCAATGGTTATTGAGCATCAAGATACCGCGACCAGTGAGAATCAATTCGAAATTCTGAGTACCAAAGCGGTGACTGACTTTTCTAACAATATCCGTTCAAATTTCGGCTATATGAGTAGAGTGTTTGATGCAGAGCCTTACGGAGCTGATAAATTATTCCATCAAGAAGGGCGTAAAGTATTCAAAGAAGTGTGCCCTATGGCCGCTGCTCACATTGCTGATCATTTGGCAAAGCACAACTTAACACCAGTAGACGTCAAACGCTGGTGGTTGCATCAAGCCAATATCAATATGAACACCTTAATCACTAAAA
The DNA here is from genome assembly GCF_039982535.1 of Aliiglaciecola sp. Taxonomy (NCBI): domain Bacteria; kingdom Pseudomonadati; phylum Pseudomonadota; class Gammaproteobacteria; order Alteromonadales; family Alteromonadaceae; genus Aliiglaciecola; species Aliiglaciecola sp. The sequence goes on from NZ_JBDWYG010000007.1 coordinate 260,515, forward strand.
AGTTATTAGGTAGAGTGGCGGAGTTTGATGAAGCGCCTATCGTCCTCGACCGTTTTGCAAACACTGCATCGGCAGGCTCAATTATTGCGTTCCATTTATATCATCAAGATTTACAATCAGGAAATTTTGGTCTGATCTGCTCCTTCGGCGCAGGTTACTCTATTGGCAGTTTAGTGGTTCAAAAGAAGTAGGTTTGCGCCATTAAAGGGCTAATTGGTGCACACAAAAATTAGTTTTGTTCAAGGAAGTCAATAAATCATGATAGCTGATCTTGGGTTTGGTTTAGGTGTAATCAGTTACAGCCTATTGCTATTGTTGCTTTTTACCGTAAGAAAAGCTGGATTGGTTAAGTATTTATTGATTTTAGCCACTGCCGGAACTGCTGTGTGGTGCTTACTGCATATTAACTTTTTGTTTGGACCGGTAGAAATTAAAAACTTATTTCTTTGGGATGCAATCAAACAAAGTATCTGGTTAATTTTCTTGCTGGCCTGCATTAAAGATGACTTCCGAAGTCTAAAGGACGTGTTAATGCGTCCCTTTTCGATTGTCATGTTATCTGTTCCTGTTGCCTCAATCATATTGCCTTTTTTTGTGCCAATTGATGTTAGTTGGCAATTTCTGGCCCTCACCATTATTTCGTTGGAAGTGTTGGTCATACTGGAGTTGCTTTACAGGCAAGCCGGTGAAAACAAGTGGGCTTATAAACCTTTAGTTTTGTTTCTCGGAGCCACCAATTTATTTGAATTTGTAACCTTTGCCAATGCCACTATGGTAGGCGGGCTAGAAGTTACTTATATTGCCGCTAGAGGCTATGTATATACGGGATTATTGCCATTTTTGGTATTGGCAATCCGGCGCATCAAACATTGGGGAGTCGATATTTTTATCTCCCGAGATATCGTTTTGCATAGTTCGTTATTAATGGTTGCAGGTATTTATCTGTTTATCATGGCGATGATTGGGTATTTCGTAAAATATGTTGGTGGAGAGTGGGGCGGCACCATTCAGATAATACTTATTGTTTTGTCGACCGCATTGTTAATGACACTGTTTTTGTCAAATAGCTTAAGGGTGAAAATACGGGTATTCATTACCAAACACTTTTTTGTTAACCAATTCGACTATCGCATTGAGTGGTTAAAATTAACCGATGCATTGTCCTCCAACGAAGCCAATATTTCTCAAGTTTATGAAAACGCCCTCAACGGCTGGATTCAAGCAATTGAATATGACTCAGGCTATTTATTAAAAAAGGAAGGGCATAATCTCACGCCTAAAGCACAAATAAACCACCCAGAGCTAACCTCTCGAGAAATTCAATTGTTGAATGAATTGGCGGTCTATTGTCAGCAAAAAGATTGGGTTATCGATATTGAAGAATTGCGCTACCAGCCTTTTATCTATGAAGGTTTAAAATTAAATCATGCATTGTTAAATGAATGTTCGTTCCAAATTGTGCTGCCCATATACAAGGCTGAAGCTTTATGGGGTTTGGCTATTATGAATGGTGATAGGTCAGTTCGTAAATTAAACTGGGAGCTGCGAGATTATCTGACAGCCGTTACCGCACAAATATCCAGTTATGTTTTCCATCACGAAGCCAGTAAAGAAGTTGCTGAAAATGCGCAATTTGCAGCATTTAACCGAATGTCGGCTTTTGTACTACATGATTTAAAGAACGTTTTAGCACAAATCGACTTAATTTTAGCCAATGCTGAACAACATAAAGATAACCCTGAGTTTATTGACGATACATTTGAAACCCTGACCCATACAAAGGCGCGAATGGATAAAATGTTGCGTCAACTTACCGATAAAAAAGAAGCTCAAAGAAGTAACGAAAAACTTTGTGATGTTTCAGTGAGTATTCAATCAGTAATTGATAAAAAATGCGCAGGAAATTTACCCATTCCCAGTTTAATTGTAATTGATGAAAAACAACTGGTGATAGATGAAGAAAAATTCTGTAATGTTATGTATCACCTGATCAGTAATGCACAACAAGCCACTGATGATGAAGGGAAAGTGGAAATTAGCATTGATATGAGCGTTGACCAACGTTTTCTCATTGTTACCATTAAAGATAGCGGTGAAGGGATGAGTCCAGATTTTATTGAACATCGCTTATTTAAGCCATTTGATACCACTAAAGGTAACGCTGGAATGGGAATTGGTGCATATGATGCGAAAAATTTCGTTGAAAGACTGGGCGGCAGTATCAACGTCCAAAGTGAAGAGCAAAAAGGGTCAGTGTTTACACTGAATTTTCCTGCAGAATAATAATCTTTATAGAGGGACCCAAAAGACGTGGATAGAATATTAGTAGTTGATGATGACTTAGGAATCCAAAAACAACTTAAATGGAGCTTAAGCGAATACGAAGTCGTTTTCGCAGAAGATCGTCAATCTGCAATCAACCAGTTGCGCAGATATGAACCTAAAGTTGTAACCCTCGATTTAGGTTTGCCTCCTGATCCTGCCAATGCTTCTGAGGGACTCGCTGCTCTGGAAGAAATTTTAGCTTTATCACCGCAAACCAAAGTGATTGTGGTTACCGGCAATAATGATAAAGAAAATGCTTTAAAAGCTATCGCCCTAGGCGCCTACGATTTTTATCAAAAGCCCATAGATTCAGACACTATCCAGATTCTGATTAATCGCGCAGCAAACCTATTTGATCTTGAACTTGAAAATAGACAGCTCGCTAAAAACACCTCATCCATGAGCAAAATTATCGGTAATAGTGAATCTATTCAGTTAGTAAGTCGCAAAGCTGAAAAGATTGCGCAAACCGATATCAGTACTTTATTGCTGGGTGAAAGTGGTACAGGTAAAGAAGTATTTGCCCGCAGTATTCATGATCACAGTCTGCGCAAAGATAAACCTTTTGTTGCCATCAACTGTGCTTCAATTCCTGAAAACCTATTGGAAAGTGAACTTTTTGGTTATGAAAAAGGGGCCTTTACAGGCGCTAATAAAACGACTATCGGTAAAATTGAAACAGCCCAGGGTGGCACCGTATTTTTAGATGAAATTGGTGATATGCCCCTTGGTTTACAGGCTAAAATGCTACGTTTTTTGCAAGAACGAGTGATTGAGCGGGTAGGGGGAAGAAGCGAAATTCCTGTAGATATTCGGGTTATTTGTGCAACTCACAGAAACTTACAAGATATGGTTACTGAACAAACCTTCCGTGAAGATTTGTTCTACCGTGTGGGTGAAATTATTATTAGTATTCCGCCTTTAAGAGAGCGGGAGAACGACGTTATTTTATTAGCGAAAACCTTCTTAAATCAGTATAACGAAGAGTTTGGGACCAAAGTAAAAGGACTCAGCGATGGCGCCGTAAAAGCGATGTTACAACATCGTTGGAACGGGAATATTCGCGAGCTGCAAAATAAACTAAAATCAGCGGTTATTTTAGCCGAAGGCAGTACTATTCAGGCTGACGACTTAGGCTTAATTGTACGTGAAGATGGTGATGAAAGCGTTGACAGTCTCAATTTACGTGAGGTCAGAGAATTAGCCGAAAGCCGTGCTATTCGACGAGCTTATTATCAATCTGAGAAGAATATGTCGAGAACCGCCGAATTACTAGGAGTAACGCGTCCAACGTTATATTCACTAATTGATAAGTATCACTTAGATGACATTAAAACCGGTGCCTAATCGGTTAACGTTAACCTGAAAGATAACAATGCCTTAGGATTACAACCCTAAGGCATTTTAGGTTTAGGGGCGCACGTTTTAATCTATTGTTTATCCGGTCTGTTGTCCGAGCTATTAAATGCTGATTCGAGCAAAAATTATTCGACTGAATGGTATTATCCAACCAATTCGGTAAAGTGCTTACGGCACATAGATTCATAAGTATCGTTGCCGCCTACTTGCACCTGTGCTCCGTGTTTTACTGGTTTCCCTGTTTCGTCCCAACGAACAACGAAATTGGCTTTTTTACCGCAATGACAGACGGTTTTTAATTCAATCATTTTGTCTGCCCAGGCCAATAAATAATGACTGCCCTCGAAGGTTTCTCCGAGAAAATCAGTGCGCAGACCATAGGCTAAGACTGGAACATGGAGTTGATCAACAATCCTAGTTAATTGTTTGACTTGCTGTTTGCTTAAAAACTGTGCTTCATCAATAAAGATACAATCAATTTTTCCACTTTCTTGTAACTCTTTTGTATTTTTGTATAAGTCAGTTTCTCGATTGAACAAATGGGCATCTGATTTTAAGCCTATACGAGAAGTTACTTTTCCAATACCGTAACGGTCATCTAAGGCAGCGGTGAATATTTCTGCTCGCATGCCACGTTCTTGATAATTGTACGCTGATTGTAATAATGAGGTGGATTTACCTGCATTCATTGCAGAATAGTAGAAATAAAGTTGGGCCATAAAGCTGCTCTAAAAACTGGGTTATACAACACAGTTGTGTTTTAAAAGTTGAAATAAAGGTGTGTATTTAATCGAGTTAAATGTTGTCTAAGTTACGTTTCAATATTTTCTACCCAGCGGCGTAGTTCATCGTTTATTATCGGTTTAGAAAATAAGAACCCTTGTAAATAATCCACACCCATCTCAGACAGTTTGAGTGCTTCCTGTTCCGTTTCGATACCCTCAGCGACGGTTTTGCAACCAAACTGTTTGGCAATAAACAGGGTTGCTCTGATTATTGCTTCTCCGCCTTGATGCATGTTCAATACAAAAGAGCGGTCTATTTTTATGGTGTCAAAATTGAGGGTTTGTAATTGACTCAAAGACGAATAGCCTGTTCCAAAATCGTCAATTGAAACTTGTACATTTCTATCTTTGATAGCGTTTATTTTGGCTTTAACTTTGTCTTTATTATCAGCAAACATAGACTCGGTTATTTCTAAGTGAAGACGCTCTGGTTGTAGTTTGCTGGTATTTAACGCTTTATCTAATATGCCAATAAAATCTGAATCTAATAACTGGGTGATTGAAACGTTTACTGAAACCGATGCATTAGGGCTATGTTGCCACTGACTTGCATCAATACAGGCTCGATTGAGTACCCAAGCCCCAATTTCGTGAATTAACCCTGTTTGTTCTGCTAAGGGGATAAAAGTATCTGGGCCAACTAGATTACCATTGAAATTCCAACGTAATAACGCTTCAAATGACCATGGTTCCTTGGTCTTGCACTTCACTATAGGCTGGTAACATAAATACAATTGCTTGCGACTAATGGCTTCTTGTAAACCGTTACGTAAGTTTTCGATTTGTTTGAGATTTTCAAATAAATCTTGGGTAAACATTCTTGGCTCAGATAAATGTAATTTCTTTTGCTCGAACATGGCAAAATCGGCCAATTGTATTAATTCAGTTTCGCTGGAAGTATGTTCAGGTAACATGGCTATGCCAATGGTTGCACTGACACAAAGTTGATTTGACATAACATCAAGGGGTTGGGAAATACGCGCTAACAACGCATTAGCCACAGATATAGCTGTTTCATGGTCCGCATAAGGTAATACCATTAAAAACTCATCACCACCCCAGCGTCCCGCTTGGTAATCGTTGGCAAATGCGCCAATTCGGCCTGCTACTTCTACTAATACCGCGTCACCTACTTTGTGGCCGAGGGTATCATTAACCTTTTTAAAGCCGTTTAAATCAATGAAAAGTAATGCTACTGAATGGCCGCTTTTAATGCTCTTAGCTGCAGTTATAGATAATTGATGGATAAATGCTTCGCGGTTGTAAAGCTGAGTTAGAGGATCCAAACTAGACAGCATTCTAATTTCATCTGTCCGTCTCTCCACTTCTTTTTCTAAGTTTTCTTTGCTTGCAGTGACTTGACTGTAAGCTTGGCTCAACTCTTCGTGAACCGCATCATTTTGGGCTATTTCTTGATGCATTTTTTCTAAAATATGCTTATTTTCGTTGCGTAGTTTGACCGCTTCTTCGGTTAAATCAGCCGCTCGAGCTGCTGAGAAAGTGATGGAAATATTGTATAGAATTCCCAAACAGCCAATGAATACATGAACGGTAACCCCTGAAAACAACGCCATACAGGATGCGGGTGTGAGTAAAAGGACGGTATACAGAATAGCGGTCTTTTTGTGACCTGAGAGCGCGGAATTAGCGCCACTAGACAGTGTACAAAGCATGGCAAAGGTCAATGCCAGCTCAGTTAAATCCATACTTTCGTAAAAAACTACGGAATAAATACACCACATCAACGACAGGGAAATAACCCCCAAGACTACACGATTTCTCGCCCCTAGCGCTTGGTATTTTGTTCGCCGTAATTTAATTAGCCAATACAACCAATCAATGAATCTGAAAGCAGTAATAAGGGCAACTACACTGAGCCAGGTAAGTTTTAAGCTGTGGGTATTTGGTGTGTCTAACGCAAAAACAAGAAAAACAGCCGCCACTAAGCTGCCGATTAATCCGAAAAGTACATTTTCGTATATAGAGTTGGTTTTATCTCGTAAATTTGCCTGATTGATTTCAAAAACGTTGTTAATGGCAGAACCCCTTCTAAAAATCAGCCAAATTAATTAATCAGCGTAAACTATACACTCCAACATCATACAACTTTTAGATAAACAGGACTATTAAACTATCCAAAAAAAACTAACCCCAAAAAATAGCTTATTAAGCTAACGTTTGCTGGCCAAACTAACTAGCATAGCTAGTTAGTCATCAGGTTCTATTTAAAGGCTTGTAGCGACCTTGGGGGTTTAATTATCTAATTTTACTTTTTTTTCTTTGGACGCTTAATTTTCTTCTTTGCAGATTTCGGTTTTTTCTTTTTAACCGGCGCTTTGGCTTCTTTATTTTTGGGTCGCAAATCGTCTATTACGCGGCGTTTTAAACGTTGTTGTGTATAACGTTCAATTTTCGCAATGATTCCCATCTCGTGAGCTTCAGCAATGGATATTGCCGTTCCTTTTTTCCCTGCTCTACCTGTTCGTCCGATACGATGAACATAAATGTCAGCTGTTCTAGGGAGATCGTAATTAATAACATGGCTAATGTTATCTACATCAATACCCCTTGAGGCAACGTCGGTTGCTAGCAGGATATTGATTTCACCGTCTTTAAATCGTTGCAAGGCACTATTACGTTTGTCTTGGGGCATCTCACCTTGTAACCAAGAAATCGTAAACCCGTCTCGTTCGAGCATTTGTTTAAGCTGATTTAGTCGGTCGCGGGTTTTCACAAAAACCACTGCAGATTGAATCTGATTACTTAGGATACTTTTGAGTAAATTATATTTGTGAGCTGAATCATCAGCTAAATGGATCCATTGCAGAATTTTCGCATGTTCTTTGCGACTTGGATTTGCCTCTAAAGATACCGGGTTGGTCAATAAATCTTTAGCAAAACGGGCAATTCCTGCTCCCTCTAGGGTGGCAGAAAACAACATGGATTGTTTACGCCAGCGAGCTTCAGCAGCAATTTGGTTTACAATAGCCGAAAAGCCCATGTCCAACATGCGATCTGCTTCGTCTAACACTAAGCTTTCAATGTCACGGCAATCAAAACTTTCTTTTTCAATATGTTCGAATAATCTACCTGGGGTGGCGACTAAAATATCCAGATTTTTTTCTAAGGTTTCGCGATCAGTCCCATAATTAATGCCGCCGGTAATTACCCCACACTCCAAGTCAGTATACTTGGTGATTTGTAATGCTTGCTCGTAAACTTGCAACGCGAGTTCGCGGGTAGGAGTCAAAATAAGAATTCGACATGAGCCAGGCTGTTGGCGAGGGAAGTCGAGTAGAAACTGACATGCTGGTAAAAGAAATGCAGCGGTTTTACCGGTCCCCGTAGGCGCATTGGCTAAAATGTCTTGTCCTTCCATTGCTGGCGGGATCACCAAAGATTGGATACTGGTTGGAGAGGTATACCCCATATCGGCTACGGCTTGACATAACTTTTCGTCAAGATCTAATTCATCAAACATATTTTTCCGTGGATTCTAGTCGCTTTTACATAATTGCCGCAATTATAAAGTAGTTAGGCAATTTAGGGCAGCCTTAATTGATTTAACGCTCCCTATGGATCTAGGCGGCTATTTTTCAGTATATCTTTGCTTAAAGTCTCGAATGGCGTGTATGCGTTTTTCGTTTAATCGCAATTTAATATTTTTACCCACAGCACCAGCTTCAATAATAGATTTCACCGCGACAGCATTTGCCGCTTCAAAGGCTTCCCACATAAAATTAGCTTGGGGATAATCCCTGTCCTCAAGGCCCGCTCGCCCTTTTGCATCTGCGGTGCAAGTTGTCAGTAGATCTTTGAATCGTTCAGGCTTTCGCCAAGCATCACATTGATTCAAAACCTTTAATATAGTCGCGGGTCTCAATTCTAAGGCTCGATGAACGTGAGTATGGTACTCACTGGTCATAATCGCCAACTCTTTACAATCGTTAGGTACTTTCAAACGTTCGCTTAGTGCACGGATTGGCGCAACACCTAATTCTTCATGCTCTCGGTGGGAAGGCCATTGGGCGGGGTCGGTAAGACCTTTACCCAAGTCATGAACTAGAGCTGCGTAACGTATGGCTAAGTTATCAGTGAGTTTTGCCGCTTGTTGAATCACCATCATCGTATGGATACCGCTATCTATCTCAGGGTGCCACTGCACAGGGTTTGGAATACCCCATAATATATCCAATTCAGGGAACCACACTTTGAGAGCGCCACAAGCTCTAAGTGTTTCAAAAAATATATCGGGATCATTTTCTAGCAAAGCTCGCGAGGTTTCTTTCCATACACGTTCAGGTACTAGGTGATCTAACTCTCCTTGCGCTACCATTTGTTTCATTAACAGTGCGGTTTCTGGAGCAATCTGAAAACCGTATTGATGATAACGTGCAGCGAACCTAGCGACTCTGAGTACCCTGAGTGGATCTTCTGCAAATGCAGGGGAGACATGACGCAAAACACGATTGTCTAAATCTTTTTGACCGTTGAACGGGTCAAACAGTTGTTGATTTTGATCCAAGGCCATCGCATTGATGGTTAAATCTCTGCGCTCTAGGTCCTCTTCAAGGGTGACATCGGGGTTACTATTGACTACAAAACCGGTATATCCTTTACCACTTTTTCGTTCTGTACGTGCCAAAGCATATTCTTCTTTGCTTTTGGGGTGCAAAAATACCGGGAAATCACTCCCGACCTGAGTGAAACCTGCTGCCAACATTGAATCAACGGTTTCACCAACCACCACCCAATCTCGGTCATGAACTTCTCTTTCGAGTAGTTTGTCACGCACTGCGCCACCGACTAAAAAGCTCTGCATTAATTCATAACTCCCTTTATGGTTTATAGGATAGATACCATAGTAAGCAGTCTTTGAGTTAACCTCAAATAGTGTTACCTTATTCGTCGCAAATTTAGATTGGTTTTTATAAGCACATATGTACCTAAATTATTTTGGATTGTCCGATAACCCGTTTTCCATAGCCCCTAACCCAGATTATCTTTATATGAGTCCGCGTCATAAAGAAGCCTTAGCTCATTTGATTTTCGGGTTACGTGAAAGTGGCGGCTTCGTCATGCTTACTGGTGAGGTTGGCACAGGGAAAACCACAGTCTCGCGAAAACTATTGCAGCAATTGCCCGACAATACCCAAGTGGCTATGATTCTAAATCCGACGCTTTCAGCAATAGAGTTGTTGGCAACGATATGCGATGAATTAAAAATTCGTTATCTTAAAAAGCAAGCGAGTTTGAAATACTTTACCGATAAAATCTTAGATAAACTCACAACAAACCACTCTAACGGTATCAATACCGTACTGATTGTTGATGAGGCGCAACATTTATTACCAGAAGTGTTAGAGCAACTGCGACTGTTAACTAATTTGGAAACCAACCGGGAAAAACTGCTAAAAGTGGTTTTAATTGGCCAGCCTGAGTTACAACAGTTGTTAAAACGTAATGAATTAAGGCAACTAGCTCAACGTATTACCGCCAGATACCATTTACTTCCCCTTTCATCATTGGAAGTAAAAAATTATATATCACATCGACTTTCTGTGGCTGGCGGACACGAACGCATTTTCAGTCAACCTACGTTACAAGCGATTTATCAAATTACCGGCGGTATTCCGAGGGTCATTAATCTGCTATGTGACCGAGCGTTAACCCTCACATTTACCAAGCAGCATCCCATTGTTCGTCGTCATATTTTTATTGCCGCAGCAAGACAAATTTTAGGTGATGATGTGGTTAAGCAGCGACAGGGCAAACAATGGACGCTGATCTTAGCTGCAAGTTTTCTAGCCGCTGCCTGCGTTGGCTATATGGTAGGGGCCTAAAATGACTCAAAAAATTAGTGTCGAGCAACTTAAAGTCGGTATGGTGATTATTAAAGTTACGGCTCAAAATGGCCCAGTAAAGATTAAAAAATCAGGTCTTGTTAGCAGCACAGATATGGTCAATGCGTTAGCTGAAATGGGCGTACAGGAAGTTGAAATCGATCCCGATATGACGGTGGAAGTGAAAAAGCCGAAAATTGCGAAATCGAAAACTCAAAAACTGGTTGAAGATACCAGTACTGTTACCCAAAATATTGACCAAGGGATTTCCGAGCAGTTTAATCGCAGCTTATTTTTACCCTCGGTACAAGAGTTACCAGAGGCGTGGCAGTATTATGGGAAAAAATCGCTGATTGCATCTGTGGTTATCGCTGGCGGTTTTTGTTTTGGTCTGATGCTGGCAAATCTAACAGTTCTTACCCATTTATTTCATTCCTCACCTGACATTGTGCAAATTCAACCCCCAATGGCGAATGACAACCTTGAGCTCGTCGACCCAGAGGTTTCCCATGATGAAGTCGACCCCAAAGCCGAATCCAATATTGAGCAGGCCAATACTGATGTCCCCAAGCCGCAGCAAGTGATATCAGAACCCCTTGATGAAAAACCGACAGAGCAGAAGCAAATCTCTGAACAGAGTGATTCTATTGATGAAACGGCGCGACTATTGGCAGAACAGCAAGCTGAAGAAGAGCAAATACAAGCCGCTGAAGAAAGTAATATTCCGCCTGAGCTGTTGCAGCGTTTTCGTAATGCCTTAGCGTCGTTAGGCGAAGAGACACCAGTTGATCCGGCAGACAACTCGCAATCTATTAAAGATGTGCCTACCGTTAGCGAACTTCCGGCTTGGGTCTTGTTGGAATTACCGAGTTTAGCATTCTCTGCTCATATGTACGTTTCAGCACCCGAGGAAAGGTGGGTTAGGGTTAATGGTAAAAAGGCCGTTGAAGGACAGGAGATTGACGACGGACTCGTTTTACAGGGAATAGAACCACAACATGTGATCATGTCATTTAAAGGCCAAGAGTTTAGTATGGAAGCCTTATCAGATTGGTAGATATTGTTGCTGTTCCGTGGGCATTTAACTACAACTTAAATGCCCATGGGATAAGTTTATAAAGCAGTTATTAAAATCTCTTTTAAAAACTTGGTTAGATTTAAACCAAATTCTTCCGGTCGAACTGCACTGACAATTTTCACGTTTACCTGGCTTAAATCGAGCTTTTTCACTTCAGAATAGCTAGAGGTTTTTATGTTGTAAAAAGCCGCAACGACAGGTTTCATGGGCGTCTCTTTATTGCCACGCATGATTATTGCCAACCTATCATTATCTAGCTTTACCAAGGAGCCCACAGGGTGTACGCCTAAGCACTTGATAAATTGAGCAACTAAAGCCTGATCATAACTTTCATCGCTTAGGAGCTTAACCAGCGCTTTGGAAGGTGTTACCGCCTTACGAAATGGTCGATCGTTAATCATCGCATCGTAACTATCGACAATGCCAGCCATTCTGACGTATTCACTGACATCATGTTCACTTTGTGCATCGGGATAGCCTGTGCCATCAATACGTTCGTGGTGGTTAAAGATAATGTCTTGTACCGGAGCCGTTACATCACCACAACGGTCGACTAAATCCAAACCGATATCTACGTGAGTGGTTATAATCTCTTTTTGTTGAAGCGTTAGTCGTCCAGGGGATTGTGTTATGTCTTTGGGCATATTGGTCATGCCTACATCCATTAACAATCCGGCCAAACTTAACTCTTCAATGGCTTGTTGTCCCATATCGCGGTACTTTGCAAACATCGTTAACAAAATGGAACAGTTTAGGGAGTGTTCTAATAGATATTTACCTGATTTATTGAGCAAAGTTAAACAACTAAGCCCGCTTGGCATATTTATTACTGATTCGATTATATTTGCGCTTAAATCCTTCACATCAGAAAGTGATGGCGTATCGTTGGCAGCTAAACGCTTAAAAAAACGACTTTGAATAATCAACGCTTCGTCGTATAGCTTAGTCGCAGCTTCGAGCTGTTCACTATCGCTATAGTTTTTAATTTTGGTATCCGCTGGGGGAGGTGTTTCTTTGACATTGTTTTGCTCTGCTTCTGGAGCAACAACTGGCGGAGGTAAGTTACTTCGGGATAAGTCAATTTCTACTTTAGTTACCCCTTTGTTTTTTAACATATCGATTGATTTAACAGATTTAACTAGGCCTTTTGTTTTTATTTTTAATTTGCCTTTTTGTTCGATAACTTCATTAACAAACATGCCTGGCTTTAGATCTTCGATTTTGATCGCTTCAAGCATTACTACCCAATACTCCCAACAGATTTTTTAAAATTTTAAATTGCACAGGATTTTATCCCAATAGTAATGTCAAATCTTCATTTAAATGGTGGTTTCTAGATAAAAAAAAGCATCCAGGCAAGGATTTTACTCCATCTAACCTGGATGCTTGGATTGCATGAGAACTATCTTAACCAAGCTAATGCATTATTTTCATAATCTAAAATTTTATCGTCAAGCTCTAACGTTTGACCGATAGCATCAAGCCCTTTAATCAAATTGTTTTTATGATGTTCGGGGATATCAAAGTGATATTCCTGTTCAGCTACTTTGACTATTTGATTGGGTAAATCAATGAAAATTTGTGTATCAGGTTTGTCTTTAACCAAAGCAAAAAGGTTATTCATTTCCTCATTGCCAAGGCTGATGGGCAATAGTTGGTTATTGATACAGTTACCATAAAAAATATCTGCGAAACTGGTAGCAATAATCACACTATAACCAAAATCAGCAAGTGCCCAAGGCGCGTGTTCGCGACTTGAACCGCAGCCAAAGTTCTCACGAGCAAGGAGAATGCTAGCACCCTGATATTCAGGTTTTGTTAGGGCAAACTCTGGGTTGACTTCTTGTTCGTGTAAATCTAAATAACGCCAGTCGTGAAACAAATGTTTGCCGTAACCTGTGCGCGTTACACCAGTCAAAAATTGCTTTGGAATAATTTGATCTGTATCCACATTGGCTTGATCAAGTGGCGCTGCGGTTCCTAAATGGGTTGTGAATCCTGTCATCATTTACTCCTGCAAATCTCGTACATCAGTGAAGTGACCAGTGATCGCAGCTGCAGCTGCCATTGCTGGAGAAACTAGGTGGGTTCTTGCCCCACGGCCTTGGCGACCTTCAAAATTTCGATTGCTGGTTGAAGCACATCTATCGCCTGCTTGGAGAATGTCATCATTCATACCCAAACACATTGAGCATCCTGGTAAACGCCATTCAAAACCTGCATCAATGAAAATTTTGTCGAGTTTTTCTTCTTCTGCTTGTTGCTTGACGGAAACTGAGCCTGGAACGACTATGGCAGTCACACCGTCTGCTACTTTACCCTTTTTAGCAATTTGAGCTGCCGAACGTAAATCTTCGATTCGACTATTAGTACAAGAACCGATAAACACATTATTGATAGCTACGTCGGTTAACTTAGTACCTGCTTTTAAATCCATATAAGCAAGCGCTTTGCTGGCTGATTCACGTTCAATTGGATCGCTATAGTCTTCTGGTGTTGGAACTGTGTCGGTAATTCCCGTTACTTGACCGGGATTGGTTCCCCAGGTTACCTGTGGGGTAATATCTTTTGCCTGTAATTCAACTACTTTATCAAAGTGCGCGCCATCATCGGAATGCAAGGTTTTCCAGTAGGCAACTGCCTTATCCCAGGTTTCACCTGTTGGTGCATATTCGCGGCCTTTAATGTACTCAAATGTAGTCTCATCAGGTGCAATAAAGCCTGCTTTTGCACCCGCTTCAATGGTCATATTACAGACGGTCATGCGTTCTTCCATGGACAAACCACGAATCGCTTCTCCGGCATATTCGATAACATAGCCAGTTGCTCCGGCATGACTAATTTCACCGATAATGGCGAGAATAATATCCTTTGCAGTAATGCCAATGGGTAACTTGCCATTCACATTAATTAGCATACTTTTAGCTTTGCTCTGCTTTAATGTTTGGGTAGACAATACATGTTCTACTTGTGAGGTACCAATACCAAATGCAAGTGCGCCAAAGGCCCCGTGAGTAGCGGTATGTGAATCACCACAGACCACTGTCATACCAGGTAGAATTAAGCCAAGTTCAGGGCCCATTACATGGACGATACCTTGCTTTTGATGGCCTACAGGAAACAATTCAATACCATGTTCTTTACAGTTATTGGCAAGGGTCTGTAGTTGCAATTGATTTTCTGGTCCGCAAGCATCTATTGCTAAGGAACGAGTAGAAATACTATGGTCCATGGTTGCAAAGGTTTTTTGGGGACATCTAACTTTACGACCTTTTTCATTTAACCCTGCAAATGCTTGTGGCGTGGTGACTTCGTGGATTAGGTGACGATCGATATAAATAAGATTATCTTCACCCAATTGATCGACAATATGGGATTCCCAAATTTTGTCATATAATGATTTTGCCATTTTTAATTCCTAAATTTTGATCTCAGCCCTACGGCCAATTTTAGCTATTTTGCGCTGCTGATAAAATATGCTGACAAATAACATCACCTACTTGAGATGTTGTTTTGGCCAAGTGACGTTGTTCTGGAGGAAGTAGCTCTCCAGTTAATACACCTTCAGCTAATGCTTTTCGTACCGCATCATCAATTTGATCCGCCGCTTCGCTTTGATTCAAGCTATAACGCAGCATCATTGAAGCTGACAATATTTGCGCAATAGGGTTTGCAATGCCTTTACCAGCGATGTCCGGTGCTGAACCGCCAGCAGGTTCAAACATACCAAACCCACTTTCGTTGACACTTGCCGATGGTAATAGTCCCATGGAGCCGGTAATCATAGCGCACTCATCAGAAATGATGTCGCCGAACAAATTAGAACACAGCATCACATCAAACTCGTTAGGATAACGCAGTAATTGCATAGTGGCGTTATCAATATAGATATGTTCCAGTTGGACTTCTGGATAGTCTTTTGCCACTTCTTCGGTTACTTCACGCCATAAGCGTGAACACACAAGTACATTTGCTTTGTCGACTGAGGTCACTTTCTTGCCGCGCTTCATTGCTGCTTCAAAGGCACTTTTAGCAATACGACGTATTTCACGTTTTGAATAACGCATGGTGTCATAAGCAAACTGCTCTTCACCTTCGCCTTCTAAACCTTTAGGTTGACCAAAATAAATGCCGCTGGTGAGTTCTCTGATAACTAATACATCAAACCCGCTTGCCGCGATGTCTGCGCGAAGGGGAGATAATGATTCTAAGCCAGCGTATATTTTTGCAGGTCGTAAATTACTGAATAAATCGAAATGACCACGCAATGCAAGTAGGGCTGCTCTTTCTGGGCGTTCTTCTAAGGGCAAACTGTCCCACTTAGGGCCGCCAATTGAGCCAAACAAAATCGCGTCTGCCTGTTCGCAGCCTTTCAGCGTATACTCAGGTAGTGCTCGGCCATGATTATCGATGGCTAAACCACCTACATCATACTCGTTCAGAGTAAATGACAATCCACACGTTTTTTCAACTGCACTGAGTACTTTTCTGGCCTCAGCCATGATTTCTGGACCTATACCGTCTCCTGGTAAAACGGCAATTTCATAATTAGACATGTACTTATTAAACCCCTGCAATTTTTATTTGTTGTTTCTTTTGTTGATCGATTTGATCAGCTAAATGTGTGTTGTTCAACACATAAATTAGAGCTTTGACTCCTGATTCCACTATATCTGTGGCAAGGCCGATACCGTTGAAACGACGACCGTTATATTCAGCAATTAGGCTTACTTGCGCTAATGCATCAGCCCCTTCACCTTTTGAATCCAATTTGAAATCAACCACCTCGACTCGGCTGTGACCAATGGCTTTGGTAATGGCATTAAACGCTGCGTCTACAGGTCCGTTTCCTACGGCCGACTCAGTGATTTCAGTGTCTCCGATACGCATTTTCACAGTGGCGCTAGGAATAATTTCTCGTCCTGAATTCGCTTGTAAATACAGTAATTCGAAATGCGCTTCGTCTTGTTTTTGTTGATCAAAAAACAATAGTGCTTCTAAATCGTAATCGAATACCTGACCTTTTTTATCGGCTAATTTCAAAAATGCGCCGTAAATCGCTTCTAAGTCGTAGTCGCTTTGTTTATAGCCTAACTCAGTCAATCGATGCTTAATCACATGTCGACCTGAACGCGAGGTTAGGTTCAAGTTGTTTTTGTTAATGCCGACACTCTCTGGGGTCATGATTTCATAGGTATTTTGTGCTTTAAGTACACCATCTTGGTGAATACCAGAGGAGTGACTAAATGCATTAGCGCCAACGATAGCTTTGTTGGCCTGTACAGGCATGTTGCACAACTGGCTAACTAATTTTGAGGTGCGAGAAATTTCATTCGAGTTGATATTGGTTTGCAATCCCAACATAGCTTGGCGAGTTTGCAAAATCATGGCAATTTCTTCAAGAGAACAGTTACCTGCTCGTTCACCTATGCCGTTTATGGTTGCTTCAACTTGTCGAGCGCCATTTTCAACGGCAGCTAAGGAATTCGCCACCGCTAAGCCTAAATCATTGTGACAATGTACTGAGATAATCGCTTTATCGATATTTGGAACGCGGTTAAATAAGTTCTGAATGATTCCGCCAAACTCAGTAGGTGTTGTATAACCAACTGTATCTGGGATGTTAACGGTTGTTGCACCAGCGTTGATAGCTGCTTCGACCATACTGCACAAGTAATCGATATGTGTGCGGCCTGCATCTTCGCAAGAAAATTCTACGTCATCGGTATAACGGCGAGCGTGTTTTATGGCATGCACAGCCATTTCAACTACTTCGTCTTGGGATTTTTTAAGCTTGGCGCCAACATGGATATCAGAGGTAGCGATAAAGGTATGAATCCGAAACTGATCGGCAACCTTTAAGGCCTCGCCGCAGGCGTCAATATCTTTTTCAAGGGCTCTAGATAAACCGCACACAGTGGCATTTTTGATTTCTCTGGCAATACTTTGTACCGATGCAAAATCACCTGGTGAAGATACCGGAAAGCCAGCTTCAATAATATCAACGCCTAAACGTTCAATGGCAAATGCAATTTGCAGTTTTTCTTTAACAGTGAGACTTGCGGGCAGCGCTTGTTCGCCATCACGCAAGGTTGTATCAAATATTTTCACTTGATTAGACATATTTTTTCTCCTGTTAAGTATATTGCCCATACAAAAAACCCGTGCGTTGCACGGGTTTTAAAATCAGTTGTGACATTTACAACCTACCCGTGCAGTCTCGCTGCCAGAAGTAGTAGGATGTTCAGTAAAGCTATTTTATGCAAAGCCACATTGCTCTCAATTAATCAAATTTAGAGTAAATTCTCTAGTGGTGTATTTGTATCCTTTATCAGCCTATGCGTCAACCTTAGTTAATAAATCCTTATATATCGCTTTGGAATAACTAACCTTAACTAGGGATAAGCAACGGAATATTATGCATTTTAATGGCAAAATGGGACGAAAATGGAAATTTGTTTACTTATTGAACGGGTTTATGATGTGTATTCACCTGAGGTGGTTTATGGCGATCTCAAGTTGCTTATTTATACGTTTTCCAATTGATGGTAGTGGATAACAATAATTCTCTTAAGCTGAGGGTTCGAGGAATGGTTTTTCCTTTGTGATTCCAGCTATGCCCACAACATGCTGCTGTGATATTACTTTTATTTGGGATCAGTAAGGTCTTGCTTTGCAGTGAATGTTCATACTCACCTAAATATACTCCATTGAAATCAAACCAGCCATGTTTATTGAAGTGCAGTTTATGCTGCTCTTTATCGATTCTATCCACAGAATCTAGCTCAATGGTTTCAATTCCCATGTCATTGATACAAATCGGCGAGGGTAGACCCATACGCGCATAATTGCTGAACCAAGCAAATGATTTTTCCCCATCATATTTGCTACTCACACATTTAGCCGATTGTTTGGCCTGCCAACTACCATTGTGGATATCCACTTGGATTGGATAGTCTTGAGCGAGTAGGTACTCGGCGGCATTTTTAATATGGTAGGGTAAACCTGACAAACGACGCTGTAACAAACGTATATTATTCGGCGCGTTTTTGCTTAGTGAATGCAATTCTCTTTCATACAGGGCATTACACAGCTCGGCAAAATGGCGCTGTCTTTGATCTGAGGCGAATATATCAACTTGTTGTTGATGATTGGTATCGGACATTATCTGATTTATATCAGACAATTAGAGTAGTTGTAAGCATGTACCAGATAAAACTCAGGCTGGTACATGCTCATTAGACTTTATTGACCTTTAATTTCAGCGCGACCGCCGTAACTAACTGAGTCACCTAAAGCTTCTTCAATGCGTAGCAATTGATTGTACTTAGCTACACGATCAGAACGGCAAAGTGAGCCAGTTTTGATTTGTCCAGCCGCTGTACCTACTGCTAAATCAGCAATGGTTGCGTCTTCAGTTTCACCACTACGGTGAGAGATAACTGCGGTGAAACCTGCATCTTTAGCCATCTTGATGGCGTCTAATGTCTCAGAAAGTGAACCGATTTGGTTAAACTTAATAAGAATAGAGTTACCTACACCGTTATCGATACCGCGTTTTAGGATTTTGGTGTTTGTTACAAACAAGTCATCACCGACAAGTTGGATTTTATCGCCAACTTTGCCAGTTAGGTAAGCCCAACCATCCCAATCGCTTTCATCCAGACCATCTTCAATAGAGATAATTGGATATTTAGCAGATAGGTCGGCTAAATAGTCACTGAACTCTTCAGAGTTGAATACTTTACCTTCGCCTTTCATGTTGTACTGATCATCAACATAAAACTCAGATGATGCACAATCTAGGGCTAGAGTGACGTCTTTATCCATCACATAACCAGCAGCTTCAACGGCTTGAATAATAACCTTAAGGGCTTCTTCGTTAGAGCTTAAGTTAGGTGCAAAACCACCTTCATCGCCTACCGCAGTGTTCAAGCCTTTAGCAGACAATACTTTTTTCAGGCTATGGAATATTTCAGCGCCCATACGCAAAGCTTCACGGAAGTTAGGTGCGCCTACCGGCTGAACCATAAATTCTTGAATATCGACGTTATTATCAGCGTGCTCACCACCATTGATGATATTCATCATTGGAACTGGCATTGAGTACTGGCCAGGTGTGCCGTTAAGCTCAGAGATGTGTTGGTATAAAGGAACTTTTTTCTCCATTGCCGCAGCTTTCGCTACTGCCAATGAAACCGCTAGAATAGCATTAGCTCCAAATTTTTCTTTGTTTTCAGTTCCATCTAAGTCGATCATCACTTGATCAACTGCGCGTTGCTCAAGTGCATCTTGACCAAGCAATGCTGCTTGAATGTCACCATTGATAGCAGCAACGGCTTTAAGTACACCTTTACCTAAGTATCTGGATTTATCGCCATCACGCAATTCCAATGCTTCACGAGAACCGGTAGATGCGCCAGAAGGTGCACAAGCTCGTCCCCAAGCTCCACTTTCTAAATAAACGTCTGCCTCTACAGTTGGGTTACCACGCGAGTCCATTACCTCACGGCCAATAATCTTGCTGATTTTTGCCATTCTTGTTGCCTTATAAAAATGTTTAATTTACGTTCTAAGCACTCCGCATAATAACGCCTCAGATAAGGCTAATAGTTATTATGCGAATAGGCGCTTGGTTTTTCTTTTAATTATTATTTTTATGGTATTCACCAGCGGCGTGCACAAACCCAGTAAATAATGGGTGGCCGTCACGGGGTGTAGAGTTAAATTCTGGGTGGAACTGGCCTGCAATAAACCATGGGTGATCAGGTAGTTCAATTACCTCAACCAAACGTTTATCGGTAGATAAACCAGATACAACTAAACCAGATGCTTCGATTTCACTACGAAGATTGTTATTCACTTCATAACGATGTCTATGGCGTTCATAAATTTCCGTATTGCCATAGGTTTGGTGAACCTTTGTATCTGGAATTAAATGACACAGTTGACTCCCCAAACGCATTGTACCACCAAGATCAGAGCTTTCATCTCTGACCTCTGTACTGCCGTCTGAGTCTTGCCACTCAGTAATTAAACCTACCACAGGGAAAGGTGTCTCTGGGTTAAATTCAGTACTGTTGGCATCGGTCATGCCTGTCACGTTTCGGGCGTACTCGATGAGTGCCACTTGCATGCCTAAGCATATACCTAAATAAGGTATTTGGTTTTCACGAGCATATTTTGCTGCAGCAATTTTGCCTTCAATGCCACGTTCGCCAAAACCGCCTGGAACCAATATCGCATCCAAATCTTGCAGTACGCTTTCGCCTTTGCTCTCAATATCTTGAGAATCGATATAACGAATGTTAACTGAAAGACGATTTTTTAAACCAGCATGTTTTAGTGCTTCGTTAACCGATTTGTATGCATCGGGCAATTCTACATATTTGCCGATCATGCCAATATTGACTTCGTCATTTGGATTAGACTCAGCATATAGAACTTGTTCCCATTCGGTCAGATCGGCTTCAGGGCATTCTAGACCAAAACGTTGAACGACTAATTCATCCATACCTTGGGCTTTCAATCCGGCAGGTATACGGTAAATACTATCTACATCTTTTAAACCGATAACAGCTTTATCGGGGACGTTCGTGAACAATGCAATCTTTTGACGCTCGTTTGAAGGAAGTGCGCTTTCTGAGCGGCAAACTAAAATATCTGGTTGAATACCGATAGAACGTAATTCTTTCACGGAATGCTGAGTAGGTTTAGTTTTCACTTCACCAGAGGCTGCCATGTAAGGAACCAAGGTAAGATGCATATACATGGCACGTTCGCGCCCAAGTTCTGCACCTAATTGGCGAATTGCTTCAAGAAACGGTTGAGATTCTATATCACCTACTGTTCCGCCAATTTCAACAATCGCTACATCTACACCTTCAGCTCCTTCTATTACACGACGTTTAATTTCGTTGGTAATATGGGGAATAACCTGAATGGTTGCACCTAGGTAGTCACCACGTCTTTCACGTTTCAACACTTCTTCATAAACGCGACCCGTGGTGAAGTTGTTACGTTTGGTCATACGGGTACGAATAAATCGTTCGTAGTGGCCTAAATCTAAATCTGTTTCTGCACCGTCATCGGTAACAAATACTTCGCCGTGCTGAATGGGGCTCATGGTGCCCGGATCCACATTAATGTATGGGTCCAGTTTGAGCATCGTAACTTTCAATCCTCTAGCTTCGAGGATTGCAGCTAACGAAGCTGCGGCAATACCTTTTCCAAGTGATGAAACCACACCACCTGTGACGAAAATATAATGTGTCATGTGTAACCTAAGACGTTTGGAGTTGATAAGAATACTTGACCAAGGAACCGACAAAAAGATCGGCATATGGACGGCTCAACAGTATACGGAAAGCTGCGTTTCCATACAACGAACTTTTTCATTTAAGGGCGACAAATTTTGATTTGAAATAATCTGAATTTTGTCAGCCCCATGAACTTTCAAAATCTCAGGATTGTTTACTCATTTCCTTCAATGAATATACCAGAGCGAGAGCTTCTTTAGGTGTTAATTCATCGGGTTCAATTTGATTCAATTTAATTCGTAAATCATCCACTGAATCTAACAGGTCAAGTTGTTGTGAGTGATCACTTACTGCTAGTTCACTACTATCAATACTGGGTTGTTTCTCCAAAATGGCGAGTTTCGTTTTGGCTGAACGAATCACGCTTTTAGGCACACCAGCCAATTGCGCCACTTGTAAACCATAACTGCGGTTCGCTGGACCTTCTTGAACAGCATGCATAAAACGAATTTCGTCGTTGTGTTCAATGGCATCAAGGTGCACATTGGCTAGGCTATCAAGTTCGGCTGCTAATTGGGTTAACTCAAAATAATGGGTGGCAAAGAGTGTGTAGGCGTTAATTTTTGAAGCAAGGTATTCGGCACATGCCCAAGCTAAGGATAGACCATCATATGTGCTGGTGCCGCGACCAATTTCGTCCATTAAAACCAGGCTGTTCGCCGTTGCATTATTTAAAATATTCGCCGTTTCAGTCATTTCTACCATAAAAGTAGAACGTCCAGAAGCGAGGTCATCAGAAGCTCCTATGCGGGTGAAAATTCGGTCGATTGGTCCAATGGTGGCTTGTTGCGCAGGTACAAATGAACCTATATAGGCCATCAGCACAATTAACGCGGTTTGCCGCATGTAAGTTGATTTTCCGCCCATGTTTGGTCCAGTAATAATCAACATCCGTCTTGATGGTGTCATAGCTAAGGGATTGGCGATAAAAGGGCTTTTCATTACACTTTCTACCACTGGGTGGCGACCTTGCTCATAAAAAATCCCAGTCTGTTCACTCATCTCCGGGCAATGCAAATTTAGGGCTTCCGCTCGTTGGGCTAAATTACAAATCACATCTAGCTCGGCAAGGCCCATGGCACTTAGCATAAGTTCATTTAATTGGGGTAATAGTAAATCGAACAACTGATCATACAATTGTTTTTCTAACGCCAAGGCACGCCCTTGGCTGGTGAGCACTTTGTCTTCGTGTTCTTTAAGCTCAGGAATTATATAACGCTCGTTATTTTTTAGGGTTTGTCGACGGACATAATCTGCAGGGACTTGGTCAGCAAAACTGCGACTAACTTCAATATAATAGCCGTGAACTTTATTGTAATTTACTTTGAGGGAAGGGATGCCTGTACGTTCTTTTTCGCGGATTTCCAACTGCTCTAGGTAGTCTGTTGCGCCTTTGGCTAAGTTCCTCAGTTCATCCAACTCTTCATTGTAGCCTGGGGCAATAACTCCGCCATCGCGAATTAATACCGGCGGGTTAGGGATGACGGCCTTAGATAAAAGTTCACCAAGTTCAGGGAAGTTGTTGATATCTTCACTTAAGTTTGCAAAGTCAGGCCCTAAATCTACTAATTTTTGTTGGATTTCTGGCAGCATGACGAATGCATTAGCCAACCTTGAAAAATCTCTAGGTCGTGCTGAACGTAAGGCTAACCTGGCTAAACAACGTTCCATATCCCCGACGGATTTAAGCATGTCGCGTAAATCTTCGTATTCATCTTCATGTAGGGCCTTTATTTGTTGTTGGCGGCTATTTATGACCTGTAAATCGCGCACTGGGGTTTGGATCCAGCGTTTTAATAACCGACTTCCCATTGGGGTGACCGTGAAATCTAGAATACTCGCTAATGTATGCTCTACGCCGCCAGATAAATTTAAGGTTAATTCTAGATTGCGCCTTGTGGCTGCATCCATGAGCACAGTATCGTCATTGTTTTGCAACTGAATATTGCGTATGTGTGGTAAAGCTGAGCGTTGGGTGTCTTTAACATATTGAACAATGCATCCCGCAGCACAAATGGCAATTTTCGCATTTTGAATACCAAAACCATTGAGCTCCTTGGTACCAAACTGTTGGTTTAACTGCTTGCTGGCGGTTTGGAAATCAAACTCCCAAACTGGACGGCGGCGTAAGCCCGCGCGATCGTCGATTAAATGTAGATGGCTAAACCCTTCAGGATATAGCAACTCGGCTGGATTGCAGCGCTGCAATTCCGCTAATAAGGCTTCTTCACCGGGCAGTTCAGAGATACTAAAACGGCCGCTGGTAATGTCGATTATGGCAAACCCGAATGTCTCTTTTTGGGCAAAAACTGCGGCTAATAAATTATCTTGTTTATCTTCTAATAAAGCTTCGTCGGTAACCGTACCCGGAGTTACAATGCGCTGAACTTGTCGCTCAACAGGACCTTTGCTGGTGGCGGGATCACCTACTTGTTCCACAATCGCCACCGATTGCCCCATTTTAACTAAACGAGCGAGATAACTTTCTACCGCATGATAGGGCACGCCAGCCATGGGAATGGCATTACCACCTGACTTACCTCTAGCAGTTAAGGAGATATCTAATAGCTCAGAGGCTTTTTTCGCGTCATCAAAAAATAGCTCGTAAAAATCCCCCATACGATAAAATAACAGAATATCTGGATGTTCAGCTTTTATGGTTAAGTACTGACGCATCATGGGAGTGTGGCTATCTAGATCTGACTGTTTAACGCTATTACTCATTGAGGTTGGGATCTCTTTGCAGGTTGAGGTTATGCTTGAATAAATGCCTTATCTAAATAAGACAGGTAAAAACAATTGGGCATTATAAGAAGTATGGGTTTTTTTTCTAGCAGTTGTTAGTACAATCTGCCATATAAAAAATATAATGGAGCATATTCGTTCTATGTTAACCGAATCTATTGATTTATTAGCCCATCAACTGGGTCAACAGTTAACCCAAAAGGGTTGGACAATTAGTTGTGCTGAATCTTGTACCGGCGGTGGTGTTGCTTTTGCAATAACCAGTATTGCTGGAAGTTCTCAGTGGTTTAAACAATCATTTGTGACCTATTCTAACGAAGCGAAACAATCTTTATTGGGAGTTAGGCAAGAAGTCTTGATTTCATTTGGCGCTGTGTCGGCTCAAACAGTGGAGCAGATGGCATCTGGATGTGCACAAAAATCCCAGGCCGAAGTAGGCGTTTCCGTTAGTGGGATTGCTGGTCCCGATGGTGGTTCAGAAGATAAACCTGTTGGCTTAGTTTGGTTTGGCTTTTATATCAATGGCGAAATTTTTACTGAAAAACAGATTTTTTCTGGCGATCGTCATCAAGTTAGATTGCAAGCTATTGAGTTTGCTTTGCAACAGACCAGTCACAGAATTGGTTAAGCAATACATGGTTTTGGCCAGTTAAGCCTTGTAACTTTAGCGCGGATTTTTAACGCTCTTGGTCAGAAAAACACAAAACAAGTAAAACTGTACTTGCAACTGTATAATCATACAGTATACTTCTCAGCATAAAGTTTACGTTAAATAACAAATAAACAAGTTCGTTGAAGCCTTGTTTAATTTATCACGCTATTTTCGAAGGATATTCCGATGGACGATAATAAATCTCGCGCATTATCAGCTGCTTTAGGGCAGATTGAAAAACAATTTGGTAAAGGGGCGATTATGCGCCTTGGAGACAACCAAGCTTTAGATATTGAAGCGGTTTCAACCGGTTCTTTGACTATTGATATTGCGTTG
This sequence comes from Aliiglaciecola sp., assembly GCF_039982535.1. Classification (NCBI taxonomy): domain Bacteria; kingdom Pseudomonadati; phylum Pseudomonadota; class Gammaproteobacteria; order Alteromonadales; family Alteromonadaceae; genus Aliiglaciecola; species Aliiglaciecola sp. The sequence goes on from NZ_JBDWYG010000007.1 coordinate 285,957, forward strand.
GGAATAGGCGGCCTGCCTTGTGGCCGAGTGGTCGAAATTTATGGTCCTGAATCATCTGGTAAAACCACCCTAACTTTACAAGCTATCGCTGAAGCACAAAAAATGGGTAAAACCTGTGCCTTCGTTGATGCTGAACATGCCCTTGACCCAGTCTACGCGGCAAAGCTAGGTGTTAATATCGATGATCTTTTAGTGTCGCAGCCAGATACTGGTGAACAAGCATTAGAAATCTGCGATATGTTAGTACGTTCTGGTGCAGTGGATGTTGTGGTTGTCGATTCCGTGGCAGCGCTAACCCCTAAAGCTGAAATTGAAGGTGATATGGGGGATTCCCACGTTGGTTTACAAGCGCGTTTGATGTCACAAGCACTACGTAAATTAACCGGTAATATCAAGCGTTCAAATACCTTAGTAATTTTCATCAACCAAATTCGTATGAAAATTGGGGTGATGTTTGGTAGTCCGGAAACCACCACTGGTGGTAATGCGCTTAAGTTCTATGCTTCGGTAAGATTGGACATACGTCGTATTGGTGCGATTAAAGACGGGGATGAAGTTGTTGGTAACGAAACCCGAGTTAAAGTGGTGAAAAACAAAGTAGCACCGCCATTTAAACAAGCCGAATTCCAAATTTTATATGGCCAAGGTATTTGTAAAGAAGCGGAGTTGATTGACTTAGGTGTTAAGCAGAAGTTTGTTGAAAAGGCTGGAGCTTGGTATAGCTACAATGGCGAACGTATTGGTCAAGGTAAAGCGAATGTAGTTAAATACCTTAGAGAACATACAGATATGGCCGATGATATTGAAAAGCGTCTTAGAGCTGAGTTATTACTGTCTAAAACAGTCAAACCAGAAGATCCTGTAGCTTCTGAGGATGTGTTGTAACCCTAACCTTATACACATCCCTTAAGCGTGAGTTCCCCGCTAACAAAGTTGGCGGGGTTTTTTATGTTTTTTAATAGCCACCTGTCTTTGTAAACTTTCCATTCCCAGAGTAAAAATTTTACAGTTATAAACCTTTACCTTTCTTTCTAATCCTTTATTTACCTTCTTGTTACTATTTCATTCATTTTCTTTTTTTAATTTAAGTTATTGAAATATATGAATAATATTTAATCATTCAGCTTATTTAAGTGTTTATTTCCAGAGTTTTTTCACTATGGTGTGCTTTCTGCAACCTCTTTAAATGAGTAATGACACAATCAAAGAGCAATTTTGATTATTTATTTTCGATCATTAAAAGGAGATTTTTATGAGTAATGAAGTGAAACAAGTAAACAAAGTAACTGACGTGATTGAAGTCCTAAGAGCGGGCGCAGACTTTTACGAAGAAAGCATTGATAAAGCTACGCATCAATCTGTAAAACAAGTTTTTGCGCGAATGATGTTTGAGAAAAAAGCTGCAATTGAAGCTCTTCAGCCATTCGCTATCGCCGAAAAAGGCGAGAAGGAAAAGGGTGAGTCTATCACTGTGAATGTCCGCAACATGTACACAAAATTAGTAGGTGCATTATCGTTTGACAAAGAACATACCTATGTCAGCCAGCTCGAAGAAGTGGAAGATAAAACCTTAGAAGTAATCGATGAGGCTCTTGAAGAAAAGCAGCCTGATACATGTACATTAGCACTTCGTGAAATTCGAGGCACAATGCAAGCATGTCATGATGAGATGAAGGCATTGCAGGAAATTACTGCTTAGCCGATAACGTAAGTGTTATAAGCCGCTCACAGAGCGGCTTATACATAGAATGTATTTAATAAATATTGAGGTAAATCATGGATATCATCAGACTAATACTAGCAATTCTACTTCCGCCTGTTGGTGTATTTCTTCAAGTCGGATTTAGTGGCGCGTTTTTCTTAAACATACTACTAACCATTCTTGGTTACTTGCCAGGTATAATTCACGCAGTTTGGATTATTGCCAAAAGATAATACGAGTTTTGGGCAGTGTAACGAGCAGTGTAAAGTCCGCCACGCATGGACAACGTGTGCTAGCGGACTTCCCTATTATCAAAACCTTCAGCAGTTAATCCATATGGCTTTTTACCATCAACTCTGTGTACAGAGGAAAGTGGTCAGAATCTATTGACGGAAGCCTTTTGATATCTACCAACATAAAGTGTTGGGAATGAAAAAGATGATCGAGAGGCCACCTAATCACTGGGTAATCTGCATGAAAGGTATTAAAAAATCCCCTCCCAATTCTAGGGTCTTTTAAACCACTCAAGTGACGAAAGTCTCGTGTGGTGGGCGACCAGGCAACATCATTTAAATCACCGGTTACTATAGTTGGCTGCTGGGAGTGTTTCACTTCATCGGCAATCAAAATCAACTCTTTGTCTCTTGGTTTTGCAGTCTCATTTTCTGTTGGAGATGGTGGAGCAGGATGCATAAAATGAAACTTCACTTTGACGTTTTGTGGGAATTGAATATGACAATGAACTGATGGAATATCCTTCTCAATTAATTCTAGAACCTGTAAATCCGAAATTTCATATTTACTATAAACATGCATTCCATATAAATTTTCTAAGGGTTTATTGACTCGATAAGGAAAGTTTTCATGAATGGGGGTTAACGCATCTTGCCACCATTTGTTGGTTTCTAAAGTCACTAAAATATCTGGTTTATATTCAGTCACTATATCTATTAGTTTTTGTACCGATTTATTCGGCATTAATACGTTTGCAGTAATAACTTTTATGGTTACATTGGATTCTACTTGTGAATTTTCTGCCTGTTTTACTTCTTTTGGATATAAAAATGTATAAGGGAATATCCAAATGGACTGATATATTAAACTCGCTAGGTTTAAAAAAAGTAGACAATACATCAAAGTCGTTTCCGTGAAAGAAACTGTCAGTAGAATATTCACTAAGATCAAGAAGACTATCTGAACTCTGGGAAATTCCCAACTGCGACATAACCAATGATTACTAGGTAATAGTGGAAGTAATGTTATGGCCACTAGAAAGCCGGTTGTGCAAATTAGACTTGTTTCCAACATATTTTTTTTACGTTTTGATGTAATTGTTGCAAAGAGTATCAGAAGTATTTACAAGGTGAACCCTATAATTATAAGTCGAGTCTAACCGAAACACTTTAATTGACTGTTTTAACTGCATTAATTCATATTTTTTTAAATGGCATATTCGTTGCTCCTTAACCATTACTATCTTTCCATAATTGATTGATAGTCCGTTAACCAAAAAGGAGAATGACATGTCGAATCAAACACAATCAGCTACCAATATTCCTAAGCAGGGCACTGATAATTCAGAGACACCAATTTCTGATAAGGTAACCGATGCTCTTCATCATTCAGTTGACTCTTTGTCGAAACAAGCGGCCAAAACTGAAGAGAAAGTAAGACACTCAGCTACCGCTTCTGCTGAAACATTATCTGAAAAGCAGAAAGAAGCTCTGGACTACTGGAATTCGTCATCAATTGGTAAATTTACTAAAGAGAACCCAGTCGCAACAGCTGGTATTGCATTTGCCGCAGGTATGGCTCTGACTGCACTACTAAAAAGAAAGTAATCACCCATGATTGATGGCGACACTCACCAAACTCAAGAATCTGCAGCGCCTGAAAACGACGTTGCAGATTTGGCTGACCTACAGGCTTGTTGGGCAAGAGTTTGGGCGTCCCAGAAAGAACAAGTCAGTAAAGCGAAAAGCCTAGCGGCCCAAGAGTTTAAACTTACAATAAAAGCGTTTTTGTTGAGCGTGGTTTGTATTCTATTGTTAGTAGGCGTCAGTTTAATAATCTGGATAGCCTTACTCTTAACCGTTGGCTATGCTGCACTCAATTACGGTGTTCATTGGTTGCCCATCGCAACACTTTTCATTTCACTAAACCTGATGATGTTTTGGCTTATTCACAGAGAATTTAAGAATGCCGCTCGTTCAATGGGATTTTCTACAACAATCAATGCGGTTTTTGGTAAAACAAACAAAAACGCACCAGACACCGCAAAGTGAGGCTTAGTATGTTTGACTTATTAGCAGAACAAAAAGCTCGCGTTGCAAATGAAGCCGTCTTATATAACGTGACAAGAGACGTAAAGCAGCAAACTTTAGACAATGCAACGCAGCAGTCTAAACAGTGGTTGAGCTCTCCCAAAGGAATATTTACCTCATTTGTAGCAGGCTCTTGTTACGAATTGCAATCGAGCTCAGATTCAAGCTCAAGCAAAACCATCGTAAGTATTTTACTCAGACTTATTTAATAATTAGGCGATATTTTGTATCGCCTTAAAAAAATGAAGTGTAAGTAATTTTTACACGTCTTCAGAAAAAACTTTCCATTTCTGGTTTTTAAATCCTCGGTTATCTGCAAACAATAAAAATGCACATGGTGGTGTTTTTATCTAGTTGTTTTTAAACGATAAATATCTCTAATTTATTGTTGGTTGATACTTGTTTTTGGTATTAAAACTGCAGTGTATAAGGTTAATAAACTTAAGGTATTTAAGCACAATCTTTTAATAAGGAAAGGCAATGAAGAAGCTAATTTTAAGTTCAGTGATCATCATCGCGATTTTAAGCTCAGCCATGGTTGATGGACAGACTGAAGTGGCCACTATAGATAGTTCTGATCCTGTGAACCTTCTGCTGAAACGTTTTGAGAGCAGGTTACAAGAAGCAGATAAAACCTTAGGGGATCGCAATAGCCGACTTCGCTTGGAGCGAGCATTATATTACTACCAATCCTCTAAACGTTTATACCAGGCCAACTGGCGGGCAAAAGCTCTGGATCATGCAGACCGGGGCCTGAAGTTGCTAGATCTTAGAGAGCAAGGAAGTTCTGATTTTGTGCAGCATCCAAGTGCTAATTTTACAAAACCATTGTCAGACTCCCAAGGAATATAACCTCAAACTGAGTTAACACACTACTTTGGAGGTCTGATAAGGCGGGGGATGAATGTGTCTATCGGACGAGATTGCTAATCGACCTCGCCAATGTGATAACGCTTGTTCACTAGCCGTTACCGCTTTGATAACGTTCAACATTTGAATTGAAGCATCCGATATACGCATACCCTTGTTGGTGGTTGCTAACACCAGCCTGGTCATTTCAGGCTGTTCGATTTTAAGAGCTTTAACCACTTTGCTTTCTTCTAAGTGGTACATTGCCGAGGAAGGTAAAATCATTAAGCCTTCACCTTGGATAACTTGTCTAAGCCCAGTCATTAATTGCCCCGAGTAGGCTTTGTCATGTTTTAGAGCAACGCCAGTTTTTTGCTCATAATTATTTATTAGTTGCCCTAAGGCGTCTTTCAGACCCGGAGTCAAAAGCTCAAATTGACTTAGCTCCCAGAAATTTACGGTGTCTCGGTTGAGCAATTGTTTATAATTTTTTGCACTGTCATTACTGCCGACGACCAAATACATGTATTCTTCAATAAGCGGGTAGGCGCTCATGAAGCTCTGTTCAATTTCTTGTTCATAGGTTAATGCAATGTCGAGTTGATTTGTTTTAAGCCACTCTTTTACTGCATAAGATGGACCCGTACTAATTTCTAGTTTGATGTGGGGATGAAAGTGATTAATTTCAGCAATCAGTGGCATTGATAAAACGTTGCCTATTGAAGGTAACATTCCAACTCTCACTACACCTGAGGATTCGGTTACTAGTTGTTGTAGCTCGATCTTAGCGTCATTGATGTTCTTTGTAATTGATTCGGCATGTTTAACAAATATCTGACCTGCTTGGGTAAGTGTTACTCCTCTGAAACTGCGTTCAAGTAAAACGGCTCCCATTTCTCTTTCTAAATTTGCTAACTGCTGACTAATGGCGGGTTGGGCAATATCCAAGTCTCGGGCAGCTGCTGCTATGCTACCTTTTTGAACGGTTATCAAGAAGTACTCTAGCTGTTTTGTGTTCACTTAAGACAATGCCTCTAAAACAATTATTTGATGGTCTTTGATGTCCTCTATTGCACTAAATTAGTTACAAATCATTTTTGAACTCAATTTTTGCACTATCCTTTGTAATTACTTGTAAATTAAGCATTTTTTATACCATTACTACAATCCTGTTCGACTGTTAATGTAAAAAACATGTTTAATGTAATTCCAAACAATCTTTTTTTTAATCAAATTCAATTTATATGTTTTTGTTATCTATAGTAAAAATGTCAGGGTCAATATTTTTCTTATAACCCTCAATAATCTTTTTTCTTCCGCCTTGTCACAGCATTTTTTAGTCTCTGTGCTGATAAATGATAGGCCTAAACTCCTATCACAATATTCACTTGCCTGAAGTTGGTGCTTAATTGAACCCTGAAAGGGCAGTCCCTCAAGTCAGAATACATTTAGGAATTTAGAAAAAAATAAAACAAAAAAAGAAAAATAAAAAATCAAAGCATGAAAGTTAGAACACACACTTTATAGAGGAACACTCAATGAAATTAAACAAAATCAATGCTGCAATATTAGCGGGATTATCTGGTTGTGCCATTTCTCTGCTGAGTGCACCTTTAGCATATGCGCAAGAAGCCGCCGCAGAAGATGATAATCTGGAAAAAATAGCTGTAGTCGGGGCTCGTGGAGCGCCTAGAACAGTAACCAGTTCTCCAGTACCTGTAGATGTACTTAGTGCTGACGATTTAAATGCCGTAGCATTTTCGGATATGAACGATGTCCTAAAAACCTTAGTGCCATCTTATTCAGTTTCTCGTCAACCTATTTCAGATGGTGGAACCTTTATTCGCCCCGCTCAACTGCGGGGATTACCTACTGACAAAACCTTAGTTTTAGTGAATTCGAAACGACGCCACCGCGCTTCTTTAGTATCTATTGGTGGTTCAGGTACGCAAGGACCGGATTTAGCAACAATTCCCACCGCAGCGATAGCGAGTGTGGAAGTACTGCGTGATGGTGCTGCAGCACAATATGGTTCTGATGCCATTGCTGGTGTAATCAACTTTCAGCTAAAAAATAATACTGAAGGGGGCATGTTTTCCGCGGAAATGGGGCAATATTTTGAAGGCGACGGAGACCAATTAGTCATTGCCGGTAACAAAGGTTTTGCCTTAGGTGATGATGGTTTTTTAAGTATCTCAGCTGAATATTCAGACTCAGACGCAACGTTCAGAGGAACCCAGTATTGTGAGGATTGGTTCTGTGTTGACGACCAATCTGCAGAATATATTGCCGCTGCAGAATTGCAAGGTCAAACAGTTCATGGTTCGTCACAAGTGCAACCTTGGGGACAGCCTAATTCAAGCGGTACTCGAATATTTGTAAACGCAGGTTATGCACTTTCAGATGATGTTGAACTCTATGGATTCGGTAACTATTCAGAAAGTGAAGGGGACGGTGCATTCTTTTATCGTTATCCGGGGAATGGCACCATTGAAGATCTGCGTTTAGAAGATGGTTCTATCTGGAATCCTATTGAAATATTTCCTGGCGGCTTCACACCGCGTTTCTTTGGTGATGTAACAGATTACTCTCTGGTTGGCGGCATAAAAGGAATGAGTGGTGCTTTTGGTTATGATTTAAGTGCCCGTTATGGTTACAACGAAATTTCTTATACCTTAAGCAATACCATTAACCCTTCGATGGGGAATTTTTCACCTACCTCATTTAAACCTGGTGACTTAAGTAATGAAGAGACTCAAATTCAAGCTGACTTCACCTATGACATGGATGAATATATTTTCGCCTTTGGTTTGAGTTACATGGATGAATCTTACGAAATTTCTGAAGGTGAAGAGGATTCGTATTTTGCTGGTCCTTATGCCTCTTCTGATCCATGGGACTTCTGTACCGATGCTTATGTGCCTACAGAAGCCGGTGAAGCGGTGATCGCCAATGGTTTTACTTTGGATTGTGCGAACTATACTACTAATGACTCGAACGATGACGGCATTGAAGATGATGGCATTGTAGGACTCGAGCCAGCTTACCGTGTAGTGGGTGTGGGTTCTAATGGTTTCCCTGGTTATTCCCCTGAATTCTCGGGCAAATACTCTCGAGATTCTTATGCTGCCTATGTGGATGTTTCAGGTGATATCACCGATAAACTATTTGCTCAAGGTGCATTACGTTACGAAGATTATTCAGATTTCGGTTCAGAGGTTGTTTATAAAGTTGCAGCAATCTATCAATTTACCGACGAATTTGCGGTAAGAAGTTCATACGGTACTGGATTCCGCGCGCCAACCCCTGGTCAACAAGGTACAACCAATGTATCCACTCGTTTACCTGATGGATTCCCTGTTGCAACGGGTTTGTTTCCAGCTGGTGGTTCAGTTGCCCAAGCACTTGGTGCCGAAGAGCTTCGCCCTGAGTTATCTACTAACTTTACATTGGGTTTGACCGCAGCAATTGGTGATTTCAGCTTAACCGTTGACTATTACCATATATTATTGGAAGACAGAGTGTATTCTGTTTCTACAATGGATGTGTCTACCGATCCATCAACCGATGAAGATTACGCCAATTACTTAAGCCTTGCTGAAGCGGGCGTGGTAGGTGCTGAGTCTATTGGTGGTGTTTTCTTCTTCCAAAATGCCTTTGATACGGTAACTGAAGGCCTTGATATTGTTGGTACTTACGCACTGAAATCGGATTATGGTGACACTATGTTTACCGCTTCGATCAATTATAACTCTCAAGAGTTTGATTCAGATCCTAGCGTATATCTAAACGCAGAAGATCAATTCGATTTTGAGAACGGAGTACCCGAAATGCGCGGTGTGTTCTCGATTAATCATAGTTACGAAGATTGGATGGTAACGACTCGGTTCAGTTATTACGGCGAGTATGAAAATGCCAACGATAGTACGGCTGAAACTGACATCCAAACTTTCGGTTCCGAGTTAATGGTTGATTTGGAAGGTACTTATCATATCAATGATATGTACACCGTTTCTCTGGGTGTTCGTAACATCTTCGATAATTATCCTGATGTAGCCACTATGGGGGATTCTTGTTGTGGACGAGTATACCGCTCAGATTCAGTAGTTGATTGGCAAGGTGGTTATTATTACGCCAAGTTTATCGCTAACTTCTAAATCCTAAGGTCTAGAACATAATAGCAATAGCAGAAGGGGCGTAAGCCCCCTGCTCATTTTAACAGAACATTTTTTATTCAAGTTGAGAAAGTATTTTGATAACAATTTTTAGTGGAGCGATGTTGTGATGGAGATAGAGTTACTCTGGTTCGTTCTAACCTTATGTTGCGCTGGCGCTATAGCTGGTATTACCGCAGGTTTATTCGGCAATGGTGGTGGATTTGTTGTAGTACCGGCTTTATTGGCGGTTTTCCCGTTTTTCACTCCCAACTCTGAACAGTTGGTGAAAGTAGCTATAGGTACCTCATTGGCTTCCATCGTGGTGTCTAGTGCCCGTTCGGTGATGGCTCATCGTCGCCGAGGTGCTGTTGATTTTGATGTGCTCAAGTCATGGTCAATTTGGATTGTGTTGGGGGTATTGGGAGGATTAGCTATTGCTAATCATACTAGCAGCGTGGGTTTAACCATAGTGTTTGCTGCTGGTGTCTTATTGTATTCAATCTATTTTCTTTTTCCAGATTTTGTTGTTCGTCCCGGTATGTCGTTTTCAATGCCCTCTGGTATGGGCAAAGCCACTTTGGCATTTGTACTGGGAGGGTTTTCAGCGCTACTGGGCATTGGTGGCGGAACGCCAACGGTTATCACTATGGTGATGTGTAAACGCACCATACAACAGGCTGTGGCAACGGCTGCAGGTGTGGGCTGTTTAATTGGGCTACCAGGGGCCATCGGATTTTTATTTATGGAAAATACTAGCCCTGAAAGCATGCCAATTGGCACTGTAGGTTACATCAATCTTCCCGCGCTAATTGCCATCAGTGTTGGTTCCATTCTTACAGCACCATTTGGTGCTTCATTGGCCCATAGCTTCAGCGAGAAAAAGCTCAAACGCTTGTTCGGTATTTACTTAGTGATTGTATCAACAGCCATGTTTATCAAAGTTTTGTCGTAGACATATTTTAAGAAGAAAAGGAAAATAATAATGACTTATAATCCATCTAGACGCTTATTTTTAGGGGGCAGCATTGCTGCTTCTGCTGCCGGAGCTTCAGGTTTAATAGTACCTGCAAGTATGGCATCTGCCGCTACTACACCGGCACCAAAGGTTAGTTACGGACCTGCTGCAGGTATTGCTAAATTGAATGCGAATGAAAATCCCTATGGCCCTAGTCCTGAAGCTTTAAAAGCTATTTCTCAGGCGAGTAGTCAAGGCGGCGCTTATTATGCCTATAATGCAGGTATGTATCTGCGAGATATGATTGCAGAAAACTACAGCTTAAAACCGGGTAATATTTCTATTACTGCTGGATCGTCCTTAATTCTTGCCTTTGCTGCTCTGGCGGCGACAACTAAAGGTGTTATTTTAGGACCGGATTTATTTTGGGATACCACGTCTAAAGCGCCTATTAGCCAAGGTGGGCCAGAAATTCGTCGGGTAGCTAATACCGCCGATTTAGAAATTGATCTTGATGCCCTTTATGATGCCATTGATGATGACGTTGCTATGGTACATGTGTGTAATCCAAACAACCCCACTGGGCGAATTCTTGATCCGATGAAGCTCAAAGAGTTTTGTATTAAAGCATCTAAGAAAACCCTGGTTTTGGTGGATGAAGCCTACAATGAACTCATCGAAGATGGTCCAAAACATTCGATGATCCCGCTTATTAACCAAGGCCACAATATCATCGTAGCCCGTACCTTTTCTAAAATTTATGGTCTTGCGGGTATGCGTGTGGGGTATATGTTGGGTTCTGAAGAGAACATCGAGTTTATCAACAGATATGGATTGGGCGGTTACTCTATCAACCAAGCTGGTTTGGCTGCTGCTATTGCTAGTTATCATGATGAAGGTTTTAAAACTTTCTCTAGAGAAAAAGTGATGGAAGCCAAAGGTATTATCCAGTCGGCGGTAAAAGCGAATGGTTTGACAGCTTTACCTTCAAGCACCAACTTTGTGTTTGTAAATTTGGGTGAAAATGGTGATGCCAATTCATTTCGAAAAGCGATGGAAAAACAAAATGTGTTGATCCGCGGACAATACCGTACTTACCAACCTTGGTCACGAGTCAGTACTGGAATAATCAAAGATGTACAAATGTATGCTGATGCAATGCCTAAAGCATTAGAGGACATGCATAAAATGATGAAGTCTTAAAAGAGTTAGAGGACATCCATAAAAAAGAGTTAGAGGACATCCATAAAATGCTGAAGTCTTAACAGACAGCAGTTTTAGTTAAATCGAAAAATTGCGATTTAAAAACAACCCCATTATTTCTTTTAAATAATGGGGTTTTTTAATGGGAAATGTTTGCAGCAGATTTAGAGGAAGATTTAGAGGACATCCATAAAATGCTGAAGTCTTAACAGACTTAGAGAACATCCATAAAATGTTGAAGTCTTAACAACAGACAGCAGTTTTAGTTAAATCGAAAAAAGAGTTACAGGACATGCATAAAACGAAGAGTTAGTTAGTATTGTTCCAGCTCGAGGCTAAATTTCTCGAGCTGGAACTTTTGGTTTTAGGAAATCTGGTTGAACTCTGACTCACAATGTTGCTTGCTAAGATGTCAGAGTTGCAACATTGATTATGCTAAAACTGTTTTTAATGCTTTAACACAAGCATCGGTCTCTTCCGGTGTTCCAATACTAATGCGAGACCAGGTGTCGTAACCAGGCCATGTTCTGCCCACCACCTTGATACCTTCGGCTTTCATTTTTTCCGAAAACTGATCGTGGGGCATACCAGTATCCATATAGATAAAATTCCCCTGAGGATTTTTAGCATATGGACGTCCTAGCTCTAGTGCAGCAGTGGTTAACTTAGCGCGCTCGGTTTGAACACGTTTGCGCATCGTAGTTAAGTTTGCGTGATCATCCATACTCGCCATACCAGCAACTAAACCGAGATAGTTCACACCACCCATTCTTAACATACGACCAATGACTTTGGCCTGCTCAACAGGCATGATGGCATAACCTAAACGTTGGCCAGCCATTGCATGTATTTTTGAGAATGTGCGACAAATAACCACGTTGTATCCGTCGGCTGCTAACTTTGATTGAACGTTGGTTGGATATGCGTCTGACATCTCAATGTAGGCTTCATCGATGAAAACTTGGGCCTTCTGTGACACTCGTTTTGCAAATTCGGTTAGCTTAACAGGATCTACTACGCACCCAGTTGGGTTATTTGGGTTACAGATATACACCGCTGTGGTGTCATCTGTGACTGCTGCTTCAATAGCGTCTAAATCAAAATTCATATCGGCGTCTAATGGAACATAAGTCACATCTGCGCCCATAAATTCTGCGCCACGAGGTACACCTTCGTAGGTGGCCATGGAAGTGACTAACTTATTGCCGTTTTTGGTTATCCAGTCTGCGTATCCAAAAAGGATAGGAGAAGAGCCATTCGTTACGACAATCTGTTCTTCGGATACACCTTCTTGGGCTGCAATTTTCTTTTTCAGAACGTCGACAGTTGCATCAGCGTATCTTCCAAGATTGAACAACTCAGATTGCATGGCTTCCGCAGCTTTTGCTGAAGGTCCAAATGCGTTTTCATTTGAGGATAATCGAATAAGCCCATCGTTCACATTTGGTGTAGCTGATGGAAAGTGATCAGTTTTCATGCCTGCGGCATTTAGCTCTTTTACACTTGAATCTACGCATGCAGACAGTGCAACTGCTCCCGTACCTAGTCCAACGGATTTTAGCCATTTGCGGCGTGAAGAATCAATTATTTTAGTGTTTGTTATATCTTGTTTCATTTGCCACTCTGTCTAAAAATTACTGGGATTTTAGATTAAATCCTATCGCCCAACGATGCAATGGTAAATGGGGATTAAGTAGATGAAATAGATAGAGTTTTGTATTTTCTCAAATGCGTGTTTAACTAGTGTAAATTAAGTTAAAACCTTGCTGCTCATTTTACAAAATAGTAACTTGGACAGGCATGTTTTTAGGTATTGCTCTTAACGATTAACTGAGGGATTTAAAAGTGGACAGGCATAGATTTGAGGCTGGCGATTAAATCTATTTTAAGAATGCTGCGTAACTTATAGGATTATTTGCAAATTTTTTAGTGTGAATAATAACTTGGCATTGAGTTTTAATGCAAAAACAAAAATGACACGCCGTGGAAGTATTCCATTATCAACGAATATTGATTGGCCTTAAATCTTGACTTGATTAAACCGCTAGTAAACTCAACAAACTTAGCGCTTTTGCCGACGTCGTCGTTTATAGGTTTGGAGGGTGTCGATTTGCCCAGCGGCCACACTAAATGTTGTTTCAAAGCATGAAAATAGACTGCTCCAAGTTTGTTCATCTAAACCTAGTCGCTGCAGGATAGGGGATTCATCAATATTTATTGCTCCACGTTTACTGGAATGGAGGGTGCGCCCTGATAGGTCAACTAATTTCAGGTAATCGATGAGTTCAAACGGCAAACCTGTTGACTGAGGTTGTGTTGTGCCGCCCACAAATGGCATCAGTGTGGAAGGTTGTTTTCCTTTTTTTAAATCGAATATGCGTCGTCTGATGCTGGTATGTTTGGAGGTTTCAGGCGTATTGGCTAGCTTTGCTCGGATTGGGTTCAAGTCTACATAAACCATACAGGCGGCTATTGCATGCTCATCCAATAAGGCTTGAGATTTAAAACGTCCTTCCCAAAAATGGCCAGTGCATTGGTCTTCTTGATTGGCTTTTCGGGCAATGGGCTCGTTAAGTTCACGCATAAACCAACTAATGTCCATTAACCGCTGTCGATAGATGGATAGGGTAGCCTGTAAACTGTCTGATTCTATCGCGGTTAACGACGGGGTATCACTGCTCATGAAGGTTTGAGTTAACAGTGTTCCCTTGTGCAATTTATGCCACCTTGCACACACTTGTTTATCCGTCCAGCGCTTAACCTTATCAACATTAACATGCAATACCACATGGGAGTGGTTGCTCATAATGGCGTAAGCGCAGACATCAATAGCGAATACCGTGGAAAGAAACAGTAATCGGTC